>CBDDRQ010000019.1:0-3485 GCA_965233125.1 uncultured bacterium
CTGGCGCGATTCGGATCGCAGCCAATGAACGAAGAACCGGGCGCGTTGCAACTCGATGAAGGGGAAGGCTTCACCGACCTATCGTGCCAAAATCGCGAGGCATACCCTCGCCCTATTGCTTACGGCCGGCTAATGGGTGTCGCTGTTCACCGGCATCGTCGCGGCGGCGCAGTACCTCGCGCTGTTCGCCTTCTTCGTGCCCGACAGCCCCGTCGCGGCGGGCACGCCCCTCGCCACCGCGCCGTTCTACGTCCTCAAGAGCGCCGTGCTGGTGCTGACCGGCCTGGCGGCGGGCTTCGTCGCCGCCGAGATCCGCCGGCGCGTGCGCGGCGTGTTCCGCTCGCTCGAGGAGAGCCAGCGCACGCTCGCCGCCTTCGGCCAGCAGGTCTCCCCCGAGGTCGCCGCGGCGCTGCTGCGCCAGGGCGCGCGCATCCAGAGCCGCCGCCAGTTCGTGTGCGTGATGTTCATGGACATCCGCGACTTCACGCGCCTGGTGGAGAAGCGCGCGCCCGAGGAGGTGGTGGCCTACCAGAACGCGGTCTTCGGCGCCGCCATCGAGGTGGTCGGGCGCCACCGGGGCGTGATCAACCAGTTCCTCGGCGACGGCTTCATGGCGACGTTCGGCGCGCCGATCGCCACCGGCAGCGAGTGCCGCGACGCGCTCCACGCCGCGCGCGAGATCGTCGCCGCGGTGCAGGTGCTCTCCGACAGCGGGCGCATCCCGCCGACGCGCATCGGCATCGGCCTGCACGCCGGCGAGGCGGTGTGCGGCAACATCGGCTCCGCCGCGCGCATGCAGTACTCGATCACCGGCGAGGTGGTGATCATCGCCTTCCGCATCGAGCAGCTGAACAAGACGTACGCCTCGCAGCTCCTCGCCACCGCAGAGGTGCTGCGCAAGGCCGGCGAGGTGCCGGCGGGCGCGGCCTCGCTCGGCCCGGTGACGGTGAAGGGCCTGGAGGAGCCGATCGAGATCTACCGGCTCGCCTAGCCGAGGAGCTGCGGGTTGGCGCGCCACACCGCGTAGGTGAGCGCGCAGGCGAAGCTCACCCACAAGAGGTAGGGTACGAGCAGCGCGGCGGCAAGCCGGTCGATGCGCAGAAAGGCCGCGAGCGTCGCGGCGATCAGCGCCCACAGCAGCACGATCTCGCCGAACGCGGCGCCGCCCAGGCGCCAGGCGAAGAAGAGCCAGCTCCAGAGCGCGTTCAGCGCGAGCTGCGCGAGGAAGAGATGGATCGCGGTGCCGAAGCCCGCCTTGCGCCACACGCGCCAGGCGGCGATGCCCATCAGCGCATAGAGCAGCGTCCACACCGGGCCGAAGAGCCAGCCGGGCGGCGCCCAGTCCGGGCGCACGAGCTGCGCGTAGAACTCGGGCGCCTGCCGCGTGGCGACGGCGCCCAGCGCCGCGGCGGCAAAGCTCGCCGCCAGCCAGCCGGCGAGGGCTTTCACTTCGGGAAGGTCAGCGGGCGGACCGACTCGAACGCGCGCGCGGCGCGCAGCACCAGCGCGTCGGCGTACCTGGGGCCGACGATGTGCAGCCCGACGGGCAGGCCGGCCTTGGTGAGGCCGCACGGAATCGATGCCGCCGGCTGCTGGGTGAGGTTGAAGGGATAGCTGAACGGCGTCCAGTCGGTCCAGCGGCTGCCCCCGGGCGGGAACTCGCGCCCCGCCTCGAACGCCGGCACCGCGAGCGTCGGCGTCACCAGCAGGTCGTAGTCGCGGTGGAAGAGGTTCATGTGAACGCCGAGCGCGCCGCGCTGCATCTGCATGTCGAGCACTTCGTGCGCGGTGATCTTCTCGCCCTCGGTTGCGATCTCGAGGAGGCCGGGATCGACCAGCTTGCGTTTCTCGGAAGAGAGACTTTTCACGAGAAATGCAGCTCCCGAAAACCACTGGATGCGGAAGATGCCGGCGGGGTTCTCGAAGCCCGGGTTTTTCTCTTCGACCTTCGCGCCCAGGTCTGCAAAGATCCTTATGGAGCTGCGGACGAGCGAAGCGACTTCGGAATCGACCTTCGCGTAGCCCAGATCCGGCGAGTAGGCGATGCGCAGGCCGGCGACGCCCTGCTCCAGGCCGGTGCGCCAGTCCTGCGGCTCGTAGGGAAGGGAATGCCAGTCGCGCGCGTCGGGCTGCGCGAGGACGTTCAGCATCAGCGCCGCGTCGGCGACGCTGCGCGCCATCGGGCCGACGTGCGCCACGGTGCCGAAGGGCGAGAGCGGCCACGCGGGTACCCGCCCGAAGGAGGGCTTCAGCCCGAACAGGCCGGTGAACGAGCAGGGGATGCGGATCGAGCCGCCGCCGTCGGTGCCGACCGCGAGCGGGCCCATGCCCGAAGCGAGCGCGGCCGCGGCGCCGCCCGAGGAGCCGCCCGGCGTTTTCGACTTGTCCCAGGGATTGCGCGTGATGCCGGTAAGCGCGCTGTCGGTGACGCCCTTCCAGCCGAACTCCGGCGTGGTGGTCTTGCCCAGGAGCAGCGCGCCGTGCTCGCGCAGGCGCGCCACGGCCGGCGCGTCGTCGTTCCAGGGGCCCTTCGGATCCACCGCCTTCGACCCGCGCAGCGTCGGCCAGCCCTTCGTGAGCAGCAGGTCCTTGATCGACACCGGCACGCCGTCGAGCAGCCCCCGCGGCTGCCCGGCGAGCCAGCGCGACTCGGATGCCTTTGCATCTTCAAGAATCGTTTTCGAAATGAGGCAAAAGGCATTCAGCTCCGGATTGCGCGCCTCGATGCGCCCCAGCACCGCGCGTGCCACCTCGACCGGAGAAAATTCGTGCCTGCGGTAGCCCTCGAGCAGCGCGGCCGCGGTCATCGCCCAGAGTTCGCTCATTGCGGCGCACATGGTATACGGTAGAAGCCTGTGAGCGCACCACTCCCATGACGCCCGGGCGCATCGTGGCGCTGCACCTTCTCTTCTGGGCCGCGGTTGCGCTCGCCTTCGCGGCGATGGGGGCGGGCAGCGAGGCGCGCGAGCTCTACTGGCTGCTCGCGGCGCTGGCGTTCGGCGCGTGGTGGCTCGCGCGCTCGCGCTGGCGGTAGACTCCCGGACGATGGACGAGAAAGAGCTGCTGAAGGAGATCAAGGGGCTGCTGGAGGAGCAGAACCGCCTCATCGCCGGCCTGAAGAGCCAGTACGAGGAGATGGCGAAGCACAATGTCGCGCATTTCACCCGCACCAACTGGCGCTTCTGGATCGTGCTCGCGGTGGTTTTGCTACTCTTGTTCATTCCCAACTTCACGGCAAGATAGGAGCAGGCATGGCCGCGGAAACCGAAGCCTTCCTCACGAACTGCTGGTACGTCGCGGCCTGGGACCACGAGCTGATCGACGGCAAGCTCCTCGCGCGCACGCTCCTCGAGAAGCCGGTGGTGCTCTACAAGGGCGAGAGCGGCAAGGTGGTGGCGCTCGACAACCGCTGCGCGCACCGCGGCGCGAAGCTCTCGAACGGCCGCCTCGAAGGCGACTGCGTGCGCTGCATGTACCACGGGCTG
>CBDDRQ010000020.1:0-33043 GCA_965233125.1 uncultured bacterium
ATAGACGTGCACCTTGATGCCGAAGGCGCCGCCGATGTCCTTGGCGATCACGCGCACGTTCGCCTCGGGGATGCCGAGGTGGCGCGAGAAGATGTCCTGCATCATGTGCGGCGCCTGGGTGGCGTGGTACACGGTGAGCGAATGCTCGGCGGCGTTGTAGTCGGCGAGGATCGCGCGCCCCTCCAGGCACACGCCGGTGTGGCGGCCGAAGTGGAACGTATCCTCCACCACCAGGTCGGCCTGCGCGAACGCTTCGTCGACGCCGCCCGTGTCGTGCTCGCGCTTGAAGCAGATATTGTCCTGGTACTCCGGATGGATGACCGTTCGCCCTTCGAGCGCCTCCTCCATGTCGACCACGACCGGCAGCTCTTCCCACTCCGCCTCGATGAGCGCGACCGCGTCCTCGGCCTGGGTGCGCGACTCGGCCACCACCGCCGCCACCGGCTCGCCCTGCGAGCAGGCGCGCTCGATGGCGAGCGCGTGCTGCTCCGGGGACTTGATGCCCTTCAGGTGCGCGAGCACCGCCACCCAGGGCTTGCAGTACTCGGCGACGGCCCTGCCATCGAACACCCCGATCACGCCCTCCGATTTCAAGGCTTTCGAGAAATCCAGCTTCTTGATCTTCGCGTGCGCATAGGGCGAGCGGAAGAACGCCGCGTGCGCGAGGCGCGGGAAGCGCAGGTCGTCCGTGAACGCGCCGCGGCCCTGGAGCAGGCGCTGCGCGTTGGGGCGCGGCACGCTCTGGCCGATGTAGCCCTTGTCGAGCTGCGTGCCCGGCGCGTGGAGGGGTAGCTCAGCCTTTGCCATTGATCACCTCATCGATGGCATCGACGATCGCCTGGTAGCCGGTGCAGCGGCAGTAGTTCCCGGAGATATGGGCGCGTATCTCCTCCCGGGAAGATTTTTTCTTCAACGACACCAGATCCTGGGCCGCCATGAGCATCCCCGGCGTGCAGAACCCGCACTGCAGCGCGTTCTTCTCGTGGAATGCCTTCTGCAGGACCGCCAATTCCTTCGAATCCGACAGGCCCTCGATGGTGTCGACGCTGCAGCCGTCGGCCTGCACCGCGAGCATCAGGCAGCCGCGCACGATCTTGCCGTCGACGCGCACCGTGCACGCGCCGCACACGCCGTGCTCGCAGCCGATGTGCGAGCCCGTCAGGCCCAGCTCTTCCCTCAGGAAGTCGACCAGGTGCATCCGGGGCTCGATGCGCCGGCGCACCTCCTTGCCGTTGACGGTCAGTGTGGCTTCGACAGCGTGGTCCATGCGCGCTCCAGCAGCACCCCGGCGAGGTGAAGCTTGGTCTTGGAAGAGTTGTAGAGATCGGCCGGAGGATCCAGGTCCTCCTTCAGCGCGTTGCGCGCCTGCTCGAGCGTCTTCGCGCCCGAGGCGCGCGCCGCGAACACCGGCGTGGCGCCGGCGCCGAGATAGACGAAGCGCTTGTCGGCGCCCCAGTGCGCGGCAAGCCCGATGATGGCGTAGTCGCCGTGGCGGCGCGCAAGCTCGAGAAACACCGAGCGCTCGTCCTTCTTCAGCGCCGGGAACTCGACCGCGGCGACGATCTCGCCGGGCCGGATGTCGGTCTCGAACAGCCCCTTGAAGAACTCCCCCGCGCCCGCCAGGCGCTCGCCCGAGTGGCCGTAGAGCACCACCGTGGCGTCGAGCGCGAGCAGGCAGGCGGGATACTCCGCCGCGGGGTCGGCGAGAGCGACGCTGCCGCCGAGCGTGCCGCGGTTGCGGATCGCCGGGTGCGCCACGTGCGCCACCGCCTGGTGCAGGAGCGGCACGTGCGCGCGCACCTCCTCGGAGTTCTCGAGCTGCGTGTGCGTGACCAGCGCGCCGATGCGCACCACCCCGCGGTCGAGGCGGATCTCCGAGAGGCCGGGCAGCCCGGTGATGTCGACCAGCAGCTCCGGCTGCGACAGCCGCATGTTGAGCGAGGGAATGAGGCTCTGCCCGCCCGCGAGCACCTTCGCGCCGGGGCGCTCGATCAGCTCGAACGCCTCCTCCAGCGACCGCGGTTTCTTATAGGCAAACGCCGGCGCTTTCAATGCAGTCCCTCCTCCAGGGTGAAACGATTATGCCTTTTCGCGCCCGGCTAATATAGCCTCGCTCCATGACCCAGGCACTGCTTCCAGCGACCCTGCAGCCGGGGAACATCCTTCATGCGACGGGGATTCGGGCCGGGCGCTGGGTCTTCGCCACGGGGCGCACGACGATGCCCGAGTTCGACGAGTCGGCGCCGAACCGCGGCGAGTCACGCCACAAGGTCGAGGCGCGGCACGTCTTCCAGAACTTCGCGCGCGTGCTAGAGGCAGGCGGCACCGACCGCAAGAACGCCGTGCGCATCGACCAGTACTACACCGGCGGGCGCGTGGTCGATCCGTACCACGAGGTGCGGCGCGAGTTCTTCGGCGGCCAGATCCCGGCCAGCACCTCGAACCTGCACCAGAGGTTCCTCCTTGCCGGGCAGTCGATGGAGGTGCAGCTGATGGCCGCGGTGCCGGCGAAAGGGTTCGAGCCGGTGCAGCACCGGCCCGCGAACCTGCCGGTGCACGCCACTTCCGGCTACAGCCCGGTGCTCACCTGCGGAGACTACGTGTTCATCGCCGGCCAGACCTCCGAAGCGCTGAAGACCGAGGAAGGCCCGCTCGATCCGCAGGCGCGCATGCCGGCCGGGCACCTGTGGAAGGGAACGCCGATCAAGCTGGAGACCGAGTTCGTCATCCAGCGAAAGCTCAAACCCGCGCTCGAGACGGTGGGCAACACCTTGGCCGAGGTCGTCAAGGCGCAGGTGTACCTGCGCGACCTCGACGACGTGCCGGCCTTCAATGAAGTCTGGGCAAAGCATTTCGGCGACTCGCCGCCCGCGACGAGCATCATCACCACGTCCAACCCCGGCTTCATCTGCGAGGTCGGCCGCATCGAGATCAACACCATCAGCGTGCGCCGCGGCGGCGCGACGAAGAAGGAGGCGATCGATGCCGGCGTGCCGATGCCCTACGCGGGACAGGTGCAGGCCATCCGCGCCGGCGACCTGCTCTT
Source organism: uncultured bacterium (assembly GCA_965233125.1). Classification (GTDB taxonomy): domain Bacteria; phylum Pseudomonadota; class Gammaproteobacteria; order Burkholderiales; family SG8-39; genus SCGC-AG-212-J23. The sequence continues at coordinate 3,047 of CBDDRQ010000020.1, forward strand.
CCTCGGCGGCCTGATGGCGGTCGATGACCGAGGCAGACTCGCCGCTCCGGCGCGCACCGACCCGCAGATCCAGACTGCCCACATGCTGGCGCAGGCCGAGCGCATCTGCCGCAAGGCGGGCACCTCGCTCGCCAACGTCGTGCGAGCGCAGCAGTTCCACACCGACCTCGCCGGCTTCGACGGCGCCTGGCAGGCCTGGCAGAAGCACCTGCCGGGGCAGCACATTCCGTTCTCCGCCATCGAAGTCCCCGCGCTCGCCGTGCCGGGCGCAGTCGTCATGCTCGACCTGTGGGTCCACGTTCCCTGAAGGAGTCGCGATGAAAAAGGTTTTCTGCGTTTTGCTTCTTTCCCTGGTCACTTTCTCTGTGCAGGCCCAGGAATTCCCACCCTCGCAGGTGCGCATCGTCGTGCCCTTCACCGCGGGCGGCGGCACCGATGTGATCACGCGCCTCGTGGCGCAGCAGCTGGCCGAGATGTGGAAAGTGGCGGTGATCATCGACAACCGCGTCGGCGCGGGCGGCGTGATCGGCTCGAGGTGGGTGGCCGACCAGGCGCCCGACGGCCGCACCTTCCTCGCGGTGGCGAGCGCCTTCGGAGTGCGCATCGCCATCGACCCCAAGGTGCCCTACAGCGTCGAGAAGGACTTCACCGGCGTCGGCCAGATGGCGCGCTCGCCGAGCTTCCTCGTGACCGCGACCTCGCACGGCTTCAAGTCGCTGCAGGACCTGATCGCCCACGCGAAGAAGCAGCCGCAGGGAATCCACTACGCGTCGGCGGGCGTCGGCAGCACCGCGCACATGCACGCCGCCGCGGTCGCGCATCTCACCGGCCTCAAGGCCGAGCACGTCGCCTACCGCGGCACGCCCGAGGCGGGGAACGACACGATGACCGGGCGCGTGCTGTACGCCTTTGCTCCCGGCCCCAACGCCATCCCGCTCACGAGAGCGGGCAAGCTGCAGATCCTTGCCACGACCTCGAGCTCGGGAACCGCGTTCATGCCCGGCGTGCCGAGCCTAGAGCAGGCGGGCGTGCCCTACGAGGGCGACGACTGGTTCGGCGTGTTCGCCCCGGCCGGCACGCCGGCGGCGATCCGCGAGCGCTTCGCCCGCGACATGGCCAAGGCGCTCGAGATGCCGGCGGTCAAGGAGCGGCTCGCGACGCTCGGCGCCGCCCCCGCCTTCATGGGGCCGCAGGAGTGGGACGCATTCGCCCGCGAGTACGTCGTGCGCATGCGCAAGCTGGGCGACGCGGTCGGCATCAAGCCGCAATGAGCGGGAAGCTCGAGACGAAGCTGCGGCAGATGGGCTACGAGCTGCCGCCGCCCTTCACCTTCCCGAAGAACAACCGCGTCGGCTGCACCCAGGCCGGCAGCCTCCTGTTCGTGTCGGGGCACGGGCTCAACCTGCCGCAGCTTCCGCAGGTGCGCCAGACCGGCAAGTTCGGCGTCGACATCACGGTGGAGGAAGGCCACGCCACCGCACGCGCGGTGGCGCTCACCATGCTCGCCACGGTCAAGGCGCACTGCGGCGACCTCGACCGCGTGAAGCGCGTGCTGCGCCTCTTCGGCATGTGCAACTGCACGCCCGACTTCGCCCAGCACCCGCAGGTCATCGACGGCGCCTCGGACCTCCTCTTCGAGCTCTTCGGCAGCCCTCACGCGCGCTCGGCGGTCGGCCACGTCTCGCTGCCGCGCGGCATCGCCGTCGAGATCAACGGCGAGTTCGAGCTTCACCCCCCGAGCTGAGAGATTCTCCCGCGGCGCCGCCGAGGGCGTTGGTGAGCGCGGCGCCGGCGACGGTGTAGGCGCTCGCGAGCACGAGCTGGTCGGGAACGCCGAGCGGCAGCTCGGCGAAGGCGAGCCGACCGACCTCGAGCATGCCGCCGAGCGCGCCCACCAGCGCGCCTTGCTTCAGGCCGCGCGCGCGGCCGAGCCAGCCGGCGGCGAAGCCGGGAAGCACGGCCTTCAGGGCATTGAGCGGGATCACGGCGCCCTCGAAGCTGTCGAGGCCGAGGACCAGCAGGGCGTAAAGGGCCAAGCCGGCGGCCGTGGCGCGCATCGGCGCCACTATACCGGCCATGGAAATCGGAGCCGGAAGCGCGAAATGGTTCCCGATCGGGAACCACGCGCGGGTGGGTATCACTCTTGCACCAGAGGGGGACCAGCCGCGCGCGCGCGCGAGGTTCCCCGGCGGGACGGAAGGCATTGCAATCCCCCGCTGAAAATCCTGCCGGTGGTCCCGGGCGCGCGCGGATTCCGCAATCTTCCACAAAGGAGGTTCCATGAAACTAGCGAAGCCATTGCTCGTCAGCTTCTCCGTCCTCGCCTTCGCCGGCGCGAACGCCTACGCGAACGAGGCGAAAGAGCAGGCGCGCGACACGCGGGCGGAGCAGCCGACCCAGCGCAGCGCCGACATGCCCTGGGAGCGCGACAAGGGCGCCGCCGCCGGCGGCACCGGCACGCAGGCCGCGCAGCAGCGCGGCGAGCTGCGCGCGAGCAACCTGAAGGGCATGGAAGTGGTGAACGCCAAGGGCGAGGAAATCGGCGAGATCGACGACATCGTCCTTGATCTGAACAGCGGCAAGGTGCACGCCGCGGTGCTGGGCTTCGGCGGCTTCCTCGGCATCGGCGAGGACAACTACGCCTTTCCGTTGAGCGAGCTCAAGCCCGGCAAGGAGCGCAACCAGGTGGTCATGAACATCGACAAGCAGGCGCTCGAGAACCGCGACGGGTTCAGCAAGGGCCAGTGGCCCGGGATGGACGACGCCTACTGGACGCGCATGGGCGGCAAGCAGGCGGGCGCCGGCAGCAGCCCGCAGTCGGGCAAGATGAACCTGATCCGCTCGAGCGAGCTCATCGGCAAGGAGGTCCAGGACCGCAGCGGCAAGAACGTCGGCGAGGTCCAGGACGTCATCGTCGGCCTGCAGAACGGCGAGGTGAAGAACATCGTCGTCAGCGTGCAGGACGGCGGCCGGGCGATGGTGCCCGCCAGGTCCATCAAGGCGAGCGGCACGGACAACCGGCTGGTGCTCGACATGAGCGCCGAGAAGCTGAAAAGCAAGTAAGGGAGAGAACCCTGGCGCGGATGCGCCAGGGTTTTTTTTCGTCTACTGCTTGCGGAAGGGCTCGGCTGCGACGACCTTCACGCCGGAGATCACCCCGGTGGCGGCGCGCTTCACCTGCTCGAGCGCCTCGCCGCCGATGTCGCCCGCGGCCTTGATCGCGCCGGTGGCCGCGGCCGCGGCGGCTTCGGAGGCATCGACGCCGAGCTCCTTGGCGGCGGAGACCGCGCCCTCGACGGCCGATTTCGCCGCATAGCCGACGTCGCCGCCGACCTCGGAGACCGCCTTCACCGCGCCGCCCGCGGCCGCGCCCGCCGCCTGAAGCGCGTTGACGCCGACGTTCTTGGCGCCGAGCACGGTGCCCTCCACCGCCTGGCGGGCCGCGACTCCGATGTCGCCGCCGACCTCGGCGGTCGCCTTCACGAGGTTCTCGGCCGTGCCGCCGACGGTGTCGATGGCGGCGCCGCCGATCTCCTTCGCACCGCGCAGCGTGCCGATCACGGTGCCCTTGGTCGCCTCGCCCAGATCGCCGCCGACCTCGCGGGTGCCCTGGATCACGCCGCGCGCGACGTCCGACACCGCGCCGGTCAGCGCCTGGCCGACGTTGCCCGCGCCGCGCAACGCAGCGACGAGGGTGCCGCTCACGGTCTCGGTGACCGCGTTGACCACGTCGCCCGTGCCGCGCACGGTGCCGACGATGGACTTCCTGACGCTTTCGCCGATGCCGCTGTCTTGCTGGTCCATGTGTGACTCCTTTATAGGTGCTCGGCCTGGCGCCCGACCTCGCGCGACAGCGAGACCGGGCTCTCGTAGGGCCGTTCCGGCAGCCGCACCAGCAGCCTCATGATCTCGCCGTCGGCGCCGCGCTCGAGCGCACGCTCGAGGACTTCGCGCTTGCAGGCGGGATAGCGCAGCCCGCCGAGGAACTTCTGCACGCGAAAAGGGCTCGGGGCTTTCATGCCCCGAACATAGGCCGTTGCGACTTAAAGGACCCTTAAGGGTCTACCGCGGGTCGCGGCCGTGCACTTCCCGGTAAGCGCGCAGGGCGGCCCGCGTTTTCGGGCCGAGGATGCCGTCCACCGGCCCCGCCTCGTAGCCGGCCGCGTTCAGCTTGCGCTGCAGCTCCCGTATGTCGAGCTCCTCCGCCGGCGCGATTTCGTTTTGCGGCGAGCCTGCGGCGAGGGAGAGCTCGGTGCCGATGCCTTCCTCGCCGGCGGCCTTCTGCTGCGGATCGCCGACGCGCACCCGCGCCGCGTCCACGCCGAGCGCGATGAGCTCGGCGCGCACGGCGTCGGCGCGCGCCCGCGCCAGGGTCTCGGCCGAGGATTTGTCCGCCGGTACCGTCGCCGCGAGGCGCTCGACTAGCGCGCGGGCGTAGCGCGGCCCGGACTCGCGCAGCTTCTGCAGCTCGAGCCGGCTGCCCACGCGCTGCAGGTAAAGCCGCTCGGCCGCCTGCAGCACCTTCGGATCCGCAAGATCGAGCCCGCCTTTCGCGATGTCGGCGCCGGCGTGCGCGGCGATCTCGGCGCGCACCGTGCGCGATCGCAGCGCCTCGAGGTCGCGCTCGGGGTCGAACCCGCCGCGCACCGTGAGGACCAGGCGCGGCCGCTCCTCGAGCATGCGAGCCACGCGTGCCACGTCCTCCTCCGCCGGCGGCGAGAGCGTCGCGGCGCCCGGGGCGAAGGCGATCCGGCCGGGATCGCCGCGAGCGCCGCCGAGCAGGCCCGCGAGCGCGCGGAAGGGCGCGGTGACGATCTTGCGCAGCATGTTGCCCACCGCCTTCGCCACGATGGCGCCGAAGTCGAACTGCGGGTCGCGCAGGTTGCCCCTCACCGGGATGTCGAGCGCGATGCGGCCCTGCGCGTCGGCGAGCAGCGCCACGGCGAGCTCGAGGGGCAAGTCGAGCGCGCTTTCGCTCTTCACCTTCTCGCCGAGCCGCATCTCCTCGAACACCAGCTCGTTGTCGCCCACGAGGCGGCCTTCGCGCAGCTCGTAGCGCAGCTCGGCCGACACGCGCCCGGAGGCGATGCGGTAGCCGGCGAACTTCGCCACGTAGGGATTGAAGGCGTCCAGGCGCAGGTTGCGCAGCCGCGCGGTGAAGTCCGCGAGCGAGGTGGGCGCGCCGAGGTCGATGGTGCCGCGGATGCGCGCCGTGCCGTAGGGCTGCACGCGGCCGTTCAGCTGCACCCGCGCCGGCTCGCCCGCGCCGGTGCTGAAGCCCGCGACGCCGCCCGCGAGCGCGACGATCGTCACCTCGAAGGGATTCTCGAGCGAGCGGTCGGCGAAGTGCAGCGTGCCGCCGCTCACGCGCAGGCGCTCGAGCGCGGCGCGAAAGGCGCCGCCCCCGCCATCGCCGTCGCCGCCCGCGAACGCGCGCGCGAAATTGAATCCGCCGCCCGCCTCGATGACCAGGCGCGCCTCGGGAGCCTCCACCGTGACCTCGCCCAGCTCGAGGGCATCCGCCGACACGCGGATCGACGCCGTGCGGGCGTCCTTCCAGGCAAGCAGAAGCGCCTCGGACTCGCGCTCCACCAGGCGCAGGCCGCGCACGCGGAGGGAGCCGGAATAGGCGATGGCGGGCGCGAGCTGCAGGGCGCCTTCCGACGAGAGCGTTCCGGAAGCCGCTATCGGCCGCAGGAAGCGCTGCGCGAGCGACACGGGCAGCTCTTCGGCGCGCAACTCGAGGCTCGCGCTTTTCGCGCCGGGCGTGTAGCTGCCGCTGGCCGCGATGCTTCCACCCGCCTGCGGCTCGGCGCGCAGCGCGATGTCGCGCAGCGCGAAGCCGCCTTTGTCATAAGCGAACGTCGCGCTGCCGTCGAGCGTCCCCGGCACCGGCTCGCTCGCGGGGGCGGCAAGCCGCCATATCTTGGCGAGGGAGGCCGCGTCGAGGCTCAAGTTGCCCTGCGCGGCGAGCGGCTCGAGCGACAGCGTTCCCTGCGAGCGCAGGTTGCCGCCGGCGGCGAGCACCGCGGAGAGCTCGTAAGGCGCGCGCTGCGCCGCGCCGGTGGAAAGTCCCTGCATCGAGAGGTGGATCTGCTCGAGCGTCGCCTCCACCGGTGCGCCGCGCGAGCGCTCGCGCACGTGGATCGCCCCGCTCGCCACGACCAGGCGCTGGACGACGATGGCAGGCGGTTTCGCACCCGGCCCTCCTCCGCCGGGAAGCGGGAAAGGCGCTTCGATGAAAGGCTCGCGCAGCTCGGCGCGCTCGACGATCCAGGCGTCGCGCCAGAGCGACGCCCAGGCGAGATCGGCGCCGAAGGAGGCGGCGGTGGCGAGGCGCTCGCCGCCTTTGCCGGCCAGCTCGATGCCCTCGAGCTCGACCGCGAGCGCGAAGGGATGGGTGCGCACCCCGGCGAGGCGCAGCTCGAGCCCGCGCGCGGCGGCCTGCTCGACGAGCGCGTCGCGCACGAAGCGCGGCGCGAGCCACCACCCCGCCGCCGCGTAGAGGGCCACGAGGACCGCAACGGCGGCGGCCGCGCGCAGCGCCCAGCGCGTCATGTGCACGCCCGGGCCAAGCCGGCCGCACGCGCGAGCAACGCCTCGCGCTCGTGTGTCGCGGGAACGGCGCGCCGCGCGCAATCGGCGACGCGCCGCGCCTCCTGCGCGAGGAGCGAGCGCCGCTGCGCGTCGCCGGTCGCGGCGGCGATGCGCTCGAGGGCGACGAGCATCCGCTCGAGCACCGCCGGCTTGCCGGCGCCGGCGTCGCACAGGTCCGCGAACGCGAGCCGCAGCAGGCCTGCGAAGGTCGGGCCGAGGGCGATCACGCGCAGGGCCGTGTCGTCGCGCCGACAGGGATTCTCGATGCGCCGGCGCGCGACGCGCGCCAGCACCTCGCTCAGCCGGTCGATGCACAGCAGCGCGGTCGACTGGTCGTTGATGCCGGGCGAGAGCGCCTTCAGCCCGACGTCGACCATCTGCTGCACGCCGAAGGCCGCGTCCTGCTCGATGCTGCGCTGGCGGTCGAAGGAGTAGCAGCGGTTGAGCCCCGCGCAGGCCGCCTCGTCGACCGCCCCGGGTCCCTCGAGGTGCGCGAGCGGCTGTCCCTCGAGCGCGAAGTCGCCGATGGCGAGCGCCATGCGCACCACCCGGCCCTGCTCGCGCGCGAAGGCGAGGAGCGCCGCGCTGTCGAGAGAGACGATGTAGCCGGTCTCGCGCGCGGGCACCGCGCTCCACGCGCCGATCGCCTGCGCGTCGGCGTCCCCGCCGGGCTCCCCGGCCTCCTCGCCCAGCTCGTCGGGGAAGAGCGCCTCCACCGCCTCGCGCGTGCCGCGCGTGACGCGCGCGAGGATCGTCGAGGCCTCGATCGAGGTGGCGAGGTGATGGATGAAGTACACGAGCAGGCCGATCGCGGCGAAGGCGAGCACGATGCCCCCCAGCACCGCGAGCGAGGGCACGAACGGCTCGTCGCCGGCGCGGATGGTGCGCAGCACCACCAGGCAGTAGGCGAACACCGCGACGAACGTCCCGAGCACGACCTGGGTCGGCCGGTCGGCCATGAAGCTGCGCAGCACGCGCGGGGAGTACTGGCTCGCGGCGAGCGAGAGCACCGCGAGCGTGATGGAGAACACCGTCGCCGCGACGGTGAGCATCGAGGTCGCGATCGCCGTAAGCAGTCCGCGCGCGCCCTCGGCGCCCACGCCGAAGAGCCGCGGCATGCGCTCCTGCAGCCCGAGGTCCCAGGCCGCGCTCGCCTCGACCAGCGCCGCGGCGAGCAGCGTCGCTGCGCCGACGAGCACGGTCGGCACGAACCACAGGCCGGCGCGAACGCGCCACCACAGCGCGCGCAGCCGGCTCATCGACGCTTGTTCATGTCGATAACGCCGCAGCAAAGTCCGCGCCCGTGTCGATGCGAGCAAGCGCCGTTCCCGGAACGCTGGTCATTCGCGCTACAGAAAGTCGGCCCGCGCGGCGACATACCGAATGGGCCGCACGAACTAGCATCCACCGCTCCTGAAACTTCTCGAGGTGCTTCGACAAATGAAATCGCGACTTCATGCAACTACCGCCGCTCTCGCCGTCGCGGTCGGGGCGGCGCTGCCCGCAGTGGCCGCCGCCCAGAGCACGGGCTGGCAGATGCCCTACGAGCGGGGCTTCTGGGGCCACGCCGGCCTGAGCCTCGGCCAGTCCGAGCTCGACGTCACCTGCCCGGTGGGCACCCCCTGCGACGACACCGAGCAGGCCTTCCGCGCCTTCGCCGGCGGGCGCTTCAACAACACCTTCGGCGGCGAGGTGGCCTACGTCAAGTTCGGCGACTTCACCCGCGGCGGCGGCGAGACCGACGTCGAGGGCGTCGACCTCACGCTGATGGCGGGGATCCCGTTCGGCAACAACTGGTCGGTTTTCGGCAAGCTCGGGGGCATCTACACCCAGGTCGACGTCACCGGCACCGCGCCGGGCCTCGCGACCGGCGGCGAGAACGGCTGGGGCGCGCGCGCCGGCGTCGGCCTGCAGATGGGCCTCACCGAGAACTGGGCGATCCGCGCCGACTACGACCGCTACCGCATCAAGGTGCCGGGCGACGGACGGCAGAACGTCGACACCTTCCTGATCGGCGCGCAGTACACGTTCCGCTAGGGCGCTCAGCCGCGCGGCGTAGTGTCGAGCTGGCGCACCGGCAGCTGCACCCGGTGCGTCACGCCCGCGCGCACGAGCTCGAGCTCGGCGAGGCTGCCCGGGCGCGAGTCGACGACCAGGCGGTTGAATTCGCGCACGCTGCCGACGGGAACATCGTTGTAGCGCACGACGACGTCGCCTTTGCGCACCGCGCTTGCGTTGTCGCGCACCGCAACGACGACCAGCCCCTCCGGTTGGCTGCGCACGACGACGCCGATCGTTCCGGGAAGAAGCCGCTCGAGCCCGCCGGGCGGGGGCTGCGGCTCCGCGTTCGGGCTGGCGCATGCGCCGAGCAGCGACACGACGAGGAGCGCCGGGACGGCGCGCGCCGGCAATGGACGTTTCACTTGCGCTGCTGGACCGACAGCGCGCCCATGTCCAGCCGCGCGCTGCGGCCGTAGAGCGCCGCCGCCTGCTCGCGCAGGTACGCCGAGTCGGTCATGGCCCAGGCGAGCCGCGCGTCGAGCGCGGCCTGCGCCGCAAGGCGCCTCGCCGCGCGCGTCTCGCCGCGGCGCAGCAGCCGCTCGGCCTCGATGACCGCCGCGCGCGCCACCTCCAGCTGGTGCGGCGCGTAGCGGGCGGTTGCCGGCTCGGCGTGCAGGGCTCCCGCAACCGAGAGCCCTGCCAGGAGCACGACGAAGGCGCGGATCATCTGCCGCACTTGCGCGGCGTGATCCCCTTTTCCTTGGCGTACTGCAGCGCCGACTGCTCGTATTTGGCCTGCACGAGCTTGCGGTCCCCGGAGGCCGGCGCCATCCAGTCGGTGAGAATGTTCCAGCGCTGCCCGTCCCAGCGCATGAAGCGCACCACGCCAGAGCCCGCGTGGTTCGCGCAGCTCGTCTCGAGCGGCGGCATGAAGCCGGTGGCGCCGAGCTGCTTCAGCCGCTTCGCGTCGATGTCGAGGTGCTCGAGCGCCCACTGCACCTGCTCGCCGGTGACCGGCCGGCCCTTGCCGAACTTCTGCTGCGCTACGCGCACCGCTTCCGCCGTGATGATGCCGAACACCACGCCGCGGTTGTAGTAGATCGAGCCAACGCGCGAGAGGTCCTCCATCTCGCCGTCGCCGTCGGCGTAGACGTGCTTGCGGATCTCGCGGATCACCGGGTAGTCCCCGCCCGAGACGTTGAAGCCGGCCGCGACGAAGCCCTTCGCCGCGTCGCCGGCGGGCAGCACGTCCTCCTCCGCGCCCGACCACCATACGCCCACCATCTTCGAGCGCGGGTAGCCCACGCGCGCCGCGGTCTTGAGGGCCACCGGGTTCATGACGCCCCAGCCCCAGAGGATCACCCAGTCGGGGCGCAGCTGGCGGATCTGCAGCCACTGCGACTGCTGCTCGTTGCCCGGATGCGGCACCGGGATGGTGGTGAGCTGGTAGCCGTACTTCGCGGCGAGGTCGGTGAGCACCGGGATCGGCTCCTTGCCGTAGGCCGAGTCGTGGTGCAGGAGCGCGATCTTCCTGCCTTTCAGGCGCTCGAAGCCCTCTTCCTGCTCGGCGATGTAGCGCACCATGGCCGCGGCCTGGTCCCAGTAGGTGGTGATGAGCGGAAAGACGTAGGGGAAGACGCGCCCGTAGGCCGCGTCCGCGCGGCCGTAGCCGATCGACACGATCGGGATCCGGTCGGCGGTGCCCTTGTCGATGAGCGAGTAGGTGATGCCGGTGGACAGCGGGTGCACCAGGGTCGCACCGGTCGGCCCGCTTTTCTTGCTGCGCTCGTAGCACTCGACGCCGCGCGCGTTGTTGTATTCGGTCTCGCACTTCGCCCAGGTGAACTTGACGCCGTTCACCCCGCCATCGCGCTCGTTGAGCATCTTGAAGTAGTCGAGCATGCCGCCCGAGATGCCCGAGCCGCCCGGCGCGTAGGGGCCGACCCAGTAGAAGTTGGCGGGAACGAACTGCTCGAGGGCCTGCGCGTGCGCCGCGAGCGGCAGCAGGCAGGCGGCCAGGATGGCGAGTGATCTTTTCATGGCACTCAAGCATCTCCCCGGGTAGCTTAAGAGAGACTTAAAGGCTTAAAGTTGGCGCCATGCGAGTGCTCGTCGTGGAAGACGACCCGATGATCGGGCGCGCCGTGGTGAACGGCATGCAGGGCGCCGGCTACGCGGTGGACTGGGTGCGCGACGGCGCCGCCGCCGAGCTCGCGCTCGGCCAGGGCACCTACGATCTCGCGCTGCTCGACCTCGGCCTGCCGCGCAAGGACGGGCTCGAAGTGCTGAAGTCGCTGCGCCGCGCGCGCCAGGACGTGCCGGTGCTCGTGATCACGGCGCGCGATTCGGTCGCCGACCGCGTCGCCGGCCTCGACGTCGGGGCCGACGACTACCTCGTCAAGCCCTTCGACCTCGACGAGCTGCTCGCCCGCGCGCGCGCGGTGATCCGCCGGCGCGCCGGCCGCGCCAGCCCGCAGATCGCGCACGGCGCGCTGGTGCTCGACCCGGTGCACCGCTCGGTGAGCTTCCGCGGCGCGCCGGTCGAGCTTTCGGCGCGCGAGTTCGCCGTGCTCGAGGCGCTGCTGCAGGAGCCCGGCGCCGTCGTCTCGCGCGAGAAGCTCGAGGACGCGGTCTACGGCTGGGGCGCGGAAGTCGGCAGCAACTCCGTGGAGGTGCACCTGCACCACCTGCGGCGCAAGCTCGAGCCGGGGCTGATCCGCAACGTGCGCGGGGTGGGATACCGCATCGCGCTTGTCGAGTAAAGGCCCCGCGTGAAGTCGCTCAGGGCGAACCTCGTCCTGTGGCTCACCGCCGCGCTCGGCGCGGGCATCGCGGTGGTGCTGGCGGCGACCTACAGCTTCGCGCACGGCCAGCTCAACCTCATCCTCGACGAGGAGCTGACGCTGATCGCGCAGGCGGTGCACCTGCGCGAGGACTGGATCGAGGCGGGCGATGTGCGCATCGCGCGCGAGGACGTCACCTTCGCGGTGCGCGCCTACGACGAGGGCGGAAAGCTCTTCTTCGAGAGCGGCCTGCCGGCGCTGCCGCTCGAGGCGCCGCAGACCCTCGAGCCCGGCTTCAGCACGGTGGACTCCGACGGCGGACCCTGGCGCGTGTACACCCATGTCCGTCCCGAGGGCGTAGTGCAGGTCGGGCAGCTCGAGGCGACGCGCGCGGCGCTGGCGCGCGACCTCGCGCTGCAGATGGTGCTGCCGTTCCTGCTGCTCGTCCCGGTCCTCGCGCTGATCGTCATCTGGGCCCTGCGCCGCGGGCTCGCGCCGCTCGAACAGACCTCGCGCTCGGTGAGCGACCGCGATGCCGCGCGCCTGGATCCGCTGCCCACCGCCGGCGTGCCCGAGGAGCTCGAGCCGCTGGTAGGCCAGATCAACGCCCTGCTCGCGCGCCTGTCGATCTCGCTCGAGGCGCAGCGGCGATTCGTCGCCGACGCGGCGCACGAGCTGCGCTCGCCCGTGGCCGCGCTGGCGCTGCAGGCGCAGCTCGCCGAGCGGGCGCAGACCCCCGAGGCGCGCCGCGCCGCGTTCGCCGAGCTCTCGGCCGGGATCGATCGCACCGAGCGCCTGGTCGAGCAGCTCCTCGACCTCGCGCGCCTGGAGCCCGGCGGCACGGCGCAATCCCGCGCGCCCCTCGACGCCGCGCGCCTCGCGCGCGAGGTGGTCGGCAGTTTCGCCGCGCAGGCCGACGCGCGCGGCATCGACCTGGGCGCCGACGCCCCCGCGCCGGCGCGGCTTTCCATCGGCGAGGCGGAGCTGCGCTCCCTGCTGGCGAACCTGGTCGACAACGCGTTGCGCTACGCGCCGCGCGACAGCGAGGTCACTGTCGCCGTGCGCAATTCGGGCGCGCGCGTCGAGGTCGAGGTGGTGGATGCCGGGCCCGGCATTCCACCGGAGGCTCGCTCGCGCGTGTTGCGGCGCTTCCAGCGCATCGAGGGCGACCCGGCGGCGGGCAGCGGGCTGGGCCTCGCCATCGTGAAGGGGATCGTCGAGCGCTACGGCGGCGAGATCGTGCTGGCGGACGCGCACCCGGGGCGCACACCGCCCGGGCTCGCCGTGCGCGTCACGCTGCCGGCCTGAGCGGCGCACGGCGCGGGCATCGATCTTGCGGCCGGCCGGACATGATGCCCATCGAAGGAGCAACCATGACACCCGAGCGCAAGCAGGAGATGGAAAGACGCCGCCGGCGCGCCCAGGAACTGCGCGAGAAGAACGAGCGGAACAAGGGCAAGCGCTGACGAGGCGCGCAAAACCGCGCGCGCGATGCCCCCGGTAGGGAAAAGGGGAGAGACCGTCCCGGACGCATCACGCGCGCGATCGAATTCGCGGAAAAATGGCGCCGCGCGCGCTGACTGGGAGGAGATCCCGCCTTGCATCGGGCCCCCGGCAGCGCGCGCGCGCCGGTACTACACCCCAACCAGGATCCAGCATGCCGCCGCGATGCTTAAGCCCGACTTAAGCGGCTGCGGTTCTCCTCGCTGACCTGCGAGTTGAGCGTCCAGAAGTCGTAGAGGATGCCGACCAGGAAGAGCCCGCCGGTCAGCAGGTACAGGATGCCGGTCAGCCACTTGCCCATGTAGAAGCGGTGGATGCCGAACAGGCCGAGGAAGGTGAGCAGGATCCAGGCGGCGTTGTAGCTGATCGCGCCCGGCGCGAAGCGCGCCTCGGCGGTGCGCTCCATCCAGGGGATGAGGAAGAGGTCGATCAGCCAGCCGATGCCCAGCAGCCCGAGCGTGAAGAACCACAGGGTCCCGGTCACCGGGCGACCGAAGTAGAACCGGTGCGATCCGGTGAAGCCGAAAATCCACAGCAGGTAGCCGATCAGCTTGCTGTGCGTGTCCGCGCGGGGTTGCATCGGTCAAGAAATGTTATCTCGTTTGGGGCGGGAATTTGACCTTCGCCGCGGCGCGGGAGGCGCGCAAAGTGGCGCCCATGCTGTGGAAGCTGCGCATCTTCTGGTACCGCCTGGACAAGGCCATGCTCGCCTTCGCGATGTTCTTCGCGCTGGTCGTGGGCGCGCTCGCCTTCGCCGCCGGCATCGTGTTCATGCAGCGCGAGGCCGAGCTGCTCCGCCTGCGCGAGTTCCATGCCCGCAGCCTCGACTGCCTGGCGCGCAACGTCTACTACGAGGCCCGCGGCGAGCCGCCGGACGGCCAGTACGCGGTCGCCGAGGTCACCATGAACCGCAGGGCGCACCCCCGCTATCCCAATACGGTGTGCGAGGTGGTGTATCAGAGAAGCGCCTTCTCCTGGACCGACTTCAGCCTGGTGCTGGAGGACCCGCGCGGCGGCGAATGGGAGCGCGCGCAGCGCATCGCCGAGGCGGTCTACTACCAGAAGCGCCTGCCGACCCTGCAGGGGGCGCTCTTCTACCACGCCACCTACGTCCGCCCGGACTGGTCGAAGGAGCGACGGCGCATCACGCGCATCGGCCGGCACATCTTCTACCGCTAGGTCCGGAGGAGGACCAGGACCAGCAGCACCAAGGCAGCGGCGCCGAGCGCGGCGCACGCCCAGCCAAGCGAACGCGTGCGCGCGAGCAGCGCGTCGACGGTCGCGACGAGCTGGGCGTTCTGCTCCGCGAGCTGGGAATGCTGCTCGGTGATGGAGCGCACCACCTCGAAGGAGGAGACCGCCTCCTCCTCCAGGCCGGCGGCGCGGCGCTCGAGCATCTGCACCCGCAGCTCCACCTCCGCGTGCGCCTCGGCGGTGCCCGCGACCGGCGGGCGCGCGCTGCGCGCGGCTACCCGGCCCCAGAGCTGCCTGCCTTTCTCGACGAGCCCCGGCGCGGCGCTGATCACCTTCGCCCAGGCGCCGTCCCGCTCCGCTGTGGATCGGCTTTCGGCCATGCCCTCCCCCTTTGCACGCCGATTGTAGGGTGCCTCGCGTGGCGCCGCGAGCTTGCTTGACTGCGGACGCTCCGGCGCAACACGCGGGCAGGCGCAGGATGCGGTACTCGCGCTTAAGCCCGCCTTAACCGCGTGTCGGCGGACGACTACGGGGAAAAGTACAGTCGCGCCGGATTGTCCGAGAGGATGGCGCGGATCGCGGCCGCGTCCGGCACCGCCTCGAAGAGCACTCCCAGCAGCGCGCGGACGTCGAGCTCGCGATAGGGCAGCATGGCGTCGCCGCGCACCTGCTGCCCGGAATGGAAGCCGATGTGGGGCCAGTCCGAGCCCCAGACCAGCCGCTGCGGCGCCACGGCGGCCAGCGCCTCCATGAAGGGAATCGCGTCGCGCAGGCGGGCGCTCGTGCGCGTGACGCGGGCGGCGCCGGAGTGCTTCGCCCACAGGGGGTCCCGCCGCATCAGCCACAGCAGCGCCTGGAAACAGGCCTGCACGATGCCCGCGGACGCATCGGGAAGCCCCATGTGGTCGATCACCACGTTCACGCGGCAGCGCGCGAGCGCCGGCTCCAGCGCGAGCAGCGTGGCGCCGTCGGCGAATACCTGGAGGTGCCAGCCGAGCGGCGCGCACAGCTGCTCGTAGTCGCCGACCAGCTTCGCCGGATCGTCGCCGTAGCGCGAGCGCATCGTGACCAGGTTCAGGCGCAGGCCGCGCACGCCGGCCGCATGCAGTTCCGCCAACGCATCGGGGCTTGAACCAGGAGGAACGACGGCAATTCCGCGGCCCCGCTCGCCGAGCTGCGCCAGCGCCGCCAGCATGGCGCGGTTGTCGTTGCCGTGGCCACTCGCCTGCACGAAGACCGTCCGCTCCAGCCCGACGCCGCGCTTCATCCGCTCGTGCTCGTCCAGGGTCGCCTCGGGAACGTTGTAGGCCCGGTCGGCCGCGAGCGGGTAGCGCTCGAACGGGCCGAGCACGTGCATATGGCAGTCGGTCGCACCGTCGGGCAGACTGGGGGCGAGTGACGGCATCGGTCCGAGATTACCGCAGTCGCGATAGGAGACAAGTGATGGGCAAGGTCTTCACCGAGGTGTTCCTGCTCGCCCTCGCCGCACCGGGCGCGGCGCAGACCTATCCCAGCCAGCCGATCCGCCCGAGTCACCACGCCGGAAGAAGCCCGCAAGTTCCTCGCGGCCGAGGTGCAGCGCTACTCGAAGCTGATCAAGAGCCGCGGCATCACCGCGAACTAAAGCAAACAGGGACAGACCACGTTTTCCGAAAACAGCGGACAGGCCCCACGCTTTTTCTTGGTGCCTCGCGTGCTATAGCAACGCGAACGGGCTTGGAACTAGACCGGAAACGGTGCTTTTGTGTCCCGATCGGGACACACCTGGAAAATGTGATTTGTCTCTGATTTCGGTATAAGTTGGGGAGGCATTACTGCGGATCGACCGCGTCATTGCCCTCATGGCTAACTGTCATGCGGCCTATTGGATGGCACGGCACGTTCGCCGAGCTCGGGGAATAAATGAAGGCAGGATTGGGTTCCATCCGTACCGTTAGGTATTCGCCCTTCCGCTTAGCTTCCGAATGCAGGACTGCATATCTTGCATCCGGCGGAACTCGATACTCGGCGAAGAAACCCGAATCGCCCAATTTCGTTGGCTGCTGTGGTCGCTCATACCTTGTTTCAACAAGCTCATAGCTGCCGCTCAGAAATGTAACCGACGAGCAGAACAAGCCTCGACTCACGTAGGCGGGACTGCCCAGAGCCCTTACCATCAACGTCCGGGCTGATGGCCCAAGCCGCAGCGCGTCGAAGTAGCTTCGTCCGGTCGGAAAATCGTACACGGGGGACTCCATCCCGATCATGAACTCCAGTTCGCCTTTCACTGGTACGTCCCTGTACTGGAATTCCCGTGGGTGCTTGCAGCAGGACTTGGCTGCCGCAAGCTGCTCGCTGGGAATGGCGCATCCACTCAAGGCGACGACCGCACACGCTGCTGCGCTAACGATCTGAAGCGAAGCCATGCTGATCTCCGTTAGTACTTCGCGTTGCCAGGTGTCCTCGGAAAGGGAATCGCGTCGCGCACGTTGGCGAGCCCGGTGACGTAGGCGAGCGTGCGCTCGAAGCCCAGCCCGAAGCCCGCGTGCGGCACGCTGCCGTAGCGGCGCAGGTCGCGGTACCAGCCGAGGCTTTCCTTGTCGATGCCGACTTCATCCATCCGGGCATCCAGCACCTGGAGGCGCTCCTCGCGCTGGCTGCCGCCGATGATCTCGCCGATCCCGGGCGCGAGCACGTCCATCGCCGCCACGGTGCGGCCGTCGTCGTTGACGCGCATGTAGAAGGCCTTGATGGCTTTCGGGTAGTTCATGACGATGACCGGCTTCTTCGCGTGCTTCTCGGTAAGGTAGCGCTCGTGCTCGGACTGCAGGTCGACGCCCCACTTCACCGGGAACTCGAACTTCTCCTTCGCGCGCTCGAGGATCGCGATCGCCTCGGCGTAGTCCATGCGCTCGAACTGCGAGCCGACGATGCCCTCGAGCTTCGCCACCAGCCCCTTCTCGATGCGCTCGTCGAAGAAGACGAGGTCTTGCTGGCTTTCAGCCAACAAGGCCGAAAAGACATGCTTCAGCAATGACTCGGCAAGATCCGCGTCGTCCGAGAGATCCGCAAAGGCGATCTCGGGCTCGACCATCCAGAACTCGGCGAGGTGCCGGCTGGTGTTGGAGTTCTCGGCGCGGAAGGTCGGGCCGAAGGTGTAGACCTTGGAGAGCGCCAGGCAGTAGGCCTCGACGTTGAGCTGGCCGGAGACCGTCAGGAAGGTCTCGCGGCCGAAGAAATCCTTCGAGAAATCGGGTTTGCCGTTCGCGAAGTCGAGCGTCGACACTCTGAACAGCGCGCCCGCGCCTTCCGCGTCGGCGGCGGTGATGATGGGCGTGTTCACCCAGAAGAAGCCCTGCTCGTGGAAGAACCGGTGGATGGCCTGCGCGAGGGTGTGGCGCACGCGCGTCGCCGCACCGATCACGTTGGTGCGCGGGCGCAGGTGCGCCACCTCGCGCAGGAACTCCAGCGAGTGCGGCTTGGGCTGGATCGGGTAGTGGTCCGGGTCCTCGACCCAGCCCACCACCTTCACCGCCGCCGCCTGCATCTCGAAGGGCTGGCCCTTGGCCGGCGACGGCACGATGGTCCCGGTAGCCTCGACGGCGCAGCCGGAGGTCAGGTGCAACACCTCTTTTTCATAGTTGGGCAGGTCCTTTGGTGCGACCACCTGCACCGGATGGAAAGACGAGCCATCCGAGAGGTGGATGAAGGAGAAGCCGGCCTTCGAGTCGCGGCGCGTGCGCACCCAGCCCCTGACGGTGACCGCGGCGTCCTGCGGCGCGCGCCCGGCGAGGATCTCGCGGACGCTGAGCGGATGTGCCATCCGCCAATGCTAGCGCGGCGGGCGGTACTCGATGAGCTCGAACCCGTCGTCGGTGAACGGAGACGCCGCGGCCGCCCAGGTCTGGTGCTCGAGCTTGACGAAGCGCTGGATCTCGGGCGCGTACCAGACCACGATCTTGAAGCGCGTGGCGATGGAGCGGACCAGGGTGTTCGGCATGCGCTCGCGCTCACCGTCCACCTCCAGCCGCAGCGCGCGGTAGCTGCCGGCGGGAACCGCGACCTGCTCCCAGTCGTGGCGCCGCGCCTTGATGATCCAGCCCATGCGCTCGCTGCCGGCGAAGACCGAGGCGGCCTGCGGATAGCCCACGGGCGTGATGGGGCCCTCCGGCGCGCTGCCGTCGTGGGCGGCAACGAGATAGGGCGCGAGTTCGACCAGCATCAGCTCGGGCGTGAGCGGGTACTCGAGGAATCGCGGCTCGCGCGTGCTCACCGTGCGCCGCACGATCTTCGAGCCCTGCCCCGCCGCGGAGAGCGTTTCCTCGACGAAGTCGCTGCTGACGTGATCGGCCCGCACCGTGACGTCGATGCCGCGGCGTGTGTAGGCCCGCTCCGTGAAGCGGTAGACCCATACCGTGCCGGGGGCCGGGAAGCCCGGCGGCACGGCGGGGCCGGCCGCCAGGGACGCCCCGCCCTGCTGCGGCTCCCGGCGCTTGGCAAGCGCCGCTTCCGAGCGCGCGGGCACCTCGGCGATCCAGTCGACCGGCAGGGCGAAGTTGATGTTCTGCGAGTCGCGGCGGCTGAAGGTGGTGATGCCGATGAGGCGGCCCTCGCGGTCGAACAGCCCGCCGCCGCTCGAGCCGGGCGAGATCGGCGCGGTGGTCTGGATGACGTCGCTGCCGTCGGTCCATTCGCCGCGCAGGCCCGAGATCAGGCCTTCGCTCAGCGTCACCTCGAAGCCGCGCGGGTTGCCGATCGCGTAGGCCTTCTCGCCGACCTTGATGGCGGCCACCGAGCCCAGCCGCACCGGGGGGGCCGTGAAGCCCTCGACCTGCAGCAGGCACAGGTCGCGCGGCGCGTCGGCGTGCTCGAGCTTCGCCTCGTACATCACGTTGCGCCGGCGCACCATCACGACCTTCGACTTGGCGAGCACGTGGCAGTTGGTGACGAGCTTCCCGGGACCGATCACCACCGCGCTGCCCTGCCCCACAGGACGCTCACTGCCGTCGAAGGTGCGCACCAGCCACACGCTGGGCGACACCTTCTCGAAGACCTCGGTCGGCTCCAGGCCGTGGGCGGGGAAGGCCGCGGCGGCGGCGAGGACGAAGGCGTATCCGGATTTCATCGGGGGAGGAGGTCCTTCAGGTCGTCGAGGCGAACCGGGCCGGAGGGCGCCTGCCCGGATTTTGGCTCCGGCGCGCGGGCGCGCTCGGCCGGCATGATCGGAAACTTTCCCTCCACGCCGCGGAACTTGCTCGGCAGCTCGGCGCTCGGGGTGCCCGAGCGCACGTCGGCGCCGAGCGCGCCCGTCACCTCGCGCGCGGAGTAAAGCGTCGGCGCGCCCGCGAGCACGTCGCCCGGGTACATGCGCACGATCGCGCTCGCGCTCCAGGTCGTGATGGTGTAGGTCTGCGCCACCGTGAACGGAGGCGGCGGCGCCGCCTCCGCGCTCGTCCTCACGAAGCGCGCGTCGGCGGGCAGGCCGGCGCGCTCGGCGGCATAGAGCTCGAAGTAGGCGTAGCCGCGCTGCAACGTCAGCTCGGCGCAGCGGTAGAGAAAGTACTTCAGGACCACGCCGCGCGGCGTGTTGCCGTTGCCGAAGAAGCTGACGCGGTAGGTGTCGTCTGCGAGCTTCTCTTCCTCGTAGCCGCCGGTCGCCCCGCGCGGCTGATAGGCGGTCACGCAGCCCGCCAGCAGCAGGACTGCGAGGGCGCCGAGAATGCCGCGACGCGATGCCACAGGGTCTCCCTCCCCTTTCTTGCCGGCATTCTACCTACCGCTCAGCCGGATGTGGACGCCAGCCAGTCCCTGAGCTCGCCGAGCGCCCTGCCGAGCGCGTCGTTGAACGCTTTCACGGCGCCGGGCGCGTCGAAGGTCGGCGCGGGCGCCGTCGCTGTAAAAACTTCACGCTTCCCGCCTGCCTCGGCCGCCAGCACCACGCGCACCGTCCCGGGCGGGCTTGCCGCGTCGTGGTACATCTCGAGCAGGTGGAAGCTCAGCACCGGTCCGCTCCCGTCGGAGCGCTGTGCGAGAAGCTCGCCGATTCGCCGCGCGGGGGGCTCGGTCCAGCTGTTCAGCTGGTAGTAGCCGCGCGTGCCCGCCGAGCGGCTGTAGGCGATGGCCTCGGTGTCGTAGAAGGCCGAGGCGCTCGCGCTGCCGATCCTCGCGGGGATGCTGAAATTCGCGGGCAGCGGCGGCTCGAGGACGAAGTAGCGCTGCGCCTGCCTTGCGTCGCCGAACGGCGCGCAGGCGGCGACGGCCACGAGCAGGATCGCGGCCAGGTGCTTCATCGGGCCTCGCCCGGGCCCATGTCGCCAGCCGCCGGGCCGACCAGGATGGCGCGCGGGTCGCGGAAGCGCCGCGCCGCCGCCCCAAGCGAGCGCGCGGCGACGCGAAGCTCGTGCGCGGTGCTGCCGATCTCCGCGTTGCTCGTGGCGAGCAGCGCGTCGGCACGCGTCGAGAGCTTCTCGACGTCCCCCGCCATGCGCGCCACCGAAGCGCGCACGTCGCGCACCGCGGCGCCCGACTCCCTGCCGAGCTCGTCGTAGCGCCCGGCCAGGGCGCCGGCGTGCTTCGACAAGTCCTCTCCCAGCGACTGCACCTGGCTGCCGGCGCGCTCGACCGACGCGAGCGCCGCGTCGGCCGCCGCCAGCGTGCGGTCCAGCCCGCGCAGGCCACGCTCGGCGGTCACGGACAGATGCTCGAAGTTGGCGAGCGCGCGCGCGAAGGCGGCGCGGTTCTCCTCGGTCAGCATCGCGTTCAGGCGGTTCAGGGTGTCGCCCGCCCTCTGCGCGAGCTGGTTCACCGATTGAGAGATCTGCTCGAAGTCGGACTCGCCCTCGGCGATGACGGGATAGGGCTCGGTCTCCGGCACCTTGGTGAGCAGCGGGCTTTCCTCGTCCGCGGTGACCAGGCGGATGCTGGCAAGGCCGGTGACGAGCTGGCGCTCGACCACCGCCTTGGTGCTCTCGCGCACCGGCGCCTCGCCCTCGACGCGGATCACCACCTCGACCGAGCCCTTCTTCCACAGCGAGATGCGGAAGGACTCGACCGAGCCGACCACGATGCCGCGCATCTTCACGTCGCTGCGCAGCTGCAGGCCGTCGAGCGACTGGCGCGCGAAATAGATCTTGTACTGCTCGCTGTCGCGCGCGCCCTCGCGGCGCAGCCAGACGAGCGCCGCGACCATCGCGGCGAGCAGCACCAGCACCACCGTGCCCACCAGCGCGTACCTCGCTTCCGACTCCATCGTGGTCTCCCTTTCAGGCTCTGGTCGAAAAGTACTCCCGGATCCATGGGTGCTGCAGGCCCCGCACCTCGCCCACCGGCCCGTCGGCGATCACCTTCCCCGCGGAGAGTACGACCACGCGGTCGGCGATGGAAAGGGTGTCGAGGTCGTGGGTCACCATCAGCAGCGTGAGGCCCAGGCCGTCGCGCAGCACCCGCACCAGGTCGTCGAAGGCGCGCGCGCCGACCGGGTCGAGGCCGGAGGTCGGCTCGTCGAGGAAGAGCAGCTCGGGCTCGAGCGCGAGCGCGCGCGCGAGCGCCACGCGCTTCCTCATGCCGCCGGAGAGCTCCGCCGGGGCCTTCGCGCCCGCGTCCGCGCCCAGGCCCACCAGCGAGAGCTTGAAGCCCACCAGCGGCGCGATCAGCGCGCCGGGCAGGTCGGTGTGCTCGCGAAAGGGCACGGCCACGTTCTCCGCCACCGTGAGCGAGGAGAACAGCGCCCCGTCCTGGAACAGCATGCCGAAGCGCCGGCGCAGCGCGTTCATCTCGCGGCTGCCGGCGCGGCACACGTCGGTGCCGAGCAGCTCGATGCGCCCCGAGCTCGGGCGCAGCAGCCCGATCGCCTCCTTCACCAGCACCGACTTGCCGGTGCCGCTCGCGCCGATGAGCGCCACGATCTCGCCGCGGCCGACCGCGAAGCTCACGCCATCGTGCACCGCCTGGGCGCCGAAGCGCGTCACCACCGACTCGAAGGCGAGCACCGTGTCCATCAGATGCCCAGCCGCTGCAGCGTGACGGCGAAGATCGCGTCGAGCACGATCACCGAGACGATGCACTGCACGACGGTCGAGGTGGTGTTCTCGCCCACGCTCCTCGCGTCGCGCGACACGAGCAGCCCCATGCGGCAGGCGATGAGGGCGATGAACACCGCGAACACCGGCGCCTTGCCGATGCCGACGGTGAACGCGCTCATCGGCAGCACCGCGTGCAGCCGGTCGACGAAGGCGGCGGGCAGGATGCCGAGCTGCCAGGCGGACGCCGCCATGCCGCCGGCGATGCCCAGCAGGTCGCCGATGAACACGAGCAGCGGCAGCGCCAGCGTGAGCGCCACCAGGCGCGGGATCACCAGCACCTGCACCGGCGAAAGGCCGAGGGTGCGGATGGCGTCGACTTCCTCCTGCACCTTCATCGCGCCGATCTGCGCCGTGAACGCGGCGCCCGAGCGCCCCGCCACCACCACCGCCACCAGGATCGGCGAGAGCTCGCGGCAGATGGCGAGGCCGACGCCGTCGACGACGAAGATGCCCGCGCCGTACTGCTGCGCCTGCACCCCCAGCAGGTAGGCGATGACCACGCCGATGAGGAAGGTGACCAGGCTTACCACCGGGATCGCGTCCAGGCACACGTCCTCGAACTGCGACACCGTCTCGCGCGCGCGGAAGAGCCGCGGCCGGCGCACGAGCGCGCCGAGCTCCAGCGCGATCAGGCCGATGAAGGCGTTGTGCACGCGCACGAGCTCCCAGAGGCGCACCGCGGCGAGGCCCAGGCGGCTGACGAGCCCCCGATGCGTGGACTTCGCCTCCGCGGGCGGGCTGCGCATGCGCCCGCGCACCAGCCCGAGCAGCCGCTCGAGCGCCGGCGCGAACGCGCGCGTGCCGACCATCGCCTCGCTGCAGCCGAGCTCCGACAGGTAGTGGCACAGCGTGAACGCCGCCGCGGTGTCGAGCTCGCCGAGCCGGCTGCCGTCGAGGGTGAAAGCGCAGCCACGGGGCAGCCTGAGCGCTCCGAGCTCGGCCGAGATCGGGCGCAGGTTGGCGAGGCGCCACGCGCCGTCGAGGTACAAGACGCTCGCGCCGTTCTCGAGCTCGTGCCGGATCCACATGCCTTCAGGTCTTCAGGCGGTACCCGGTGCGGAAGATCCACCACACCGCCGCCACGCAGGCGAGCAGGAACAGCAGCGTCATCGCCAGGCTCACCGCCACGTTGACGTCGGCGATCTCGTAGAAGCTCCAGCGGAAGGCGCTCACCAGGTACACCACCGGGTTGAAGAGCGTCACCGTCTGCCAGGCGGGCGGCAGCACGCTGATGGAGTAGAAGGTCCCGCCGAGGAAGGTGAGCGGCGTGATGACGAGCAGCGGCACGAACTGCAGCTGCTCGAAGCCCTCGGCCCAGATGCCGATGACGAAGCCGAGCATGCTGAAGGTCACCGCGGTCAGCACCAGGAAGGCGAGCATCCACACCGGGTGGGCGATGCGCAGCGGCACGAACAGGCCGGCGGTGGCGAGGATGACGAGCCCGAGGATGATCGACTTGGTGGCCGCCGCGCCGACGTAGCCCAGCACGATCTCGAGCGCCGAGACCGGCGCCGCGAGGATCTCGTAGAGCGTGTTGGCGAAGCGCGGGAAGAAGATGCCGAAGGCGGCGTTGGTGACGCTCTGCGTGAGCAGCGTCAGCATCACCAGCCCCGGCACGATGAAGGCGCCGTAGCTCACGCCGTCGATCTCCTGGATGCGCGAGCCGATCGCCGCGCCGAAGACGACGAAGAAGAGCGAAGTGCTGACCACCGGCGCGACGACGCTCTGGAAGAGCGTGCGCCCCGTCCGCGCCATCTCGTTCGCGTAGATCGCCCGGACCGCAGGCCAGTTCAAAGCCAAACCCCTAAATGGGGACAGACCCCGCCATTCTCATTTGGGTAGTGACTGCAAGCACAGCGGTAATGAGAATAATGGGGTCCGTCCCCATTTAACCCGTCCCCATTTAACCGGCCGCTCATCGGCGCTCCCGCACGAGGTCGACGAAGATCTCTTCCAGCGAGCTTTGTGTCGTTTGCAGGTCCTTGAACCCGATGCCCGCGCGGTCGAGGTCCTCGAGCAGCGCCGGGATGCCGCTCTTCTCCGCCTGCGCGTCGTACGTATAGACGAGCTCCTTACCGGACCCCGCGACCTTCAGGTCGTGCCCCGCCAGCGCCGTGGGCACGCGCTCGAGCCTTTCATTCAACTGAAGGGTCAGCTGCTTCTTGCCCAGCTTGTGCATGAGCGCGCTCTTGTCCTCGACCAGGATGATCTCGCCCTTGCTGATCACGCCGACGCGGTCGGCCATGAGCTCGGCCTCCTCGATGTAGTGCGTGGTCAGGATGATGGTGACGCCCGCCTCGCGGAGCTTGCGCACCGCCTGCCACATGTCCTGGCGCAGCTCGACGTCGACGCCCGCGGTGGGCTCGTCGAGGAACAGCACCTGCGGATCGTGCGCGAGCGCCTTGGCGATCAGCACCCGGCGCTTCATGCCGCCCGAGAGCTGCATGATGCGGTTGTCCTTCTTGTCCCAGAGCGAGAGGAGCTTCAGCACCTCCTCGATGCGCTTCGGGTCCTTCGGCCGCCCGTACAGGCCGCGGCTGAAGCCGATGGTGCCGCGCACCTTCTCGAAGGCGTTGTTCGGCAGCTCCTGCGGCACCAGGCCGATCATCGCGCGCGCCGCGCGCCAGTCGCGCAGGATGTCGTGACCGCCGACCGTGACGCGGCCCGCGCTCGGGTTGACGATGCCGCAGATGATGTTGATGAGCGTGGTCTTGCCGGCGCCGTTGGGCCCGAGCAGCGCGAAGATCTCACCCGGACGGATCTCCAGGTCGACGCGCTTCAACGCCTGGAAGCCGCCGGCGTAGGTCTTGGTGAGCCCGGAGACGGAGATGATCGGCGCCAAGCGCCGCATTCTAAGCCGGGCGGCCCGCCATCGCCTTCTTCATCTCCTCGTCGGTGACGTCGCGCTTGTGCGTGGCGACCGACCAGTGGTGGCCGAAGGGGTCCTCGAGCTTGCCGTAGCGGTCGCCCCAGAACATGTCCTCCACCGGCATCGTCACCTTCGCGCCCGCCGCCACCGCGCGCTTCACCGCCGCGTCGACGTCCTCGACGTAGAGGTGGAGGGTCACCGGCGAGCCCTCGAGCGACTTCGGCCCGAGCGCGCCCCATTGCGGCATCTCGTCCACCAGCATCACCGCGGAGCCGCCGATGCGGATCATGGCGTGCATGAGCTTGCCGTCGGGCCCGGGCAGGCGCCCCTCGTCCACCGCGCCGAACGCCTTCTTGTAGAACTCGATCGCCTCGGCGGCGCCGGCGCAGACGAGGTGTGGGGTGACGGCGTGCATGCCGTCGGGAATGGGCTTCACGTTCATGGCTTTCCTTTCACGCTGATCGAATCGACCTTGTCGGGATAGAAGGCGACGAGCTCGCGGATCGCCGCCACCTGGTCGAAGGGCGCCTCGTAGCTCCAGACCGCGTTGCGCGGGCCGCCCTTGATCGAGAAGTACGAGGCATCGCCCTTGTGCGGGCAATGCGTGCTGTGGTCGGTGCGCTCGAGCCGCTCCATCCTCACGTCCTTGCGCGGGAAGTAGTACACCGCCGGATAGCTCCCCTCCTCGAGCCGGACCGCGTCCACGCTGTCCGCGATCACTTCGCCTTTCACCGTCACCTGCACGCGCGCACCTGCGGGGTTCGTCTTGATCATCGCCTGGCACTCCGGTTTGCCGACCCCCTGACAAGGGGGTCGTGAGCCTGCCGCGCAGCGGCAGGCGAGCGGGGGGTTGGTTTTATGAAATGGGTACGATCGTACCCATTTCGGCCTTCCCGGCCCCTTCCACCATGGCCGGTCATTTCGGCTTCGCCTTCCACAGGCCCATCATGCGGCCCTCGGGGTCGGTGAAGAGCGAGAACCAGCCCATGCCGGGCACCTCCTGCTCCTCGACGTGGATCTTCCCGCCCGCCGCGGCGATTTTCTGCCGGTACGAGGCGAGGTCGTCGACCATGACGTAGAGCACCATGTTTCCCGGCCACGGGCCCTCGCGCGCGGGCTTGACGATGCCGCCGTTGATGCCGGCGTTCGCGCCGGTATCGACGATGCGGTAGTCGAGCTCCGGACGGTGCTGGATCTTCCAGCCGAACAGTTTCTCGTAGAACGCCGCCGCCTTCGCGGGCTCCTTCGACATCAGTTCCCAATGCACGACGGGGCTACCCATGGGGTCTCCTTTCCGCAAGGATCGAGTAGACGAGCAAGCCGAGCGCCGCCAGCTGCAGCACGGCGCGCGCGGCGTGCGTGTATTCCCACTGCGTGCGCAGCGATTCCCAGCCCGGCGGCGGCGCCGAGGGCGAAAGCGCCGCGATCTCGGCGTTGACCGGCGCCAGCCACAGCCAGAAGGCGGCGTGCGCGGCAAGCACGCACAGCGCGCCGGCAAGCGTCCAGGCGAACGCCGGCGACCGATGCCGCACGAGAAACGCGAGGATCGGCGCGCTGATCACCGCGCCGGCTTCGAAGCCGGCACCGAGGGTGCCGAAGCCCGGCGCGTAGAGCGTCTGCTGCAGTGTCAGCCAGTACTCGCCGCCGAAGCTGAGCTTGGCCGGCATCTCGAGCGCGTGGCCCATCGCCGCGCTCATGCTGAGCGCGACGAGAAGGATGGTCGCGAGACGCCAGAAAGTGTCCATCAGGGGGCGAGCCCGATCAAAGGTCCACCATCACCTTGAACCCGCCCCAGAACATGCGCTTGCCGTCGAAAGGCATCGTGCTCATCTCCATCATCGGCGCCATGCGCTTGTCCTTCATCACCTTCTTGTTGACGCCGTCGCGGTGCTGGCGCGACTTGTAGACGATCCAAGAGAAGAACACCGTCTCGCCGGGCTTCAGCTTCACGGCCTGCGGGAACGAGGTGACCTTGCCCGGCTTCACGTCGTCGGCGACGCACTCGCGGAACTCCAGCGCGCCGTGCTCGCGCCAGATCTGCCCGGCCTTGCGCGCCATCCGGCGGTAGGCCTGCACTTTCTTCTTCGGTACCGGTACGACGAATCCGTCCACGTACATCGGGTCCTCCTTTCACTTGTTGCATCTAGTCGAACGGGGCGCCGCGAAATCGACACGCGGTTCAACTCATTGATAACCGGGGCGTTCTAGGCCTTCGCGTCGATGCCTGCGAGGGCCTCGAGGATCTCGGCGGGGCTGGCCGGGCGCACCACGCGGCCCTCCTCCTTCCCGTTCCTGAGGAAGACGAGCGTCGGCCAGAGCTTGACGGCGAAGGCGCGCCCCAGCCGCCGCCCGCTCGCGTCCGCCACCTTGATATGGCGCACCCCGGGATGCTCGACGAAGGCCTGCGCGATGTAGGGCTGGGCGCGGCGGCAGTAGCCGCACCAGGGGCTGCCGAACTCGAGCACCGTTGCGCCCGGAAGCGCCTCGACCTCCGCGCGCCTGGGCTCCGGCGACGCGTACTCGGTCTGCATCCCCATCTGCTTCAGAGTCACCAGCCGCGAATGCGTTCCCAGCGCTCCTCGACGCGCCGCGACCCGCGCACCACCTGGTAAGCCGCGTGCTGCGCCCCGGTGGCGCAGGCGTGGTTCGGCAGGATGCGCACGAGCGTCCCCACCGGCAGGTCCGGCATGCGTCCGGCCTCGCCCGAACGATGCGCGAGGATGCCGTGCTCCTGGTTCGCGTCCGCCACGATCACCCCGTCGAGCGGCCGGCCGTCGGCGTCGCACACCAGGCCGTAGCCCTGGTCGAGGGGCTGCGCCGCCGTGCCGCGGTCGCGCGACATCGCCATCCAGCCCGCATCGGTGATCGCCCAGCCCTTGTCGCGCTGGTGGCCGATGACGGTGGCGAGCACCGAAAGCGCGATGTCCTCGACCCGGCACACCGAAATCCCGGCCATCACCAGGTCGAAGAACACGTACACCCCGGCGCGCACCTCGGTGACCCCGTCGAGATTTCGCGCGAAGTGCGCGGTCGGCGTCGAGCCGACGCTGACGACGGATGCAGACGGCTTTTCGCGTTTCAATGCTTCGGAAGCGACCACGACGGCGCGCCGCTCCCTTTCCGCGACTTCGGCGATCGCCTCGGTGCTCCTGCAGTTGTAGGAGCTCCCCGCGTGCGTCATCACCCCGCGCAGGTTCTTCACCGCGCGCCCGAGCTCGACCAGCGCGGGATCGTCCGGCTTCACCCCCGAGCGGTGGCCATCGCAATCGATTTCGATAAGACAGGGGAGGTCGGACGCGAACCCGGCCTGCTCGGCGTTGTCCAGCACGACGGTGACATCTACGCCACGGCGCCGCAGGTCCCGCACGTGCTCGAGCTTGTTTGGCGCGATGCCGACGCCGTAGAGGATGTCGCGCACGCCTCTCGCGGCGAAGTATTCGGCCTCCGCGAGCGTGGAAACCGTGATGCCGCCGGGCTGCCCCTCGAGGCAGCGCTTCGCCACCTCGTCGCACTTGGCGGTCTTCACGTGCGGCCGCAGCGCGACCCCCAGCCCCTCGAGCCGCGCGCGCAGCCGCGCGACGTTCGCCTCCATGATGCCGGCGTCGAGCACGAGCGCCGGCGTTTCCAGCTCATTCAAAGTCATGGAAGAGCTTCTCCAGCGTGCGCTCCTCGCGCAGCGGCGGCGGCGTTCCCTCCGGCCGCTTCAGGCCGACGCGGTTGTGCCAGAAGGTGTCGACCTCGACGCGCGCCGTGCCGACGAGGTCGAAGGCCGAGCCGGCGACGAAGAGCACCGCCTGCGGCTGCAGGTTCAGCTCGGCCATCGCCATCGTGTAGGGGGCCGGATGCGGCTTGTAGTAGCCCGCCCGCTGCGCGGTGACGACGACGTCGAACGCCACCCCGACGCGCTCCGCCGCGATGCGCCCCAGGCGCTCCGAGCAGTTCGTGACCACGCCGAGCCGGTACGTCTTCGCGAGCCGGTGCAGCACCGGCAGCGCATCCTCCCAGGGCTCGAGCGTTTCCCACGCCGCCTCGAGGTCCTGCTGCAGCGCCTCGGGCAGCCCGGCGCGCCGCGCGGCGATGCGCACCAGCGACTCGTAGGGCTGGTACTCGCCGCAGCCGTACGTCATCCTGAGGTACTCGTCGCGCCAGCGCCGCCCCTTCGCCTCGTCCCCGGCGACGCGATTCCACACCGTCCAGGAGTCGATGAGTCCCGTGAGCAGATCGAACAGGACCGCGGCGTAGCGCTTCTTCACGTGGCGATGCGCGCGATCTCGGCCTTCAGCGCCGCGACCTCCGCTTCCAGGCGCGCGATGCGCTCCTCGAGCGTCGCAGTGCCCGCCGCCGCCGGAGATTCCTGCTGCGGCGTGCCGCTCAGGAGATGCGCCCAGCGGTTTTCGCGCGCGCCCGGGAGGCGCGCGAGGTCGACCGCCAGAGGTCCTGCCGGCCGGGCGGCCAGTTCCTCCAGGAAGCCCTGCACGGCGGAGATGTCGGAGAACTTGTGCAGCCTTTCGCAGCTGATGCGCAGCTCGCCAGCGGTCTGCGGGCCGCGCAGCATGAGCGAGGCGAGAAGCGCGGCGGACTGCGCGGGAACCTGCAGCACCCGGTCGAGGTTGTGCGCGTAGCGCGCGACGCGCCCGCCGCTCGTTTCCATCACCAGGTTGGAGCGCTTCAGGCTGTCGATGCTCGACTGAACCTCGGTCTCGGTCGCTTCCATCACCGGCGCGCGGCTGGTCTTCTGGTTGCAGCCCGAGACGATCGCGTTGAGCGTCAGAGGATAGGAGTCCGGAACGGTGTGCTGCTTCTCGAACAGCGTGCCGAGCACGCGGGTTTCGAGAAGCGACAGCGGCGGAAGTGGATTCGCCATTCGCGACTATGCGGGCGGCGGCCTGCCGTCGGAAGGACCCTTGAGCTCGACGGTGTTGCCTTCCGGGTCGGTAAGGTAGATCGACACGCCGTTGCCCTCGGCGCCGAAGCGCGAGGTGATCCTGCC
>CBDDRQ010000021.1:0-5011 GCA_965233125.1 uncultured bacterium
CCCGGTCCTCGTCGCCGGCATCGCGCAGGGCGGCCAGCTCATGACCACCACCGACGTCGACAACTGGCCGGCGGACGCCGAGGGCGTGCAGGGGCCCGACCTGATGCAGCGCTTCCAGCGCCACGCCGAGCGCTTCCAGACCGAGGTCATCAGCGATCACATCCATACCGCGCGCCTGGCCGAGCGGCCGCTGGCGCTGGTCGGGGACGCGGCGACCTACACCTGCGATGCGCTGGTGATCGCCACGGGCGCCACGGCGAAATACCTCGGCCTGCCCTCCGAGCAGAAGTACATGGGCAAGGGCGTCTCGGCCTGCGCCACCTGCGACGGCTTCTTCTACAAGGGGCAGGACGTGCTGGTGGTGGGCGGCGGCAACACCGCGGTGGAGGAGTCGCTGTTCCTCGCCAACATCGCCCGCCACGTGACCCTCATCCACCGGCGCGACCGCTTCCGCGCGGAAAAGATCATGCAGGACAAGCTGATGAAGCGCGTCGCGGAAGGCAAGGTGCGGCTCGCGCTGGACAGCGTCGTGGAGGAGGTGCTCGGCGACGCGAGCGGCGTTACCGGCGCGCGCGTGAAGAGCCTGAAGAGCGGCGAGACGGCGGCGCTCGAGGCGAAGGGCTTCTTCGTCGCCATCGGCCATACGCCCAACACCGGCATCTTTGCCGGCCAGCTCGAGATGGAGAACGGCTATATCGTGACGCGCGGCAGCCGCGAGGGGCAGGCGACCGCCACCAGCGTCCCCGGGGTGTTCGCCGCCGGCGACGTGCAGGACCACGTGTACCGCCAGGCGGTGACGAGCGCGGCGAGCGGCTGCATGGCAGCGCTCGACGCAGAGAAGTTTCTCGATGGCGCTGCCTGAGGACGAGGATTTCCGCAAGGGCGTGCAGCCGCTCGCCCGGCCGCGGCGGGCAGCAATGGCCCGTACCCCGCCGGCACCGGTGCCGCGCCAGACGCGACGCGATGAGCGCGCCGCGCTCGCCGAGTCCCTCGCCGGCCCGGTGTCGGTCGACGACGCGCTCGAGTCGGGCGAGGAGCTTTCTTTCCTGAGGGTTGGTTACCCGCGCGATACGCTGCGCAAGCTGCGGCGCGGGCACTGGACGGTCGAGGCGGACCTCGACCTGCACGGCATGAACCGGACCGAAGCGGCGGCCGCCGTGAGCGAATTCCTGCGCCGCTGCACGCAGCGCGGCCGGGGCTGCGTGCGCATCGTGCACGGCCGCGGCCTGGGCTCGCCCAACCGGGAGCCGGTGCTCAAAGCGAAGCTGCGAAAATGGCTGCCGTTGCGCGAGGAGGTGCTCGGGTTCTGCCAGGCGCCCCGGGCGCATGGCGGCAGCGGGGCCGTGCTGGTACTGTTGAAGAACCCCTAGACGGCAGCTTCGTTCGTCTCGCCGGTGCGGATGCGCACCACGTGCTCGACGGAGGTGACGAAGATCTTGCCGTCGCCGATCTTGCCGGTGCGGGCGGACTTGACGATCGCGTCGATCGCGCTTTCGACCTGGTTCTCGGCGACCACCACCTCGATCTTCACTTTCGGCAGGAAATCGACCACGTACTCGGCGCCACGGTAGAGCTCGGTGTGGCCCTTCTGACGGCCGAATCCCTTGACCTCGGTCACCGTGAGTCCCGTGACGCCGACCTCGGAGAGGGCTTCGCGCACTTCGTCGAGCTTGAAGGGCTTCACAATGGCTTCGATCTTCTTCATGCGGTCCTCCCGGGGCGATTGCGCGCATTGTATCGTAGCGCCTTGGAAAGCGTCCGCGTCGCCGCATCCCTCGCCGCCGTCGATCCCCAGGAATGGAACGCACTCGCCGGCGGCCAGCCCTTCGTGCGCCACGAGTTCCTCTCGGCCCTGATCGACACCGGCTGCGCCGCGGACGCGAGCGGCTGGCTGCCGCGCTTCCTGCTCCGCTACCGCGCAGGCGCCCTCGCCGGCGCGATGCCGCTCTTCGCCAAGAGCCATTCCTACGGCGAGTACGTGTTCGACTGGGCCTGGGCCGACGCCCACGAGCGGCACGGCATCGACTATTACCCGAAGCTGCTGTGCGCGGTGCCGTTCACGCCCGTGCGGGGACCCCGGATCCTCGGGGCGGGAAAGGAAGTGCTGATCGAAGCCGCGCTGCAGCTCGCGCGCGAGACCTCGTCGCTGCATGTGCTGTTCCCGCGCGAGGAGGAGGCCGGGCTGCTCGCCGCCCAGGGCATGATGCTGCGCCGGACGGTGCAGTTCCACTGGCGCAACCGCAACTACGCGGACTTCGACGCGTTCCTCGCCGAGCTTTCCCATGGAAAAAGAAAGAACATCCGCCAGGAGCGCCGGCGCGTGCGCGAGGCGGGCGTAACCTGCCGCTGGCTCGAAGGCCGCGCCATCGAGCGACGGCACTGGGAGTATTTCAACCGCTGCTACCGGCGCACCTATGCCGCCCACGGCTCTAGCCCCTACCTCAGCCTGGAGTTCTTCCAGCGCCTGGGCGCGTCGCTGCCGCAGCACACGGTGCTCGTCCTGGCCGAGCGCGAGGGGCGCCCGGTCGCAGCCGCGCTTCTGCTGCGCGACCAGAGCCGGCTCTACGGCCGCTACTGGGGGGCGACCGAGCCCATCCCCCTGTTGCACTTCGAGTGCTGCTACTACCAGGCGATCGAGTACGCGATCGCGCGGGGGCTCGAGGTGTTCGAGGGCGGCGCGCAGGGCGAGCACAAGATCTTCCGCGGGCTGATGCCGGTCGAGACGCTGTCGGCGCACTGGCTCGCGCATCCGCAGTTCGCGCGCGCGGTGGAGAGCTTCCTCGAGCGCGAAGGCGCCGGCATCGCGCGCTACGTCGACGAGCTGTGCGAACATTCGCCCTTCAAGGAGGCGAGATGAGACTGAAAGACAAGGTGGCGATCGTCACCGGCGGCGGCTCGGGCTTCGGCGCGGGCATCGCGCGGCGCTTCGCCGCGGAAGGGGCGCATGTCATCGTCAACGACGTGAATCCGGCGGCGGAGAAAGTCGCGAAGGAAATCGGCGGCAGGTTCGTGCAGGCCGACGTCACGAAGGGCGGCGACTGGGCGAAGCTGGTGCAGGCGGCGGGCGACCAGCTCGACATCGTCGTCAACAACGCCGGCTGGACCCACCGCAACAAGCCCTACCTGGAGGTGACCGAGGCCGAGTTCGACAAGGTGTACGCGGTCAACGTGAAGAGCATCTACCTCTCGGCGCTGCACGCGGTGCCGGTGTTCCGCAAGCGAGGCGGCGGCTGCTTCGTCAACATTGCCTCGACGGCCGGCGTGCGGCCGCGGCCGGGGCTCACCGTCTACAACAGCTCCAAGGGGGCGGTGATCGTCATGTCGAAGTCGATGGCGGGGGAGTTCGGAAAGGACCGTATCCGGGTCAACTGCGTGAACCCGGTGTTCAGCCCGGAGACGGCGCTGTCGGCGGACTTCGCCGGCGGCGCGGTCACCGAGGAAGCCAAGAGCCGCTTCCTGGCGACGATCCCACTCGGGCGCTTCTCGACCCCGCTCGATGTCGCGAACGCGTGCCTCTATCTCGCTTCCGAGGAGGCCGCCTTCATCAGCGGCGTGTGCATCGAGGTGGACGGCGCGCGCAGCGTCTAGCGCTGCCCGCCTACGGCGTCTAGGCTCTTTTCAATCCGCCCAGGAGGGCGGCGACCTGGGGCTGCTTGCGCTTTCTCTCGGTCTGGGGCGCGTCGGGCTTGGGTGCGGCGGGGGCAGTGGGCTCGTAGGGCTTCGAGAAGATCGGGTCGGCGCTCGCTCGCCTGCCCTGCTCCCTGGCGCCGTGGCGCTCTCTGCCGCCCTGCTGCTCCCTGCTGCCCTGCTCCCTGCGAGGGGCGCGCGGCTGATCACCCATCAGTGTCGCCACCGTCGCACCACTGGGCTGGAAGCCGGGCACCAGCACCTTTTCGATGCGCTTCTTGATCAGCCGCTCGATCGCCGCAAGCGCCTCCATGTCCTCAGGGGCGACGAGCGAGATCGCCTCGCCGGTCAGCCCGGCGCGGCCGGTGCGACCGATGCGGTGCACGTAGTCCTCGGGCGAATGCGGCACGTCGAAGTTGATCACCTGCGGCAGGCTCTCGATGTCGAGGCCGCGCGAGGCGACGTCGGTGGCGACCAATACGGCGGTCTTGCCGGCCTTGAAGTCGGCGAGCGCGGCCTCGCGCTCGGCCTGCGACTTGTCGCCGTGGATGGCGTCGGCCTGGATGCGGTCGCGGCGCAGCTGGTGCGCGAGGCGGTTCGCGCCGATGCGCGTGCCCGTGAACACCAGCACCTGCTTCAGCTCGCGCGTCTGGATCAGGTAGGCGAGGAGCTCGCGCTTCTTCTCGCGCTTCACCGGGTGCACCACGTGGGTGACGAGCTCGGCCGCCGCGTTGCGCGCCGCGATCTGCACCTCCGCCGGGTTGCGCAGCAGGGTCTTCACCAGCGCGCGGATCTCCTCGGGGAAGGTCGCCGAGAAGAGCAGGTTCTGCCGCTGCGCCGGGAGCAGCGCGATGATGCGCTTGATGTCGGGCAGGAAGCCCATGTCGAGCATGCGGTCGGCCTCGTCCAGCACCAGGATCGACACCTGGTTGAACATCACGGTCTTGTTCTGCACGTGGTCGAGCAGGCGCCCGGGGGTGGCGACGAGCACCTCGACGCCCTTGCGCAGCTGCTCGATCTGCGCGTTCATGTCGACGCCGCCGTACACCACGGTGCTGCGCAACGGCACGTGCTTGCCGTAGTCGCGGAAGCTCTCGGCCACCTGGACGGCAAGCTCGCGCGTCGGCGTGAGCACGAGCGCGCGCACCGGATGGCGCGCCGGCGAGGTCGAGGTGCTGGCCTGGGGGGCGAGCTTCTGCAGGATCGGCAGCGCGAACGCAGCGGTCTTGCCGGTGCCGGTCTGGGCGCCGGCCATGAGATCGCGTCCCGCGAGCACCAGCGGGATGGCTTGCTCCTGGACCGGCGAGGGCTTCTCGTAGCCGAGATCGGCGACCGCGGCGACGAGCGGCGGAATCAGGCCTAATTGTTCAAATGCTGAAGATAT
>CBDDRQ010000022.1:0-27030 GCA_965233125.1 uncultured bacterium
CCCGCTCGAAGAGGTGATGCGCGGCGCCGCGCCCTTCGTCGTCCTCATGCTCGCTTTCCTGGGGCTCGTCACGTACGTGCCCGAGCTTTCCACCTGGCTGCCCGACTACGTCTACGGTCCGGCAGGCCGCTGATCCGGAGCAGGAGCCTATGGATACCAAATCGTCACGCTGGAAGAAGTTCATCGCGCTGCCCGCCACCACGGTCTACGAGGCATCCGGCCAGCTCGGCGACATGTCCCCCGACATCAAGCCTCTGGTGCCGGGCGCCCGGCTTGCAGGCTTCGCCTTCACGGTCAAGTGCTACCCGAGCGACATGGCCGCCGTGATTCGCGCCATCGACGAGGCGTCCTCGGGCGACGTGCTGGTCGTCGACGCCGGCGGGACGGCGCGGGGCACCATCTGGGGCGGCAACGGCGGACTCGCCGCACAGGCACGCGGCATCGCGGGCATCGTCACCAACGGCGGGGCGCGCGATGTCGACGACCTGATCGCGCTCGGCATGCCGGTCTATGCCACGGGCGTCTCGCTGCGCGGCACGGTGAAGAGCCATCCCGGCTGGATCGGCATACCGGTTTCGGTGGGCGGCGTCTGC
Organism: uncultured bacterium; assembly: GCA_965233125.1. Taxonomy (GTDB): domain Bacteria; phylum Pseudomonadota; class Gammaproteobacteria; order Burkholderiales; family SG8-39; genus SCGC-AG-212-J23. Next base: position 594 of record CBDDRQ010000022.1, read on the forward strand.
GTAAATCCCGGCGACTTCGTGATGGGCGACAGGGACGGCGTCGTCGTCGTCGCGCGCGAGCGCCTCGACGACGTAGTGGAGCGCGCCTTCAAGAAGCAGGAGCAGGAGGATGCCAAGGCCGCCTACGTCAAGAGCGGCAAGTCCCTCGTCGACTACTTCAACCTGCGGCACCTGTTCCGATGAGCCGGACTGCCACCGAGAAGATCCTTTCGCGCGCGGTCGGCCGGGACGTGCGCGCAGGCGACATCGTGTACCCCGAGCCCGATCTGGTGACGATCCACGACTGGTTTGTCGCCAATTGCCTGCGCGCCGTGCAGGACCTCGGCGTCAAGCGCCTGTACGCTCCCGAGCGGCTGCTCGTGTGCACCGACCACGAGCCGACTGCGGTGACCAAGAATGCCGCCAACCGCCAGCAGCAGGTTCGCCTGCTCGTGCGGCAGTTCACCGTCGGCCACTTCTTCGACGTGGGACGCGGCGGTCACGGGCACGTTTTCCCCATGGAGATGGGCATCGTCCGGCCCGGGATGTTCGTCGCCGGCTGGGACCCGCACGTGACCAATTTCGGCGCGATCGGCGCGCTCGCGATCGCCGTGTTCACCGACATCATCGAGGTGCTGACGTGCGGCTCGACGTGGATTCGCGTCCCCGAGACCGTGCGCGTCAATCTCACCGGACGCATCGCGCCGGGCATCACGGTGCGCGACGTTTCCGACGCGCTCATGCGCGACCTAGGCTCCGACCTGGTCGACTACGCGGTCGTCGAGTTCGCCGGCGCGGCCTTGAAGGAGGTCGGGTTCGGCGGCCGCATGACGCTGTGCAACCGGCAGTTCGAGATCGGCTCGAAATCGGCGCTTGTGGAGCCCGACGAGACCATCGAGGCGTTTCTGCGTCCGCGCGTCAAGGAGCCGCTCGAACTCGTCAAGAGCGATCCGGGGGCGAGCTTCAAGAAGGTGGTGGAGTACGACATGGGCTTGATGGAGCCGCAGGTATCGGTTCCGCCCACCCCCGACCGGGTCGTCGGCGTCTCGCAGATCGCCGGCAAGCCGATCGACTACGCCTTCATCGGTTCGTGCGCCAACTCGAGTATCGAGGACCTGCGCGACGCCGCGAACATCCTGAGGGGCAGGAAGGTCGCCTCCGGCGTGCGGCTGATCATCACCCCCGGTACCCAGGAGGTCCAGAGTCGCGCCGCAGCCGAAGGGCTTCTGTCGGTCTTCGCCGACGCGGGAGCGACGCTCACCGCGCCGGGCTGCGGCCCCTGCGCCGGCGGCAACATCGGCCCCATCGCCTCGGGCGAGGTCTCGATCAACACCGGCACCCGCAATGATCCAGGCAGGCTCGGGCCGAGCGATGCCGAGATCTTCCTTGCGAGCCCGCTCACGGTCGCGGCCTCGGCGGTGCGCGGCCGGATATGCGATCCGCGGGAGCTGCTATGAGCGCAAGCCTGGTTTTTCGCGGCCGATGCTGGAAGTTCGGCGACGACATCGCCATCGACGGCGACATCATGCCGCTGGAACTGGCGCTCGCGCGCGAGACGCGGTCGGAAGTGCTCGCGCCCCACGTGATGGCCGGCGTGGCGCCCGGCTTCCACAAGAAGGTGTCGCCCGGCGACATCATCGTGGCCGGCAAGCGCTTCGCGCAGGGCAACCCGCACATCCAGGGCCTGATCGGCATCGCGGGGCTGAAGCTCGGGCTGGTCACCGAGTCGATCCCGCGGGGGAGCTTCCGCAACGCCATCACCTGCGGGCTGGCGATGCTGCCGGCCGCCGTGGGCGTGACGGCCGAGGTCGACGACGGCGACCGGCTCGAGGTGGACTTCGAGACCGGGTTCTTCCGCAATCTTACGCGCGGCACCGAGCGGCGCTACCAGCCGCTCGATCCCCTGCTTCTCGACATCGTGCGCGCGGGCGGCGGCAGGCCCGTGCTCCTCGCCCGCATCGCGCGGATGCACGGAACAGGCACTTGAACTTTGAAAGGATGAAAGATGAGTCAGACCAAGAAAGCTGTCACCCGCAAGGTCAGTCCCGAAGAGATGGCGAAGCACATCGCCCGCTTCTGCGAGGTCAAGCCGCAGTCGGACTACTACCGCCGCGACCAGGGCATCCCAGACGAGGCCTACACGACGGTGACCGCAAAGACGCTCTACACGCTCATGGCGCCGTCGACCTCTGCCGGGCCGATGTCGGCGCAGCCGGCGATCGTCACCGGCGAGAATCTCTCGGTGATCATCGCCGAGTGTCCGCCGGGGGACAAGCCGATGCTGCACGCGCACTTCCATACCATCGAGCACTTTTTCTGCCTGAGCGGGCGCTTCCGCATCCGCTGGGGCGACCAGGGCGAGCACGAGGTCTATCTCGACCCCTACGACATGATTGCCGTTCCGAAGGGCGTGTGCCGCGACTTCACGAATGTGAGCGACCGTACGGCGCACCTGCTGGTGATGATCACCGGCGCGAAGGAGGCGGATTACAACGACATCGCCTTTGCGCCGGCCGAATCGCGCGAATTCAAGCAGAAGTTCGGTCCCGAGGTCGCGAACAAGCTCGAATCGATCGGCTTCAGCTTCCTCGACTAGCGTGATTTACGAGTGGCGTACATACCGGGCCAATCCCGGCGGTACGGCGGAGTTCCTTCGGCTGTTCGGCGAAGTCGCCGTGCCGATCCGGGCAAAGCATGCGGGCAGACTCGAGGCCTTCTGGCTCCCGGCCGAGGGCGACGCGCGCACCATGCACCACTTGTGGAGCTACGCGTCGCTCGACGCCCGCGCGGAGGTGCGCAAGGCACTCGCCCAGGACCCGGCATGGATGAACGACTTCGTGCGCCGCGTCGTGCCGTTGATCGCCGGGCAGCACGTCACGTTCATGAGCCTCGTCGGCGGCGACTTGTCCGGCATCGCCCCCGGCGCGCATGGCCGGCTGGTCCTGGAATGCGTGCCCTTCCAGGCAGCAACCGTGCGCGCGAGGCTCGGGGCGGAGGCGGGCACCGCGCAGTTCCTCCACGAGTCGCAGGATCCGCACGCCCTGACCGTCCTGCTGGGCGAGGCCGATCCCCGGACGCGGGTGCTATGGCAGGGCTCCGACGGCGCCGATCCGGCGGGCGGGCATCTCGTCAGGCGAGCAACGCTCGAGAGACTTCGCCCGCTCGCGTTCTCGCCGCTGCGCTGAACAACACAGGCGGCTGGCCGAGCTGGGCATATCTACGGCAAACACCGTCATCCTCGATCACGGTCTCGCTCTACAGCCACCTGAGCTCGATCGACGCCAGGGAGGGCGAAGCGCTCAAGCAGCGCCAGGTCCCCGGCAGGACCGGCGAGACCGGCCTCGCCGCGGGCGACCACCTGCACTACGGCGTCTACCTGCACGGCGTCGCGGTCCTGCCGGTGGAGTGGTGGGACCCGAAGTGGATCAAGGACAACATCCAGCCGAAGCTCGACGGGATGGACGGCGACTCGATCGCGGAGATGCAGCAGCCGCGCCGGGGCGGGCAGACGCGGCGGCGGTAGGCGCCGCCGGCGATCAGGCCCTGGCGGTGACGGTCGTCATCTCGGCCTCGATCGTCAGGACACCGTCGGCGACCTTCCCGTGCCAGCCCGCGGCCACGGCCTCGGTCAGGTCGGCGCGCTGAGCGTCGCTGGCGGGGCCTACCAACTGCCCCAAAGGCGTGCTGTGCACGTACTGCCATAGAAAATCCTCCGGCGGCGGCAGCCGGAGCGTTTTCCTCGCCTTCGCGATCTTCACGCCCTCGAAGCCCGCGGCGCTCATGAGCGAGCGCAGTTCCTTCTCGTCGTGGAGCGAAAACACCACGTGGACGAAGCGCGCGGCCTTCGGGTCGATGTGGCGAGCGAGGGCCTGGGCGAAGTCGGCGAAGAACGCGGGGGCGGGTCCGGGCAGATTCAGAACGATGCGGCCGCCGGGGCGCAAGACCCGGCGCATCTCCTCGAGCGCCGGCCCCTTGTTGGCCATGAACTGCAATCCCATCTGGCACAGCACCGCGTCGAAGCCGGCGTCGGCGAGCGGCATCGCCTCGGCGCTGGTCTCGTACCAGTCGATCGACGTCCCGGCCGGCGTGAGCGAGCGCGCCACCGTCAGCATGGCCGGGCTCACGTCCAGGCCGGCCACCTTGCCTTGTTTGCCGGCGCGCTCGGCCGCGAGGCGCGTCACCACCCCGGTGCCGCACGCGACGTCGAGCACCCGCTCGCCCTGCTGTATCGAGGCGGCTTGCATGAGGTCCTTCGCGACGGGCGCCGCGATGGCGGGGACGAAGTATTTCTCGTAGTTCTCGGGAGCGCTGCCGCTGTATTGCACTACGGTTGCCGTCTGCTCGGTCATCGAAGCCTCCTGTCCGGGTTCGCTTTCACGAGCCCAGGATAGAAGGCCGCTCGCGGCGGCGCATCGAACGGATCAGCCATTCCCGGCGCTTTGCCGCATGGTCAATCCTGACCATGCCGGGATCAGACCAGGCGGTTTTCGAACGCGAATGCGCTCGCCGCGGTGCGCGTCGAGACGCCGATCTTGCCGAAGATGCTGCTGACGTGGCGCGCGACGGTATGCCCGCTGATGCCGAGCGCGGCGGCGATTTCCCGGTTGGTCTTGCCCGAGGCGATGAGCGAGAGCACCTGGCGTTCGCGGGCGGAAAGCCCTGCAGTGGCGGCCTTTTCCGGCGCTCGCATGGAGAGCCTCTCCAGGTCGGGGCGGGCGCCCAGCCGTTCGAACACGGCCGCCGCCGCCTCGCGGTGCAGCCTGCCCGTGTCCGCATCGCCGAGCATCTCGCATGCGCGGGCGATGCGCGCCCGCGCGCAGGCCGATGGGTAAGGCGCCTCGAGCTGCTGCCAGATCGTCCAGGCGTCCCTGAGCTTGCCGAGCGCCTGCTCTGCTTCGTCCATGGCGAGCAGCACCGCGCCCGCGGCCGCGGCGGCGCTGGCATCGAGGTACGGCGCCTTCCTTCCGGCAGCCGCCCGCGCGAGCTCGTCCGCGGCAGCGCGAGCCGCTTGCACGTCGCCGGCCGCCAGCAGGATCTCGACCATCGGTCCGAGCAGCCTGATGCGCTGGATGCCGGCGCCCGGTACTTGCCGGCCGTCGGCGCGACTGTCCGCCAGGCGGATCGACGCCCGCGCCGACTTGCCATCGCCTTGGGCGAGCCGCAAGAGCGACATCCCGGGCTGCGGCTCGATGCCCAGCAAGCCCGCCTCGCGGTAAAGCCTTTCGGCCTCCTCGAACCGCCCCCACAGCCGGTGCAGCTCGGCTTGCTGGTAGAGCGCGCGCCCCGCCAGCCTTTCCGAGCGCGGCGACAACAATTCATGCGCGCGCCGCGCCTCCTGCAGGGCCGCGGGCCAATCGCCTTTGAGCAGCAGGAGCTCCGAGCGATGGACCAGGCACTCGCCGCGGAAGGCGATCAGCTCGGGCTGTGAGCGGCACCAGTCGTCGAGCGCCATCGTCCACTCGTGGGCACGGCGCAGATCGCACAGCCGCTCGCAGGTCATGATGACGGCGCAGTAGACGATGCCGGCCGTCATCGCGGACACATCGCCCGCGGTCACGGTCACCATGGCTTCATCGAGCAGCGCGATGCCTTCGTCGGCATCGCCCATCTGGATGGCGGCCTGCCCGCGGCCGAGCACGCCCATGGCCATGACGTCGGGGTCGGCGAACGCGCGCGCCGTGGAGACGGCCTGGTCGAAGCACCGGCCGGCCTCCGCGCCGTCCCCCTTGCCCATCGAGAACAGCCCATGCAGGAGCTGTATGAGGCCGCGCTCCGGGCACGCCGGCGCCGTCTCGCCGAGCAGCCTCTCGGTGCGCGCCAGCCAGCCGCTGCTCTGGGCGACTTTGCCGTCGAGCAAAAGCGTCAGGCTCAGCCAGAACCCCACCCGCCCAGCGCGCGCCGGCTCGCCGCGCTCGGCGAAGCCGTTGTGCGCGAGCGTCCAGCTTACCGCGGCCCGTTCGTGCTCTCCGATCAGGTAGGCGGCATGACCCAGCCGTTCCAGCTCCGCGGGCTCGAGCCGGCCCTCGCCGCAGGCTCTCGAGAGGTGCTCGAAGGCCGCTTTCCATTTCCGCGCGGCAAACGCCCGCGCCCCGAGATCCCGGTCCGATCCCATGCCTCTTCCCTATCACGAAATCCGGCAGCACGTGCGTTCCTGTTTGCTTGCCCTGCCGAGCCAGGCGTAGAGTCTCCTCACGGCTCATCCTGAAGGGAGGCACGCATGAGCCAGCTCGATCGCAGACGGTTCCTCGTCGCCGCGGGCGCGTCGCTCGCCGCAGGCCTCGCTCGGTCTCAGGGGAAGGGGAACGCCCCCGACAGAGTCGCCCGAATCGGGTTTCTCCTGGACGGCTCGAGCGCGGCGACCAAGCACTTCCGTGCGGCCCTCTCCGAGGGTCTGCGCGCGCGCGGCTGGATCGAAGGCAGGAACCTCGTCACCGAAGCTCGCTTCGCCGACGGCGAGACGGCCCGCATCGAGCCCCTGGCGAGAGAGCTGGTCGCGCTCGCCCCGGATGTGATCGTCGCGCCGACGACCGCGGGGGCGGTCACGGCGCGAAGCCTGACGAAGTCGATCCCGATCGTGTTCGTCCTGGGCGTCGACCCGGTGGGGGTCGGGCTGGCGCAGAACCTCGCGCGCCCGGGCGGCAACGTGACCGGGCTGAGCATCATCGCGGCCGATGTCGCCCTGAAGCGCATGGAGATCCTGCGCGAGGCGCTGCCCTCGATCGAGCGCGTCGCGGTGCTCCACGATCCTGGACACACCCCGAGCCGCATCGTGCTTCCGGACCTGGATCGAGGCGCGAAGGCGATGGGCCTGACGCTCGAGCGCATCGAGCTGGGCCTGCCCGCGACGTTCGACGCGGCGTTCTCGGCGCTCGAGCGCATGCGCCCGGACGCGGCTCTGGTGCTCGCGACCCCGGCGGTGTTCATTCACCGCCGCGAAATCATCGGCCGCCTGGCCAAAGCGCGCGTCCCCGCAAGCTACAACGGCAGGGACTTCGCGATGTCGGGGGGCTTGATGTCGTACGCGGTGGACTTCCGCGACAATTTCCGCCGTGCCGCCGACTACGTCGACCGCATCCTGCGCGGCGCCGACCCGGGCGAGCTGCCGATCCAGCAGCCGACGAAATTCGAGCTGCTCGTCAACCTGAAGACCGCCAGGGCGCTCGGCGTCGAGATTCCGCGGTCCGTTCTCCTGCGCGCCGACCAGCTCATCGAATGAGCGCCGGCCTGCCGGTGAAGCGGGTGGGACGCGAAGTGGATCAAGGACAAACATCCAGGCCAGGCTCGAGCGTAGACTCGCCTGAGTCCCGTTGGCGAGGGAGGGCATCGCTGCCATGAACAAACCGCTCCTGTTGCTCACACTCATCGCGGCTGTTGCACTGTTGCTGCCCCAGGACGCCTGGCCGCAGAAGGCCGAGGCGACGCACCGGATCGGGATGCTCCTTCCCGGAATCGCGCCCCGGCCGGGTGCGCCCAGGCGGCCCCCGAGCGAGTTCGTCCGCGTGTTCCAGGAGACCCTGGCCAAGCACGGCTATGTGCAGGGAAGAAATCTCGCGATCGAACCCCGGATCGGCACGTACGAGCAGCTGCCGGCGCTGGCGAAAAACCTCGAGCGGCTGAAAGTCGAGGTGATCTGGGTCATCGGCGCCCGCGCCGGCCGGATCGTTCAAGGGCTCGTGAAGCGCACGCCGCTCGTCATTTATTCCTGTGACCCGTTCGAGCATGCGACGAAGCTTTCGCGACCGGGAAGCAACGTCACCGGGACGACCTGCATGACGACGGAGCTCAGCCCGAAGCGGCTCGAGCTCCTGAAGGAGCTGGTTCCCGGCGCGAGGCGGGTGGTGTTCTTCGGCGATCCCGAGCATGCACCGGACGGCTGGCACCTGACGCGCGATGCCGCGCCCAAGCTGGGCATCGAGATCCAGATGGTTCCGTACAAGGACCGCGCCGACATCCCGGCGGCGCTCCGGCAGGTCGCGAAGATCAAGCCGGACGCCGTGTTCGTGTACCCGGACGTGATCCTGAACTCCGAGGCGGGCAAGCTCGCTCAGTTCTGGATCGAGCATTCGCTGCCGTCCATGAACGCCCTCCCGGCCTTCACGGAAGCCGGAGGTCTGATGTCGTACGGCGCGATCAACGCCGAAGTCTCCGCGATGATGGGCGAGCAGGTGGCGAAGATCCTCGACGGCGCGCGGCCGGCCGACGTGCCGTTCCGGCGCGCCACGCAGTTCCACCTGGTGATCAACCTGAAGACCGCGAAGGCGCTCGGCGTCACGGTGCCCCAGTCGCTGCTTGTTCGCGCCGACCGGGTGATCGAGTGAACGCTACCTGGCCGGACGCAGCTCCTGGACAAAAGGAGCGGCGCTTCGGTCGGCCGCGTCGGTCAGAACGATAAGGACAACTCGCTGTAGCGCGATCTGCCGCGACCGGTCCGAAGATTGACGACGGTGATGCTTGCCGCCACTATTTGTTCGCGACACCCGGGGAGGGGGCTCGTGATCGAGAATCGTGGTCGCTGGTTCGTTGCTTGCCTGCTGCTCACAAACTGGTGGGCGGACGTTGTCGCATGTCCCGACCCGCCGTGCGTACCGCCGCCGCGGGAGGAGCAAGCGCAGGTGCAGGTGGTCACCCAAGATAGCCGCTCTTATCGAGACGCAGCCCGATGAGCGATCGCCACCTGGCGTATCTCTTCGGCGTCGTGTTCATCGTAGTCCTGCTCGTTCTAGCGGTTCTCTTTCCGACGCCGACGGCCACCCAGTTCTTTGTTTTCAGGGTGGTGCTGTCGCTCGCCGCAGCCGGTATCGGCGCGGTCCTGCCCGGACTGATCAGCGTCAATTTTCACAAGCTGGTTCGAGCCGGAGGCGCCCTTGCGCTCTTCGTGATCGTCTATCTCGTCAACCCGCCGGCGCTGGTCGTCACTGCAGACGCGGACCTCGTGGAGCGTGGAGAGGTCGCCCTGGTCAATGGCGACACTTCGTCCGCGATCACGCTCTTCTCGGAGGCGGTAGAAAAAAATCCGGCCAACTGGCGCGCCTACTCCGGCATTGGCCGCGCTTACTACGCCAGGAACGACTATAAGAACGCAGAGACCAGGTTCAGCAAGGCGGTCGAGTTGTCCAAGAAGCAGGCTTGGGCACCCTTGATCGGCTTGTCGATGGCGCATGAGGGCAACAAGGACCTGAAGGCGGCTCTAGAGGCGCTTTCCGACGCGTTGCCCTCCATGCAGCAAGACGCCGCGCGGGCAGCCTTGTTCGACAAAGGCCGACTATTGCTCCTGTATTGGCTCCAAGCGGATGCGCCGAAGATCACGCAATCCCACAAGGACGCCGAATCGGCGTTCCAGGAGTTCCTGAAGAACAAGGGTTATCCAAGCCACTGGGCTTGGTACCACCTCGCGTGCCTCCAGGCGACCGGCGCGAACGGTGTCTCTCCATCTGAGGCCGAGGCCCTGCGTCGTGCGGGTGTTTCGTCGCTCTACACAAGCGTAGCCGAGCTCGGGAAGTACGATTCGCCCAAGGCGCCGCTGCAGCAGCAGATGATGCGCGATCTGCTCTCGTCGAAACCGAGGCAGCACAAGCCGGGCGATCCGGTAGCGTGCGATGCGGCCGCCGGGCTTTGGAGGTCTCTGGATCATTCCTCCGCTCAGCTTCCGGCCTACATGACTCGTGCGGGCACCTGAAGCCCATCCGCTCTAGCTCCTGTTCTGGCCAGCGGTGGCCGGCCAGTCGATGCGCGGCGTCGCGATCGATAATTGCCTCGATGCCTCAAGTCCTGAAGAACTGCGCGGCCGAAGCCGGCCGGCCGGAGTCCTGCACTTCGTCAGCCGGTGACCCTCCACCGCCCATAGCAACGGGGGACGGGTTTCGCAGACGGCTCAGCATGACGACGATGTATTCGAACGCGATCCCCCCTACGGCCCCGGCGGCCGCGGCGTAGGGTTGCAGCACGGGAAGGACCGGAGCAAGGAAGATCATGAGCGCGCCTGCGATGAGGATCATCGCCAGGCTGAGGCCCCAGAAGCGGGGATGTTTGTATCGGCGCCAGTTGGCGCGCGCCATTAGAGCGCGCCAGCGCAAGATTTCTCGGGCCGACGCGCCCACGACTCCACCGGCAAACCACATGAGAGGCGATCTGTTCTCCTCCTGGGCGGGCGATGGGGTCTGTGTCGCCGTCTGGGCAGCAGACGAAGTGGCGGCTTCCACTCTAAACGCCGTGGTGAGATTTCGCCCGGAGAACTCGTACAGCTGTACGCCCATGGGCCGTTCTTTCTTGCCGAAGCCGCTGCTTAGCCGCTCCGCCGCACCCAGGACGCTGTCGAAAATGCCTTTGCCGGATTCCAGGAACGCCTGAAAGCTAGCCTCAGCGCTGCGATCGAACACGAACTCGAGGAAGCGCGACGCATCATCAGTGTAGATACTTCCCCGGAACGTCAGCGCGTTGAACTGCGACAGCAGAGCCTCAGAACTGCAGAACAGCCCGACGAAGGAGGCGTCCGGGCTGATGCGTGCGATGTCTTTCGCGGTGAGTCCCGCGGCTTGGTTGGGAATGCGAACTACGTTTCCATCCTTACCGGCTTCCCCGATCAGCAGGATTCTCTTGCCGGCGGCTGTCGCTGCGTTGATCTCATCAACTACGGAGTCGACGGTCCATGCTTTTTCCGGTCCGGAAACCTTGAGTTCTTTCAAGAGCTTCTCGAACCGCGTGCCGTTGTCGGCATAGCGCTTCGCGAGCTCAGGCTCGAATCCCCATGGCAACGCGTCTTCGAGCTTGCTGGGAAACAGGTTGATCACCGTCATTTCGCTCAACTTCGTGCTGCGGAGATTGAGCAACGCCCTGTAGTGCTCCTTGACGCGCTGGATGTCGGCGGTCGAGCTATCTAGATGCAAGACCGCTCGGACATCGGCCCTCGCGTCCTTGGGAAAGTTCTTAGCGATGCCAAGCGGCTCATCGAGCACCAGCAGTTGGGATCTTGTGCGTTTGGCCAGGACCTGTAGCGGGTGCTCGCCCGATTTCATGTACTTGGGGTCGAAAAGGGTTGTTTCTTCTCCTGGGCCCACTTCGATTACATGTCCTCGCTGAGGATCAAGATTGGCGCCTCCATCGAATGCGCGATTTATCTCGGAAACGAAGTTATCGGCCGTTCCGTATACGTACCAGTAACCGTTGCTCGAATCGTTCTTGGGAAAGAGTTCCTTCCGAATCTCTCTTGCAAGAGCATCCCGAAACTCGCTACGGCTTACTGATCTCCGGAATTGCTTCGCGTATCGCCCGTATCCCTCGTCCGTATCGAAATCGCGAACCAGCTTTGCGACTTTTATATCGATTGCTTCCTCAGGAGATACGCGCTTCATGAGGAGAAGGGGGCCGGGCAGCTCGCCGACAAAAGATTTCAGAAGCTGCGACACTGAGTTCGTGCTCTCGAACATCGCGTCGCGGACCATGATTCCCGCGGGCTTCGCGCACCATGTTTGCGCAAGCGCAACCCCTGGCAGAAGCAGGAGAAACGCTACGACGCGGAGTATCCAACCCATGATTCCCCCTAGCAGTTGCGATAGGCCCGTCTTTCTGGGCTCTCTGGCGTTTAGGAGTCTAGGCAGCGTTCGAAGTGCTCGCGATCCCTTTGAGTTATCACGTTACGAACCCGGCCACCTGCTTTGCCACCGCAACGACCCCCTCTCCTAGGGTGCGTATTCGGGCCTGAAGTTCTGCCACGCTCTCGTTCGCCCTCGTAGAAGCCTGAACTGCTGCCACCAGCTGGTTAAAGGCATGCTCATCACGTACTCGGGGGCGCAAGGTCTCGAGCGCGCTGGCAGAGCGCTTCAAAACCTCGGCCTCCCTCGTGGCCAGTTCCTCATTCGCCTCGCCGGCCGCCGCGTCGCCAATGCTTCGCATGCCACGTTTTCTTGCCATACGACCCCCTTACGGTGTTTTGACAGCGCGAATCTTGTTGCGCACCTTTCCCACTTCCGGTGCGATCTCGTCTAAATCCGACTTCAGCTTCGCGATTTCGTCGGCGGTCAGTTCCGCTTTCGTCGAGGCGGCGGCCAGCTTCTGATTTATCTTTACTCGAAGGTCCTTCAGCTTAAGAGCCTCGAGCAACTCATCCTGAGCGCCCTGTACCTTCCGGAGGCTGTTGAGATGCGCGGTAACCACAGCGTTACCTCGAAGAACCCTTGCGAAGGCCTCGTCAACCGAGACCCGGAGCTCTTTCTCATCCTTATCGATCGGGTCGATCAGTTCTTTGCGCTTCTTCCCAAGCTGGTATACCGCTTCCTCGGACCATGCCTGCACGCTCTCCAGAAGTTGGATTTTCTCGCGGCCTGGCGCTGGTGATGCGAATGCTTGCTTGTCAGCGTCCCATACGATTTGTCCATTCGCGATCTCGACCAGACGACCCTTGGCTATCAGCTTTTCCAAGAAGAGCGGTGACCATTCGTCCTCAAAGTACGCGAGCCGTTGGCCACGCACGTTCTCATAGTGCTGCTTGATAAGCTCCCGATAGGACTCTTGGAGATTCGCTACGTCCTCGCTAACTACCGCTGTTAAATCGACCACCTCCTGCGGGACGTTGGCGCACGCTCCCAACGCGCAGAAGCACAGGCATGAAATGAGAGTTCTAAAGTGGCTCACACGCGAGTACCTCCATCACGCACTTGGCGATCGCCATACATTGCGGCACAGCCATATGCTTCCCCCACGAAAGGCCTGCTGGACGACCGGATAAAGCTCCGGTTCTTCTATCCGGTCCATCGTACGCGCCAAGAAGGTACTCGCCTGTCAGGAAAGCTTGAACTGGCCATTTGGTTGCCCGCGCACTTGGCCATCTGGCTACGTTGACTGCTCGTGGGCGCGAGCGTACGGTGGCTTGGCACTAGAACGGAGATCATTCCGTCTGTCCAACAACCGCGTAGGCGTCAACTGGAGAGGGAGATGGGCAACGCAGTTCGCTACGTCATCACGATCCTAACCATGTTGCCGCTTGGTGCGGCTCTTGGTCAGACCTACTCCCGCGATATGCGCGTCCTCATTGCGCCAAATGCGGCAATCGACGGTGCAACGTATGAGAAGTATCAGCAGTGCCTGTCCCAGATCTCGCTTCAACAGGACGCCAAGAAGGTGGTCGTAGCACGCGAAGCCTGTAAGAACGACGCATTGCGTTCCGCGTATCGCGTTGATCAAACCGGAGCGCCCTCGCAGCAAAGTGAAAAATTGATGGCGCCTTCCGTTGATCAGCGCAGGCAGGCGCAACAACAAAAACTAGAGAAGTTCAAGTAAGACCACATAGAGGAACAAGGGGGAATCATGGGCGATCCGCTAAACGTACGAATCGCGCGGGTGTGGGCCAAATGCCGAGGCGTGTTTATCGGCGGATCGGTGGTGCTGGGCGCGTTCGCGTTAGTCTCGGCAGCGCTTTGGCTCCGCGACGACATCGTCGGATTTGTTTCACCGGACTCCGTGCGATACGGAGGTGGCAAGGTCTATCTGGTCCAGGCGGATAGAAGGGCTATCTTCGTATTTCATAGTCGCGATAACGCAGGCTTTGCCTGCCCTGAACCGTCCCCGGACGTGCGAGCGGCAGTGGACCGGGCCCTGAAGACGCTTACCGACGCGCAGCTGACCGCCGCGAAGGAACAGGGTACTGGCGGCGCGAAGGTTTCCTTCGAGGCCACGCAAAAGCTCGTAACCGAATCGCTGATGGAGCGAACGCAAGGACTGCAAGTCCTGCGCGACATGCTTTTCCAAGCTTGTCTTGCCAACGTACGAGGTGACATGGGCGGACTCCAGTATGTCGACTTCGTAACGAAGACCTTGCCAAGGCTGACGACCTCGCTGATAGCCGCCGAGCTGGTTACCAGGCACGAGACGGAGAAAGGGCCCGCCAAGATGTCGGGCCAGGATCTTCAAGTATTCCTGAACTTTCTGGTGCTCAATAACTAAGGGAAGTCCTACGTCGCGGCCGCGAGCTGCTAGCGTGGGACAGGCCCGGCCGCAAACGTCCGTTTCTTGGCCGGAAGCGGCCCTTGGACAAGAGGAGCGGCGCCCGTTCGCGTGAGGGGAGTTCACGCTCCCTGGGCGCCGCTCAGGCTCCTGTTTCCGGTCAATGCGTACCAGTCGATGCGCCGCGTGGCGATCATCACCACCGCGAGCAGCCCGAAGAGAAGGAGCGATCCCCCTAGCAGCGAGTAGTCCTCGGCCTTGAGGAGCGCGTAGAGCATCGCGTAGAGCGCGGTGAGGGCGGCGCCGAAGGCGAGGGCGAGGCGGACGCTGCGCAGGACGCGCATGAGGTACCCGGAGATCAGGCCCACGCACGCGCCGGTGGCGACGGCGTAGGCGAGGGCGAAGTCGATGTGCTCGCTCAGGGCCGTAAGCAGGAGAAAAAACATCGCCAGGGCCAGCCCGACCAGCGCGTACTGGATCGGGTGGATGGCGAGCCTCCGTAGCAGCTCGAAGAGGAGGAAGGCGGCGAAGGTGAGGCCGATGAAGAGGAAGCCGTACTTCGAGGCGCGCTCGAGCTGCTGGTAGAGCCCGGCGGGCTCGATGAAAGAGACCGCGAGCTCCTGCCGGTTCGCGGTGCCGGGAGCGGCGTACTGGGAGACTTTCCACTCGGCCGAGAAGCCCTCGGCGCCGATCTCGTGCTTGAGCGGCAGGAAGCGGCCGGCGAAGGAGGGATGCGCCCAGTCTGAGCGCATGGTCACGGAGGTGTTGCTCCCGAGCGGCGCGACGGCGAGGGCCTCCGAGCCTGCGAGCTCGAGGGAGAAGGCGAACGCGAAGGACTCGGCCTGCCGCTCGCTCGCGCGCAGCGCGGGAAGGGGGACGTGCACACCGCCCGGGAGCATCCCGTCGCCGGAACCGGGCGCGAAGGCGTAGGCCTCGCCGTCGACGGCGAGCGCGGCGACGCCGCGGATGCCGTGCGGGTCGGAGACGCCGAGCACCAGGCGCGGCGTGCCGAACTTGATGCGGCTCGTTGGGGTGTCGGCGGGCAGTCCGAAGCGCACCGGCACGGCGACGCGCCCGCGCGCCTCGGCGGCGGCGCTGTAGAGGCGCGCCTTGTAGATGCCGTAGGCCTTCTCGCTCACCTCCGCGCCGATGCGCCACTCGACCGCCTCGGCCGGCAGCCGCAGCAGCAGCGACTCGGTGTGCTCGCTGCGCCGCTCGCGCGGCTTGCCGTCGATCGTCTCCTGCACGATGTTCACGCGCGTGCGCTCGTAGGGCACGACGAGGTAGGGGCCGGCGAGCGTCTGGCGTCCGCCCCAGCCCGAGGCGATGCTCGCCACCGCCTGCGCCGCGCGCGCCTGCCGCTCGAGGACGAGGCCCTGGATCATGTTCACGGGGAAGTAGAGCGCGAGAGCGAGCGCGGCGATGAGGGCGGGCTTGAGAAGCGGGGCGAGTCTCATGGCCCGGCAGGATGCCGGGCGATTGTGGCCAACCTCGGGCAGGCTCCTGATTGTCTCGGGGCAAATCCGGCAAGAAGGGGTAGAGTCTGCTGCGAAGCCCGCGCCGCGGGCGGGGGAGGAAGCAATGGGCCAACCGCAACGCCGTCGCTTTCTGCTAGCGGGCGGAGCCCTGCTCATCGCGAGCCGCGCCGCGGCGCAGCAGTCCGGCCGTCACTACCGCGTCGCGTTACTTACTCCGTTCGGCGCATCGGGGGATCAATATCTCCGCGCGCTGCGCGAACGGCTGGCAGCGCAGGGTTTCGTCGAAGGCGCGAACCTGACTCTGGTGTCGCGGTCCGCGGGCGCGGACCGCGCCCTGGCGAGGCAGCACGTCGCCGACCTCGTCCCATCGAAGCTCGATGCGGTCTTCTCCCTCAGCACCCTCCTGACGCTCGGGGCACAGGACGCGACGAAATCGGTGCCGATCGTGTTCGCCTGGGTAGCGGACCCCGTCCTCTCGGGCATCGTCACCGACTATCGCAGGCCGGGAGGAAACACGACCGGCGTGACGAACCGCTACTTCGAGGTGCTGGCCAAGCGGCTGGAGCTCGTGCGCGAGATCCTCCCCGGCGCAAAGCGGGTCGTGGTGCTTGCGGGTTTTTTCGATGCGACCCTGCAGGCCGCAATGAAGATCGCCGAGCCAGAAGCAGAGCGCCTGGGCCTGAAGCTCGAGCGCCAGGAAGCCGGTCGTTTCGGCTGGGCGGAGACTTTGGCGGAGGTGGCAACGTCAGGCGCCGACGTGGCTTTCATCGTGACGCCGTTCGCGCTGTTCGGCATGAAGGCACAGGCTCAGGAGACCGTCCGCGTGGCGCTCGAGAAACGCATACCGGTCGTTTACTCGGACCGGGAATCCGTGGAACTGGGCGGCTTGGTGTCCTACGTGACGAACCCGGTCGAAGATGTCCGGCGTGGCGCCGAGCTCCTGGCCCGGGTGCTCAAGGGAGAGTCTCCCGCGACGCTCGCCGTGGACCAGGCATCGCGTTTCGAGCTGGCGCTGAACCTGAAGACCGCGAAGGCGCTCGGCCTGAAGATCCCGCACTCGGTGCTCCTGCGCGCCGACAAGATCATCGAATAATTAGTCCGGCCATGGCGGAAGGCCCGCGGGAGCCATTTTGTACCCCGATCGGGGTACAAGGCCAGGGAGTACAGTTCGGCTGCGGTTCAAGCCCAGGGGAGGGCGCGGTGGGCGCATTCGGACGCAGGCGATTTCTTGTTGGCGCGGGCGCGCTGGCTGCGGCGAGGGTGGCGCGCGCGCAGCCGGCCCGAAAGACGTATCGGCTGGGCTTCCTGTCGAGCGGACGCGCGCCGGGAGCGGGCGATGGAAACCTCCGCCTGGCCGCGCTCGGCGAGCGCCTGCAGGAGCTCGGGTATGCGCAGGGAACCGGCATCGCGATCGAGGCCCGCTACGCGGAAGGCAAGCTCGAGCGCTTGCCGGCGCTCGCGGGCGAGCTCGTCGCGCTCGACGTGGACGCGATCCTCGCGGCCGGCAATCCCGCGGTGAATGCGGCGAGGCGGGCCACTGGCACGATCGCGATCGTGATGATCAGCGCCGATCCCGTCGCGGCCGGTTTCGTGCGGAGCCTGTCGCGTCCCGGCGCCAACCTGACCGGCGTGACCGTCGACGGCGGGCTCGCGATCTGGGGCAAGCGGCTGCAGCTGCTGAAAGAGTGCGCGCCCGCGATCCGGCGTGTCGGGGTGCTGTCGCGAACCGGCGGGAAGCAGAGCGCCTGGGTGCGCGAGCTCGACGCCGTGGCGGGCCGCCTCGGGGTCTCGCTCGCGCACGCCGCGACGAGGAGCGAGCGGGACTTCGCGTCGGCGTTCGATTCGCTGGGGGCGATGCAAGTCGACGCGCTGCTGACCTCGGACACGCCGCTGCACTTCCAGTACCGCGCCCGGATCATCGAGTTCGCCGCAGGAAAGCGCCTGCCGGCGGTCTACGCGTACCGCGAGGCCGCGGTGGACGGGGGGCTGCTCGCCTATGGGGTCGACATCACGGCCCTCTATCGGGACGCGGCGGACTACGTGGACAGGATCCTCAAAGGCGCAAGACCCGCGGAACTTCCCATCGAGCAGCCCACGAAGTTCGACTTGGCCGTCAACCTCAAGACCGCCAAAGCGCTGGGCCTGACGATCCGGCCATCGATCCTCCTTAGCGCCAACCGGGTGATCGACTAGGCCGCGAGGTCCTCGACGGTCTTGTCGGCGACGTTGTCCACGACGACCGGCGTCTCGAAGTACTGGAACGTGGGCTCGGCTCCGTAGCGCTGGCGCACGAGCTTGCGGAAGTCATCTCCGTGCCAGCGCTTGGCGGCGGCGATGTCTTTCCACAGGTACGCGCCGCCGCCCTGGCGCTTCTCGGCGTCGTAGAGATAGTTCTTGCGGATGAGGTCGCGGTTCGCGCGCCACTTGGGCGCCGAGTCCTTGAACGCGGCGACGACCTGCTCGCGGGTCATGCCTTCGGGCAGGCTGAACAGCACGATTTCGGTGATCATGGGTCGGTCCTCCTGAGCGGCCGATTCTCCGCCTCGGCTGGAGCTCGCGCCAGAGCCCGCTCTCTAGGAGTCCCCCCGCAACCAGCGCACGGCGTCCGCCTCGTCCTGGAAGCGCCGCGCGTCGATGCCCTGGCGCAGGGCCGCGACGATCACCGCGTCGTAGACGGCGATGAGGTGGGCGTTGCGGGCGACGACGGCGAGGCGGAACTGCGGCGGGATGCCGGCGAGCACCATCGAGGCGACGGCGTCGCGCGCGGCGAGGTGCGCGAACTCGTCTCCCAGCGACGCGCCG
Organism: uncultured bacterium; assembly: GCA_965233125.1. Taxonomy (GTDB): domain Bacteria; phylum Pseudomonadota; class Gammaproteobacteria; order Burkholderiales; family SG8-39; genus SCGC-AG-212-J23. Next base: position 18,788 of record CBDDRQ010000022.1, read on the forward strand.
ACCAGCAGGGCGCGCCGGTACTCCCCGAGCAGGCAGGCGCAGGCCCAGTCCTGGTAGCACTGCTGGATCTCGCCGGCGCTCCCCGGGCCGACGCTGGCGCGCACATAGTCCCCCACGATCGCGATCTCGCAGACCGGGCGGGCGGGGGATGCGCTGGACGCCATGGGTGTCGCCTGCGCTCGACGGTGCGCAACCGGCGTTCCCGTGCAAACGGCCGGCGACAGGGGGTAGCGGCAGGAACGACCGCGCAGCCCGCTAGTTCACGATCTCCAGGACGGCGGCGACGCCGGTGATCGAAGTGCCGAAGCCGCCGCGCTCGCGGGTAAGGCTCGCGCGCAGGCTCACCTGCCGCGTGAGCGCCTGGTCGAGGCGCAGGCTGAACGAGGTGCGCCCGACCAGGTCCTCGTAGGGGAGGGTGTAGGTCACGCGCCCGATGTTGCCGCCCTCGTCGATCGTCAGGGGGACGTGGAGCTGCGCCGCGTCGTCGCTCCATTCGCGCCTCAGGCTCGCGGAGAGGGTCGTTCCCGCGCGCAGCGCGGTGCGGGCACCGAGGCTCGAGGAGCGCAGCGAATAATCCGGCGCGGCGAGGGCGCCGCTCGCGTCGGGACGGTGATGGGCGACTTCGAACGACGCCTTGAGGACGCTGCTGCGCCCGAGCGCGTGCTCGACGAAGGCGCCGCTCGAGGCGGCCGCGGCGCCGGCGACGCCGAAGGCGCCGGCCGCCTGGATGCCGATCGGGCGCTCGAAGCCGTCGGCGAAGGCGAGCGATACGCCGTAGGTCGTCCCGGATGCTTGCCGCTGCGCCACGGCGCCGAGCGCGCGGCGGCTGCCGAGGCTCGATGCGTCGAGCGTCGGCTGGCTGACTGCGGAGCTGCCGGGTAGCGTCCCCAGCAGGCCGAAGCGCACGCCGCCAAGCTCAGCGGCATAGCCCAGCGCGACGGACTCGACCCCCGGCGCGGCAAGGCGAGGCAGCCACGCAAGCGCGAGGTGCGAGCCGAGGATCGCTTCGCCGCCGGCGCCGGTCGAGAAGCCGAAGCGGTACGTCGCCAGGTCGGCCGACACGACGCTGTTGAGTCCTTCCGAGTGGCTGAAACGCAGGCGGGCGTGCGAAGGGGCTTCGATCCCGGGATTCATCCTCAGCGAAGCCCACTGCCGCTCGATCAGGCGCGGTGCCGCTTCGCGGAAGAAGGTCTGCGCCGGGACCCAGAACGGCGCGCGCTGGTAGTTGTCCACGACGAGCACGTGCGCCTGCATGCCGAGCGCGCGCAGCGCCCCGGCCTGGAACCCGATGCCGCTTCCCTCGACCGGCGCGGTGGCGCCGTTGGCCGAGGCTCCCGTCGGCACGGCGACGCCCCCCACCGGCGACGAGGCGGTGTCGAGGTCCATGAGCCCCTGGCCGTACGCGCCGGTATCGGCGTACGTTCCGCTGCGGTTCGCGGTGAAGAGCAGCCGGTCGCGGAGCTGCTGAACGCTCAGGTTCGGGAACATGCTCTTCAGCGCGCCCACCGCGGCGGCGGCATGCGGGGCGGCCATCGAGGTGCCGTACATGGCGGCGTAGCCGCCGTCGTTCTGCATGGAATAGAGGCCCGCGCCGAGCGAGCCGCCCGGCGCGGCGAGGCACCACGCCGCGGCGACGCCGCAGCGGTTGCTGTAGCTCGCGAGCGCGCCCGAGCCGTCGATGGCCACGACCGCGAGCCAGCCGGGCCCGAGGCCCGCGATGCGGTAGGGCAGGCCCGCCTCGAGCGCGGGCTGCGCGCCGGCGTCGTTGCCGGCGGCGAACACCACGACCCCGCCCGCGGCGACATACGCGCGTGCGCCGGCGATGAGCTGCGGCATGATTTCCTGGAGCTGCGCGGCGGTGCGCGAGGTGATGGCGGCCCGCGTCGCCCAGGAGTTGTTGACGATCATGGCGCCGGCCTGGGCGGCGCGGGCCATCATGTCCCCGCGCTGCGCATCGCTCGCCGTGATGTGCCCGCTGCCGTCTCCGAGCTTGAAGTTGACGATCGTCGCGTTGTAGGCGAGACCGTGCATTCCCGCGCCGTTCTTCGGCGCGGCGATGATGCCCGCCACGTGCGTGCCGTGCCCGTACTCGTCCGCGCCGGAGCCGGCGCGGTTCGCCACGTAGTCGTAGCTTCCCGCGACATCGATGGCGATGACGCTGCCGGTCGAGGCCTCCGGCGCATCGATGCCGGTGTCGCCGACGGCGATCTTCACGCCGATGCCGGTGCCCGCGGCGGGATCGGGCGCGGCGCCCACGTACCAGCGGTAATGCCCGTTGTAGTAGAGCGCATCGGCCTTCACCACGCCAAGCCCCTGCTGCTGGGCGTATTCCGAAGTCCGGAAGTCCACGGCGCTCGCGTAGGAAAGCACGCGCGACGGGGGGCTTGCGCCGCCGCTTTCCCCGCCCGCGGCGCCTGCGCTATCGTCCCCGCCGCTGCGCGCGAGCGCGGCAGCAGCCGCCGCCACGCCGGCGGCGATGAGCGCCGCGGTCGGCAGGCCCACGCCAAGCTCCGGCAGCGGCGGTGTCTCGGGCTGGTCCAGGCCTTGCCCGGATGCGGGAAACGTCGCAAGACACAGCGCGATTACCGCGACTTCCCTCGTTCGCATGGGCGCTCCCGATGTTCTGGACCCGCACCCATCTAGCCATGGCGCGCCCGGCGAAGATCATCGCCGCCGCGTAGACCGATTGCGCTATTGCCTTAGCTAGCGGATCGGGGCCGCCGGCAGGCGCCCGGCCACGGCGCGGATCTGCCGCGGTGCCGCGAGCCAGATCGCCGCCGCCGAGAACAGGCAGCAGCCGATCGCGAACCAGAATCCGGCCGCGTAGGAGCCGCTGAAGTCGTACACGGCGCCCAGCAGCCAGGGGCCGAGGGCGCCCCCGGCGACGGCGCTGCCCATGAGGGTGCCGAAGATGCCGCCGTAGTGCCTGCCCTGGAAGATCTCCGCCGGGATCGCGCCCACCACCGAAGTCATGCCGTAGCCGAGGAAGCCCTGCGCGAGCACCATCGTCCACAGGAGCGCGCTCGATGGCGCGGCGCCGATGAGAAGGAGGGCGCCGTAGCAGATGGCGAAGCCCAGGCACCCGACCGTCCACACCCACTCGCGCCCGATGCGGTCGGAGAGGTGGCCGAGCGCGATCTGGCCCGGGATGCCGGCGAGGCTCACGAAGCCGAGCGCCCACGCGGCGTAGCTGCCGCTGAAGCCGGCATCGACGAGGTATTTCGTCTGGTGCACCTGCACCGAGTACCACGCGACCATCGCGGCGAAGTAGCCGCTCGCGATCCACCAGAAGCGCGCGGTGCGCATCGCGCGCGCGAGCGTCCAGTCCACCGCCGCCCAGGCGCGGTCCACCACGTTGTCCACCCGGGAAGCGCTTCCGGGAGCGGGAGCGAGATCGCCATCGGGCTCGAGCCCCAGGTCCTGCGGCCGCTTGCGCACGAGGAGGTTGAGCGGCGCGAGCAGCGCGAGGATGGCGATGCCCATCGTCACGCAGGCGGCGCGCCAGCCGTGCGCCTCGATTGCCCACTGGATCACCGGCAGCAGCACGATCGAGCCGATGCCCACGCCCGAGAAGGCGATGCTCATCGCGAGCCCGCGCCGGCGCACGAACCAGTTGGGCAGGAAGAGACCGTGCCCCGTATAGCCGAGGATGGTCGAGCCCGCGCCGACCAGCACGCCGAGGGTGAGGTACAGGTGCCAGGGCTGCGAGACGAGCGCGGCGACGATCAGGCCGAGCCCGGTGACGCCCACGGCGAGCTCCAGGACCAGGCGCGGGCCGAAGCGGTCCATGAGCTTGCCCATGAGCGGCGAGAGCACCGCCGTGACGAGGAAGCCGAACGAGAAGGCCCCCGCCGCCGTGGCGCGCTGCCAGCCGAACTCCTCCAGGATGGGCGGGAAGAAGAGCGAGAACGCGGTGCGCGCGTTGACGCCGAAGGCCATGGTGACGAAGGCGATCGCGACGATCGCCCAGCCGTAGAAGAAGGGAAGCCGCATGCGGGCGGATACTAACCTTCATCGCACGGCGCCCGACGCCGCTACGCAATCACTGAATCAGCTTGTCCGCGCGCAGGAGGAGCGAGGGCGCGACGGTGATGCCGAGCGCCTTTGCGGTCTTCAGGTTGATCGCCAGCTCGAACTTGGTGGGCTGCTCGACGGGAAGGTCGGCCGGCTTCGCGCCCTTGAGGATCCTGTCGACATAACCCGCGGCGCGAGCGAACAGGTCGAAAAAACTCGGCGCGTACGAGACCAGTCCGCCGGATTCGACGAAAAGGCGCTCCTGGAAAAGGCTCGGGAGCCGGCTCTTCAGCGCGAACTCCGCGATGAGCCCGCGGATCTTGAAGTTGACGGGGTTGCCGTGGGCAAACAGGGCGTCGGCGCCGCTCGCGGTCACTGCGGCGAAGGCCGCGGCGGCGTCCTCGGGCCGGCGCGCCTCGATCGAGAGGATCTCCAGGCCGGCGGCCGGCGCCGCGCCGCGCATTTCCTCGAACGACAGCTGCTCGACCGGGGCCGCCGGATTGCGCAGCAGGGCGATGCGGGAGACCTTCGGAGCGATCTCCTTGATGAGCTCGAAATGCTTGCCCATCAGCTCGGGCCCGAGGTTGGTCAGGCCGGTGAGGTTGCCGCCGGGACGGGCGAGGCTTTGCACGAGGCCGATCTTGTCGGGGTAGGCGGAGACCGTCATCACGATCGGAATCGTGCTCGTCGCATCCTTGGCGGCCTGGGCCGCCTGCGTGCCCGACACGACCAGGATGTCGACTTTCGCCTGCACGAGCTCGGCCGCGAGCGGGGGGGACCGGTCGGGGCTGCCCTTGGACCATCGCCAATCGATCGCCACGTTGCCGCCGTCGATGTAGCCCAGCTCGCGCAGCCCGCGGCGAAAGCCTTCCCAGGGGGGCCCGTCTTCGTTGCCCAGGACGCCGATGCGAAAGAGCTTCGCCGGCTGCTGTGCGAGCGCGCTGAAGGGCGAGGCGAGAACGCTCCCCGCGAGCGTGCCGATGAACGTGCGCCGGTCCATCACCAGGGGATTATCCGCCCGCTGCCGAGGGCAGCGCCAGCGCCATCCAGTGCGCCCAGCCGAGGAGCGCCATGTCGCCGTCGAAAGGCCCGACGACCTGGATGCCGAGCGGCAGGCCGTGCGCGCCCTTGCCGTGCGGCAGCGTGACGCAGGGCACGCCAAGCAGCGTCCAGGCGCGGTTGAACACCGGGTCGCCGGTGCTCTCGAGGGACGCGGGCGCCTCGCCCGGCGCGCTCGGCGTGAGCAGGAAGTCGACCTCGCGCATGCTCTCGGCCAGCGCGCGGCGGCACTGGCGCGCGCTCTCGCGCATCGCGTCGTAGTCGGCGCGGGAGACTTTCCAGCCCTCGTCGAGGCGCGGCTTGAGAGTCCTGCTGATCTCGTCGGGGAAGGCGGCGTACTCCCAGGCGAGCGCCCGCGCGCTCTCGAAGCCCATGATGAGCTTGTGGCGGTCGAAGAGCGCTTCGCTTCCGGCGGGCAGGTCGAACTCGCGCACCGCGGCGCCCGCGCGCGCGAGGCTGGCCGCGGCCTGCTCGAGGTTCGCCTGGGTCGCGGCGTCGGCATCGCGCCAGCGCGGCGTGCGGCACAGCCCGATGCGCGGCTTGCCGGGCGGGGAAGCGAAGTCCGGCGCGCTGCGGCCCGAGAGCACCTCGAGCGCGAGGGCGAGGTCCTCGGCGCTGCGCGCGAAGATGCCCACGGTGTCGAGCGACTCGGCGACGAACTTCACGCCGGCGCGGTTGATGCTCCCGAAGCTCGGCTTGATGGCGAAGGCGCCGCAGTAAGCGGCCGGCCGGATCACCGACCCGCCGGTCTGCGTGCCGAGCGCGGCGCCCACCATGCAGTCCGCCACCGCGGCCGCGGAGCCGCTGGAAGAGCCGCCCGGCGTGTGCGCGGGGTTGTGCGGGTTGCGCGTCTGCGAGGGATGGTTGTTCGCGAACTCGGTGGTGACCGTCTTGCCGAGGATGAGGCACCCCGCCTGCCGCAGCAGTGCCACGCAGGCGGCGTCCGCCTTCGGCCGGTGGCCGCGGTAGATCGGCGAGTTGTACTCGGTGGGCAGGTCGGCCGTGTCGATGATGTCCTTGATGCCGAAGGGCACGCCGTGCAGCCGTCCGCGGCGCGGCATGCGGTCGAGCGCGCGCGCCTGCGCGAGCGCGCGGCCGCGATCGAGGAACACCCACGCGCGCACTTCTTCGTCGCGCGCCGCGATGCGCTCGAGGCAGGCCGCGGCCAGCGCCTCCGCGGTGATGTCGCCCGCCTCGATGCGCCGCGCGGCCTCGGCGGCGGAGAGCTCGTTCAGGGGTCTTGTCATTGTCCGTCCACGTCGATTCTATGCAGGCTACAGAGGCAGGTTACTTGCTTGGGGTGTTCCATGCCCTACAGAACCGCAGGCGGCCGCCGGATCAGGGCTCTCGACGAGAGACGCATCGGGCCTGCGCGCCTGCCCCCCGTGGTCAAGAACGACATCCTCGCCGCCCTGCTCAACGCCGAATACGACTACCTCAGCGCCAGGCTGGAGCGGGTGGACCTGAAGGCGGGCGAGATCCTCTACCGGGCGGATCAGCGCATCGAGTACGTGTACTTTCCCGAGTCGGCGGTGGTGGCCATGATCGACTCGCTGGAGGACGGCGGGACCGTCGAGGTCGGCATCATCGGGCACGAAGGCATGGTCGGCATCAATATCTTCCTCGGCGCGCTGGCCACGCCCGACCGGGCGATCGCGCAGATCGCCGGCAGCGCGATGCGGATGAGGACGAGAGACCTGAGGGCCGAGCTTCGCTTCGGCAGCCCGCTGCAGCGCCTGCTGCTGCGCTATACGCAGGTGCTGCTTGCCGTCATCAGCCAGTCGGTCGCCTGCAGCCAGCACCACGCGGTGGAGCAGCGGTTCGCCCGCCTGCTGCTCACGATGCACTACTACGCCGGGGCGATCCCGCTCGTCATGTCCCAGCAGTCCATTGCCGGGATGCTGGGCTCGCGGCGCGCGGGCGTCGTCGGTGCCGCCGGGACCCTGCGCGCGGCGGGGCTGATCTCCTACCTGCGCGGTCGCATCGCCATCGTCGACGAGGAGGGCCTGCGAAAGAAGTCCTGCGAGTGCTACGCGTTCATCAGAAAGCAGTTCGACGGCCTGCTCGGCGACATGCCGAAGGTCCTGTCGGCGAAGCCGCGCGCGAGATCCAGGCGACGATAGCGCGGCGGGGCTGGTACAATGCGCGCCCTCGTAGTTGTTCTTGCCTGGAAATCCCAAAGTGATCGTAGCCTCCGGCATCGCGATGCAGTTCGGGGCCAAGCCCCTTTTCGAGAACGTCTCCGTGAAGTTCGGCGGCGGCAACCGCTACGGCCTCATCGGCGCGAACGGCTGCGGCAAGTCGACCTTCATGAAGATCCTCGGCGGCGAGCTCGAGCCTTCCGCGGGCGCGGTGGCGATCGACTCGAACGAGCGCGTCGGCAGGCTGCGCCAGGACCAGTTCGCGTATGAATCCGAGCGCGTGCTGGACGTGGTGCTGATGGGCCACGCGGAGATGTGGAGCGCGATGCGAGAGCGCGACGCGATCTACGCGAACCCGGAAGCCGGAGAGGAAGAATTCCTGCGCGCGGCCGAGCTCGAGGCGAAGTACGCCGAGTACGGCGGCTACACCTCGGAAGCGCGCGCGGGCGAGCTGCTGCTCGGCCTTGGCGTGCCCGCGGAGCAGCACGATGGGCCGATGAGCGCGGTGGCGCCGGGGTGGAAGCTGCGCGTGCTGCTCGCTCAGGCGCTCTTCGGCGACCCGGACATCCTGCTGCTGGATGAGCCGACCAACAACCTCGACATCAACAGCATCCGCTGGCTGGAGGACGTGCTCAACCGCCGCACCAGCACCATGGTCATCATCTCGCACGACCGGCACTTCCTCTCGGCCGTGTGCACGCACATGGCGGACGTCGACTACGGCGCCATCCGGGTCTACCCCGGCAACTACGACGACTACATGGAGGCGTCGACCCTGGCGCGGCAGCAGCAGGAGAAGGCCAACGCCAAAGCCAAGGACCGCATCGCCGACCTCGAGGACTTCGTGCGCCGCTTCCGCGCGCACAAGGCGAAGGCGCGCCAGGCCACCTCGCGCCAGAAGATGATCGAGAAGCTGAAGGTCGAGGACGTGAAGCCCTCCAGCCGCCAGTACCCGTTCATCCGCTTCCTCGTCGACCCCAAGGAGAAGCTGCACCGCCTGGCGGTCGAGGCGAAGGGCCTCTTCTACGG
>CBDDRQ010000023.1:0-26470 GCA_965233125.1 uncultured bacterium
GTAGACGTAGTCGGGCAGCCAGGTGGAAAGCTCGGGCACGTACGTGACGAGCCCCAGGAAAGCGAGCATGAGGACGACGAAGGGCGCGGCGCCGCGCATCACCTCTTCGAGCGGGGCTTTGGCGATGCTCGACATCACGAAAAGGTTGAGGCCGATCGGCGGCGTGAGCAGGCCGATCTCCATGTTCACGACCAGCACGATGCAGTAGTGCACCGGGTCGATACCCAGCGGGCCGAGCAGCGGCATGACCAGGGGCACGGTAATGAGGATCACCGCCAGGGCATCGAGAAACATGCCCATGAAGAGCATGAGGATGTTCATGATCAGGAGGAACTGCCAGCCTTTCAGGCCGCTGGAGGTCACCATGTCGACCAGCGCGCCTGGATAGCCCGACCCCGTGATCCAGTGGCCGAACACCAGCGCGCCGATGACGATGAAGAAGATCGCCGCCGTGCGCTTCATCGACTCGGCAAACAGGCCGATCGTCTCGGACAGCCGGAAGCCGCGGTAGAGCGTCAGCGCGACGATCAGGGCGACGAGCGCCGACAGCGCGGCGGCTTCCGTCACGGCCACGAATCCGCCATAGATGCCCCCGAGCACGATGATCGGGATGGCCAGAGCCGGCAGTGCGCGGACGTTCGCACGCACGAAGTCCCCCCGCATCATGCGTGCTCCCGTGGGGTAGCCGTGGCGCCGGACGTGCACCGCCACCCAGATCACGAGCAGTGCGGTCTGGATCAGGCCCGGGATGACTCCGGCGAGGAACAGCCGCAGCACCGACTCCTCGGTAATGAGGCTGTAGATGATCATGGGCATGCTGGGAGGTATGAGCACGCCGAGCGTGGCCGAGGTGCCGACGAGGCCGAGCGCGAAAGGGCGGTCGTAGCGCTGCGCCAGCATCGGGGGGACGAGCACGGTGCCGATCGCGAGCGCAGTGGCGATCGAGGAGCCGCAAAGCGCCGAGAACACCGCCGCGGTCGCCACGCAAACGAGCGCCAGGCCGCCGCGGAAATGGCCGACCCAGGCGCTCGCCGCGTCTGTGAGCGCCTTCGCGACGCCGCCCCGCTCCATGAAAGCCGCCGCCATGACGAAGAAGGGCACGGCCATGACGCTCACCGAGTTCAGGCGGTCGACCATGATCTGCGCCACGCCGACCAGCGGAAACGATTCTTGCCAGTAGAGGAACAGCGCCAGCGCGCCGAGCACGACGAAGATCGGCAGGCCGGCCGCGAGCAGCCCGATGAACGCTCCCGCGACAAGGGTGGGCGACACGGCGCTCAGCCCCTCACTCGGGCTGCGCCGCGTGAGCGCCGGCGAGCATCGAGGGCTCGAAGGCGAATACGAGCCGCCAGAGCTGCGCCGCATACCCGAGGACGGTGAGCGCCATGCCCACCGGCAGGCACAGATAGAACAGCCAGAGCGGAAAGCGCAGCGTGCTCTCGCTGCGCTCCCCCACCGACATGGCGAACTCGACCATCAGCACGCCGAGCCAGCACAGCAGCGCCGAGAGCGCGAGGCCGGCGAACGCGGCGCCGATCATCAGCACCCGCTGCACCGCCGGCTTGAACAGCCGCACCACCACATCCGCGCTGATGTGCCGGTTCTCCCGGACCAGCGCGCCGCCCGAAAGAAAGGTCGCCCAGACCAGCAGGTAGATGACCATCTCCAGGCTCCAGTCTTTCGTCAGCTGCGGCGCGAGGTAGCGGGCGAGCATTTCGTAGCTCGCGATGCCCAGAGCTGCGGCGGCGCAGCTTCCCGTAAGGAAACCTTCGCCCCGCACCAGAGCCCTCGAAAGGCGAGAACCAGCCATTGCCCTTGCGCGCTCCCGGGCGCCCGCGAGGCGCCCGCAGCCGGCCGGCTAGCGGGTCGCCTGGTCCACGATGGCCTGCACCTTGGCGACGAAGGCCTTGTCCATGCCGGCTGCCTCGACCAGCTTCGGCTGGATGGCCAGCAGTCTGTGCCGCGCTTGCGCCGATTCGTCCTTCGAGGCGACCACGGCCACGACGCCGGCCTTGAGCGCGGCGGCGCGGGACTGGAGCATGTTGTCGTAGGCGAACTTCCTGCCTTCGTCGGCGTACTGGTCCCAGGCCTCGAGAACGGTCTTCTGCAGCTCAGGCGACAGGCGATTCCAGGCGCGCTTGCTCATCACGGGGACGAACTGCAGCAGGCCCTGGTTGTTCTCGAACGCGTACTTGACCCCTGCATCCCATACCTTGCCGGCGCTCACGGCGGCGTAGGACGAGTACGCGCCGTCGATCAGGCCCTTCTGCAGCGCCGAGGGGACGTCGGCCCAGTCCATCTTGAGGGCGTTGGCGCCGAAGGTCTTGAAGATCTCCAGCGGCGCCGTGCCGCCGGCGATGCGGATGCGCAGGCCCTTCAGGTCATTGTGGCTGCGCACGTGGCGGCTCGACAGGAACGTCACGCCGAAGGCGTTGTCGACGTGGCGGCCCAGCACCTTCACGTTGAGCTTGGACTCGAGCTTCGCGTTGATCACCGGAGTGACATGCTCGTCCATCACCTTGTGGATGGTCTCCTGCGGCAGCCCGTGGAACATCGGCAGGGTCAGGATATCCATCTCCGGGACGAACTTCGCGAGATGCCATTGCCCGGGGATCGCCATGTCGAGGGCGCCCTGCCCGAGCGCGGTGGGGGCGGCGCTGCCGGTGTACTTGGCGCCGCCGTAGTACATGGTGAACTTGATCCGGTCGCCGACCTTCGACTTCACCTTGTCCGCGAACTGCTGCGCGTGCATGCTGGTGATGTGCTTGGGGCCGAGCTCCAGGTTGACATCGATGTTCACCGGCTGCTGGGCGACGGCCTGCCCGGAAAGCGCGCCGCCGGCGGCGAGCGCGGCGAGCACGCGGAATGCCTTGGAAACGATCATTTTCCTTGCTCCTCCTGTTGGAAACGGTTCTGCTTCATGGCGCGCTCCTCGATGCGCGCCATCGCCTTGAAGTAGGCCTCGTCGGTCTTTACCCACTCGTTGTCGACCCCCTCCACCGCGGCGGCGTCCTCGCCGGGCCCCAGCAGCGAGTGCACGCCGGCGCGGTACTTGGCGCCCCCAATGAGCGGCGGCGTATGCGCGGTCAGCAGCAGGCAGTCGCCGGGACCCTCGACCCTTGCCCAGTGGCTCAGGTTGCGCGGCACGCGGAAGATGTCGCCCTTCACGCACTTGAAGCCGTCCTCGCCGATGAACATCCAGATCTCGCCCTCGAGGACGTAGTTGAACTGCTCCGAGTCGTGCGTGTGCGGCGTGGAGTGGTAGCCCGGCAGCCGCCGCGCCAGCATGAAGCTCATGTCGGTGCCGTGCGTCTGCTTCACCAGCAGCGAACCGGCGCTATCACCACGGACATTCTTCCCCGCTCCTTCGGCGAGATGCTTCGCCGGGAAGACGTCGGCCTCGCTCATGTCGGCCACGTTGATCACGTACGGCGAGCGCTTCTTTTTCTCCGTCATCCTCTCTTTCCCGGTTCTCATCGACAACGCGGGGCACGCTACAAGGCGGCCACGCGCCGTGTCAACAAAAAGACACGGCATCATTCGTTTCCCTGATTTGCGCATAAGCGATCGCGATTGCGCCCGGCCCGCGCTTCGACGAATACTCGTCCGGCCAGGACGCGCAGGGAGCGCCATGAAAGAGAACATCGCCATCCGCAAGCTCACGCCGCACATCGGCGCCGAGGTCACCGGCGTCGACCTGCGCGCGCCGCTCAGCGACGCGACCTTCAAGAGCATCCATGACGCATGGATGGAGAACCTGGTGCTCTTCTTCCGCGACCAGGACATCACCGTGGAGCAGCACAAGGCCTTCGGCCGGCGCTTCGGTGATTTCCACATTCACCCCGGCGAGATGGGACTGGCGAATCATCCCGAGATCATCGTCATCCACGCGGACAAGGATTCCAAGCGCATCGCCGGCGAGGACTGGCACACCGACGTCTCGTGCGACCCCGAGCCTCCGTCGGGAAGCATCCTTCACATCATCGACCAGCCGCCGGTCGGCGGCGACACCCTGTTCGCCAGCATGTACGCGGCGTACGACGCGCTATCGGAGCCGATGAAGACGTTCCTCGCCGGGCTTACCGCGATCCACGACGGCGAGGCGAACTACCGCGGCCGCTATGCGTACGACGATTCCGCCCACAACTACCCGAAGGCCGAGCACCCGGTGATCCGCACCCATCCGGTCACCGGCCGCCAGTCGCTCTACGTGAACCGCATCTTCACCAAGCGCATCGTGCAGCTCGGCAAGGCGGAAAGCGACGGCGTTCTGCAAACGCTGTTCCGCCACATCGAGAGACCGGACTTTCAGTGCCGCTTCCAGTGGCGCCCGAACTCCATGGCGTTCTGGGACAACCGCTCCGCGCAGCACCACGCCATCTGGGACTACTACCCGCAGCGGCGCCACGGCCACCGCGTCACGCTGCGCGGCGACAAGCCCTTCTTCCGCGCCTAGCGCATCACGCCACGCCGGCGGGCGTCAGCGCCGGCCGCCGGTCGAGCGCCTCGCCCACCTGGTGCACCAGGCCGCGCAGCCAGCGGTGCCCGGGATCCTGCATTGCCCATTCCGCCCAGAACATGCGCACCTCGATCGTCGGCAATACCACCGGCGGATCGATCAGCTGCAGCGGCAGCATCTCCGCGAAGTGCAGCGCAACGCGCTCGGGGATGGTCGTCACCACGTCCGATGTCGCGACGAGCTGCGGCACGTTGAGGAAGCTGGGCTCCCACAGCACCACCTGGCGTGCCACGTTGAGCATGGCGAGGGCGTCGTCCAGGGCCGTGGCGTACATCGCGGAATCGCGGGGCAGCACCTGGACGTGCGGCAGCGCTGCATATTGCTCGATCGTCAGCTCGCCCTTGATCGACGGATGCGCCCGGCGCGCCAGGCACACGAAACGATCGCGGAACACGAGCTGCGTGCGCAAGTGCGGGACGGGCGAGGGGATGTAGCCGATCCCCATGTCCAGCTCGCCCGTCTCGAGATCCTCGGCAAGCCGCTTGGGGTCGGGCGAGCGGTAGAGGACCTTCGCGTTGGGTGCGATGCGGCGGATCTTCGCCATCAGCGGCGAAAGAAGCACGGACTCGACGTAGTCGGTCCCCTGCAGGCGGAAGGTGCGGTGAGAGGTCGCCGGGTCGAACTCTCCCGGTTGCTGCAGCAGGCCTTCCACCTCGCGCAGCATCTTGGCGACCGGCTCCGCGAGCTCGAGCGCGCGGCGCGTCAGCACCATGCCGTGCGAGGTACGGACCAGCAGGGGATCCTTGAACAGGTCGCGAAGCTTCGCCAGCGCCGCGCTCATCGCCGGCTGGCTCACGCCTTGCCGTTCCGCTGCGCGCGTCACATTGCGCTCGGTAATCAGCGCATGCAGGCAGACGAGCAAGTTGAGATCTACGTTCTTGATGTCCATGCTTGTTGCATGGCCATCGTACCGCACCGATGGCGGATTGGACTACGAAACAATTTCGGTCGTCGCGTCGACCGCCCGGGGGACCTTCGACCGGTTGGCTAGCGCCGCTGCTTCTGCCCGCCCCTGCGCGGCTGCTGCATCTCGGCGATCGCGTCGCCGTCCATCCCGTCGAGTTTGGGCTGGATGTTGTCCTTGATCCACTTCGGGTCCCACCACTCCACCGGCAGGACCGCGACGCCGTGTAGGTAGACGCCGTAGTGCAGGTGGTCGCCCGCGGCGAGGCCGGTCTCGCCGGTCCTGCCGAGGATGCCGCGCTGCTTTAGCGCCTCGCCCTCCTTCACGTCGATCTGGCTCAGGTGGCTGTAGAGCGTGAAGAGCCCCAGGCCGTGGTCGAGGATGACGGTGTTGCCGTAGATGCCCAGGTCGCCGGCGAACACCACCGTGCCGGCGTTCGCCGCCTCGACGGGATAGCGCTTGGTGACCGAGAGGTCGTAGCCGAGGTGGTAGGCCTTGTCGATCGCCTCGCCGTTGTAGACGTAGGTGCGCTCGTCGGCGAAGTTCGCCTCCACCTTGGAATTGGAGAGCTGCACGAAGGCGCCCTGCCACTGCAGCGCCGGCGTCGCCTTCTTCGTGATCGCCGCGATCTTGTCGTCGTTCTCCTTGCGCAGGCGGTTGTTGACCGCGAGGAACGTCTCCTTCGCGCCGCCCTCGCGCGCCGCGCCGCCGCTCAGGAGCGGCGCCACCTTGTTCTCGATGAAGCTCTCGGGGATGTTGAGCGTGCTCTTGCGGTACTTCACGCCCTTGAGCTCGTAGGCGAGTCCCATCTCCTTGGTGTTGCCCGCCTTGTCCGTCGCGACGAGCACCGCCTTGGCATTCGCCGGCGCGCTGTAGGGATGCGCGAACAGCGCGATGTAGTGATCCGGCTGCCCCTTCGCCTGGCCCTTGTGGCCCGGGAAGAAATGCTCGCCCACCTTCACCCCGCTCGTGGCCGCGTCGGCGGAAGTCTTGTAGACGATCGCGCCCGCCCCGCCGAAGCTGATGTACCGGTCCTCGGCGACGAGCTGCAGCGTGGGCGGCGTGATGTCGATCGTGAACTCCCGCTGCACCACCGTCTCGTTGCCGCCGAACCACTTCCACAGCGACCCGTCCCGCGCGCTCACGCGCAGCACCGCCGGCCCCTCCTTGATCCCGGCGAGCTTCGCCACCTCGATGCTGATCCTCTTCTCCAGCAGCGTGCCGGTGAACGTTTCGGCGGCGATCGGATGATCCTTCCCGCCCGCCGACAGCGTCGCGGTGACCGACTTCAGCCCCGCCCCCCGGTCCGTTACCCCGATCTCGATCGGCGCCCTCCCCACCACCTCCGCGTCCGGCGTCAGCGTAATGACAGGCGCCTGCCGCTCGAACCGCGGCGCCAGGTACAGCCCGCCCGCCAGGAGCGCGATGAGGAGGATTGCGGCAATGCCGCCGACGAGCGGCAGCTTGCTCTTAGGGGCGCGTGATTCCAGATTGCTCATGTATTAGGGACCAGAGAGAAAAAACGTTGAAGAATCAATTCCGAAGCGATTTTAATGGCCCGCGGCGACTCGCTCAGCGACGGGGCGAGCTCAATTATCGCTCGATGGGCGTTAAATCAGTTCGATGGGGAGCAGAAATCGCTGGGCGGTGCTTATCGAGTGACGGGCGGCGCACCGGCGCCACGGTTGCTCGCTTCGCGGCGGATCGAAACGGCCAATTTCACCTCAGCCTTTGCCGTTCTACCCTTAGCTCGTTGTTGTACTTTCTTTCCCTATTGATAAACGCCAATACACCGCCTTCCATAATGTTCTGAATGTCCTGACGGACGTAGGCATATTCAATTGGTCCTTCATGCCTGACTAACGTCCCCGGCGGTGTTCCGATCGGTTCCTTTGTCACCCGCACCTGAAGCACGCCGCCAACATTCTCTAGTGCTACAACGTGCTCAGCGTCCCCGTTTACTGGGATGTTTGCGTTATGGGATGCCACAACTATTTGGCGCGACCATCTACTCGCGCGCAATTCCTTCACTAGCAACCCAGTAATCCATTCAGAATCCAAATCGTCTTCCGGCTGATCCAAGATTAGCGGTTCCGTTCCGAAGTGGAGCACTAGACCGAGCATGGCAGCCGTGCGCTGGCCTGGTGACCCCTCCGTAACAACCTGCCAATCTGCCGGATTGTCGGCCTTACCGCCGTCGCGAAGGAATCGCATTAAAACTACGTCCTCTGGTAACTCGATAGCGAGTCTTCGCCGAATGGAGGCGTCCGTTGTTCCGAGTCTATTGACCCATTGTTGGCGAAGGCCTGATTGCACTTGAAGGTGCTGAAAATCGCCCGAAACCAGAGCCTCTTTCCACAGACGCCATCTTTCGTTGCGCGTCGCCTCATCTTGGGCCCATAGCCAGTTGGCGAGGGCAGGAACATCATCGATGAATCCGTCCGCCCGTATGTTCAATAGCTCCCTAATTTGGCGAACCCATCCCTCATCGTCACGAAACCGATCAATGTCGAAGCGTAGTCGTCCACTTTTCTTCTGTACGGATGCCAAGAGATCCCCACGGATGGCGCGGCGTTCTTCATAGATCTGGAGGAGTTTGGTCCAAGTCTCGGCGGTCTTGGACTTGGCGACCTTAAGTTCTTCCTCGCGCTTCTCCAAACTGAGCAGTAAACGTTGTTTGTCGCCTAATTCTTTCTCAAGCCCGGCAACGCCATTAGGATCAATGCCCCGCTCCGAAAGCTGGCGCGTGTACTCTTGAAAATCGGCTTCAGCTGCCTTGAAATCCTGGTGCCAAGCACCTGCTGTGATCGCAGTCTCCCATTGCGCGATCTTCTCCTTCGTCGCGCCTAGCGCTTCCTGTATGCGGATCTTGCTTTCCTTAAATATCTTCTCGAGTCCCGCCAAGTGATCGACAAGCTCAGCCTGGAACTGGGGGTCAATCTGAGCCAGGTCTAGTGCGTACGCAGAACGAGAGTCGAGCGGCGCCTCGATCTTCTCAAGCCAATCCCGAACGTCGTCAGCACGAGAACGAAGTTCCTCGCGCTCGCCTTGCCGTCGTCTATACCTTGCGAGCCTTTGCTTAACTTCCGGGGAAGCAAACGCCGAAACTTGGTTCTCAAGCTCCTTTATTCGCGATCTGGTACCAGGCAACTGCGCTACGTCCGTGACAAGTTGCGCCTCTACCCTCACCGCGGCAAGCCATGCGTCTTTGGCAACCTGAGCTCTCTGCGACCAAGTGCCCGTTGGCGCAGACTCCTCTGTGGTTAGGCCGAGCGACTCATCAATGAGCGAGAGCAGACTTCTGGAAGCCGTGAAAGATCCGGCCCGCTCTCCGGCAACGCGCTCGAAGAGCTCTTTCTGACTTACAACGCGCACCCTAAAGGAGGTCGGAACTGGTTCCGCACCCGGTTTGTTCGTCTGTTGACCTTTCTCCCTTGTCCAGGTTGCGATTTGCTGCTCCTGAGAAACCGGCATTCTGTGTACCGCTTCGAGTGCGGCGACGCTAAAGGCGCGTTCGGCGAACTCATCGGCTTCCAGACGTAGCTTTTCAGGTAGCGACCCAGTCCCCGCGTATAACTGACGAAGCGCTGCTATGGCGGTTGATTTACCGCTTCCTCGACCACCGATAAGGACGTTTAATCCCGGATGCAACGGAATGTCCAGGAGCTCCGTTGAGTTCGACAATGCGCCGCGTAGCGTTATCTTCTCGATCCAAGCGTGTTGGATATTGTTAGGATTCTGTTCAGGGTAGTTTTTTAGCTTTGCATCCCAGTCGCAAATAATTCTGGCGTCCGGATCTAGGAAAGCTTGACGCAACCCCTCTAGGCTCGGGATACCCATCCTAATCCACGAAAACCGTGCACCGATTCGATCCAACGAATAGGCGTCCGACGTCGACACAAACGGGATTTGAGGAAGTCTCGGAAAATGATCCAACTCTCGGCGGCGAAATCGGGCATTGAACGACTCTCCCTGCGAATCCGCACAATCGCCAGCATCAACAGCATTCAATCGTGGGTGGTGTAAAGCTCGCCACCGGATATCGCCCCGCGCCGTTTTTTCGGAGGCTAGCCCGTTGTCTCCCAGCACATGCGGCGCGATGACAACGTAGTCCTCAGGGAGATCATCCAGTATCTGAAGAATTGTTCTCGACGAAGTACCTGGATAGCGCTCGCCAGGTTGATCGATGTGGAAGCGGTCATGTCCCGGCCCGAAACCCAATGGACCGGACAGAAGCAACTCGAAATCATGCCCATTCTTCGCGAGATCTCCGATGACGATCACATGGATTCCATCTGCCCCCGATCCAGTAGTCACCTCACAGCCAGGGAACACTGTAACGCCGTGACGGGTGCCAGCCGCCTTCATCTCGTCTATCCATTCGAACGAGTTGTGATCTGCGATGGCGACGACCTCAACGCCTTTGGCCTTAATGGCAGCCATATAGTCGTCTGCGAATCGTGATCGTTCCTGCGGGCTAGCGAGAGCGTAGCTACTACCCTCAGGAAAAGTAAACTTCCACGCAGGTGTTGCGATCTGAAGATCGCATTTCCACCATTTGGTCATCATCCGCGCCCCCACGCAGCAAGTGGACGATTGCTCTACAGAATTTTCATCGTACCTCTATAAGCGATAGCGGACGTCATTGAGATATGCATGGCAGCCGGTAGCCATATCGATTTGTCCAGCTTCGCGATGCCCGGGCACAAATGTGCGGGATGTACAGGGGATCGGCGAATCACGACAACGGCAGAGAAGGTCTCGCCACGGTGCGAGGCTTCGAGCGGTATCATGTCTGGGCGCCGAACGTCACGAGTTGCCTCCATTTTGTCTTAGTCTGATCTTCGCGCTAATCGCGGGTTCGACCGGCGCGCGTGCTATTGTTACTCGCTGCTCCGACGAGAATAACGAATGCCTCTTCCTTGGAATGAAATTCGAGATCGCGCACTCGCGTTTTCGCGTGAATGGCAAAACGAGACAAGCGAACAAGCCGAATCACAGACGTTCTGGAACGAGTTCTTCTCCGTTTTTGGCATCCCGCGCAGACGAGTAGCCACCTTCGAAGAACCGGTCAGAGGGCTAGGAGCAAAGCGCGGCCGTATTGACGCGCTTTGGAAGGGCGTCCTAGTTGTCGAACACAAGTCCCTTGGCCAGGACTTGGACAGGGCATTCGTACAAGCGCTCGACTATTTCCCGGGGATAGCCGACCGAGACTTGCCGAAGTACGTGCTCGTTTCAGACTTCGCACGTTTCCGCTTGTATGACCTGGAGGCACAATCTCAGGTCGAATTTGCGTTAGCAGACCTCCACAAACACATTAAGCGATTCGGCTTCATTGCAGGTTACGCCCCGCAGGAGATCAAACCACAAGATCCTGTGAACATTCGCGCAGCGGAGCAAATGGGGCGACTGCACGATCTGCTTAAGGCATCAGGATATGGTGGGCATGACTTAGAGGTGCTTCTCGTACGGCTGGTCTTCTGTCTATTTGCAGGCGATACCGGCATTTTTCCAAAACAGGGGTTCAGGGACTGGGTCGAAACCAGAACCGCCGAGGACGGGTCTGATCTGGGACCGCAGTTGGCGCTGATGTTCCAGGTACTCAACACCATCGAGGAAAAGAGGCAGAGGAATCTCGATGAGCAACTCGCTGGGTTCGCCTATATAAACGGAAAGCTGTTCGATGAGGCACTGAAGGTCGCATCATTTGACAGACAGATGCGCGCGACGCTGCTGGATTGCTGCGCGCTGAATTGGGGGGCCGTAAGTCCTGCTATTTTTGGCGCTCTCTTCCAAAGCATCATGGACGAGAAAGCCCGCCGCAATCTTGGAGCCCATTACACCAGCGAAGAGAACATCCTAAAGCTCATTAAGCCACTTTTCTTGGACGGACTATGGCGAGAGTTCAACCGGATCAAGAGTAACAAGAACAAGTTGTTCGATTTTCACAAGAGGCTGCGCTCGTTGACGTTTTTCGATCCCGCCTGCGGTTGCGGCAACTTCTTGGTAATCACCTACCGCGAGCTCCGTTTACTCGAACTCGAACTATTGCGAGCCGTACATAGTGGTCCAGGGTCCCGCTTTCTGAATATTCATCAGGAACTTACGTTAGATGTCGACCAGTTCTACGGAATCGAGGTTGAAGAGTTTCCGTCACAAATCGCCCAGGTCGCGCTATGGCTCGTTGACCATCAAATGAACCTGAAGGTGTCGGAAGAGTTTGGGATGTATTTCGCCCGCATTCCGTTGAAGAGCACGCCACACATCGTTCGGGGCAATGCAACGCGCATCGACTGGAATGATGTAGTTCCCGCCGAGCGCCTTTCATACATCATCAGCAACCCGCCTTTCTCTGGCGCGATGGTGATGGGTGATGCCCAGCGAGAGGATATGGCCTTGGTATTCGCCGACCTTCCTGGGTACGGTGTCTTAGACTACGTTTCTTGTTGGTATTGGCTCGCAGCCAAATATATCGATCAAACACAGATTTCTGTCGGTTTTGTTTCGACCAACTCCATTACGCAGGGCGAGCAGGTAGGACTCTTATGGGCACCAATCGTTAACCGTTACAGAATCAAGATCCATTTCGCCCACCGCACCTTTAGGTGGTCAAACGAAGCTAAAGGCATGGCTGCCGTTCACTGCGTGATCATTGGGTTCTCACAATTGGAGCCCCCGCAGAGAACGATATTTGAGTACGACACAGTTGCCGGACAAGCACACTCAGTCGACGCGCAAAACATTAATGCCTACCTCGTCGACGCGCCGGATGTGTTCGTCGTCAACAGACCCGGGCCAATTTGCCCCGTCCCACCAATGCGCTTTGGCAGCATGCCCCGAGATGGAGGGCATTTGATTCTTAGCCCTGACGAGCGGAAGCAGCTCATCGCTGAGGAGGCAGGGGCAGCGAAATGGATCCGCCCTTATACAGGCGCGGAAGAGTTCCTGAATCGCGGCGAACGGTATTGCCTATGGCTCGTGAACGCCAACCCAGCAGAACTGCGCACCATGCCAAAACTTGTGGAGCGGCTGGAAGCGGTGCGCCAGTACAGGCTTGCGAGTAAAGCAGCGTCGACGCGGAAGGCGGCCGCGACTCCGGGCGTTTTCGTTCAATTGGCACAGCCCGACACCGACTATCTGCTCGTGCCGCGCGTGTCGTCGGAGCGGCGCCAATACATACCCATGGCGTTCGTAGGTAAAGACATGATTGCGAACGACCAAGTACTCACGATCAAGGATGCAACTCTCTACCACTTCGGCATCCTGAGCTCAGCGATGCACATGGCGTGGGTCCGTTACACGTGCGGCCGACTGAAGAGTGACTATCGTTACTCGAAAGATGTCGTGTACAACAATTTCCCTTGGCCGGATTCGCCAAATGAGAAGCACGTAACGGCTATTGGCGATGCAGCGAGAGTGGTGCTTAGCGCTCGGGCGTACTTCCCTGAGGCATCGTTGGCTGATCTCTACGATCCGTTGACGATCCCACCTGCCCTTGTGCAAGCGCATCAGAAGCTTGATGAGGCCGTTGATGCTTCGTATGGTAAGAAGCGGATGAAGGCGGATAGCGAAAGGGTCAGCTTCCTCTTCGAGCTGTACGTCAGGTACACGACCCTACTTCCGACAGAAGTTCGGAAACCTCCGCGTCAAAAGGCCAAGGTAAGCTGAGGAGTTCGCAGGACGGGAGAGCGAAGTGTTCAAACAACACTCGGTTTTGCAAGACGGCCCTTTGCAGGCCAGTGGACGGGTACGCGAGGTCATGAAATCTGTAGCCTCGAAAGTCCGGTTTAACCGCATGCGTGCTGCTGTGGCGTACGCGAGTGCGATCGGATGCAGGGACCTAAATGCCGTTGTGACCAAAGCGAATCCCAGCTGGAAGTTGGCGGAAAAGCGATGGCTATTGAGCATCGACTATGGCCATACCGACCCGCGCGCAATTACCTATCTAAAGCGCTTGCCAAAGTCTCAAGTTCGGATTCATGACGGAAAGAACTTGTTACGGCGCAGACTCGTTCCAGCCGCAGCCTTTCACCCGAAGACATATGTCTTTGATCAAGCTGGCGGATGTGGTCCGAGGTCGTTGGGATTCGTGCTCGGTTCGGCGAATCTCACGGCAGGGGGATTGGATACAAATATCGAGCACGTCGTGGGAATGCGTTTCTCTTCGACAATAGGCAAGCACGAACGGGATTTGTTCGGGCCTGTTTCGAGTTTTGAAGAATGGTGGGACTTGGCGTGGTTGACGGGAGAACCGGCCACTACGGCCTTTCTTAAGAAGTACCGAGCCTTGCGCCAGAAATACCGGCCCCGGGTTCGGGATCGGCGCGGACCAGTGCCGCTCAGTAAGTTACCGGCCACCACGGGACAAATGCGCTTGTTTGCTCGCTGGAGCAATGCCACTTGCTTCTGGATAGAGACCGGCAACATGTACAAGAACCGAGGCAAGAACCTTCCCGGCAATCAACTCGACACTCGGCGCGGGACTCGCGTCTACTTTGGTTTTCCTTACCGGGATGTGGCGCGACAGACTATCGTTGGCAAAGTGAAAATGAAGTACGGTAGTAAGCTGGCGCAAACAGATCGATCAATTTGGTTCGGCAACAATTCGATGGACAAGGTCCACTTGCCTGTTCCGGGCAGCTATGGTCCGAGTCACTACGACAATTCGATCATACATTTCCGTCGAGTCGGCCCAAGAGAATTCGCAATATCACTGGGTAATCGTAGGACAGCTGCGATCTGGCGCCGCAGATCCGAGCGGCAGGGACTGTTGGATCGACTGGGCCGTGGACGTAGATTCGGGTTCTACTCGTAGCGTCGCTCGCCCAGCCAGCGGCCTGTCCTTAACCAAGCAGTCGATTCGACTTGAAAGCGGCCATCGCGCCGCGGCTAACGGCATGTTCCCGCTTCAGTCCCAGTCCCTCCAACCAGAATGGAGTGGAAAATACAGCCCTCGATGGGCGCCGCCCAAGGATTCGGCGTAGGCATCGAGCTGGGCTGCGTAACGTAAGCGCTCGACGTCGAGGAATGCTTCTGTGTTCGCACCCTCGTGCCGGCTTGTCTTGAAGTCGACGACCCACCGAACACCGTCTAGAGCACGGAACACCCGGTCCATGACCATCGTGTGGACGCCCGAAGGAGAACTCACGCGCATCCGTAGCTCGCTACGTGCTTCAGGATGGCCGCCGAGAATCCAGCGCCCTCGCTCATCCTTCAGCGTGCCGGTCAGCGCCTTAGACACGAGTTCGGACGCTCGCTTCAGCTCCGCCGGCGGCACGCCGCGCCGTTGCAACTCCTTAACAAACTGCGGCAATAGAGATTCGATACGTCTCGGATTCCAGCCGCGAAGCTCGTCCTCGGCGATGCGCTGCAAGCAGCGATGAACCACCGTGCCAACTTGCCGCGCTGTCTCGCCGACCCAAGAGAACTCGATCGCCTGCTCATCGGCACGGCCCTCCTC
The DNA here is from genome assembly GCA_965233125.1 of uncultured bacterium. Lineage (GTDB taxonomy): Bacteria > Pseudomonadota > Gammaproteobacteria > Burkholderiales > SG8-39 > SCGC-AG-212-J23. The sequence continues at coordinate 14,884 of CBDDRQ010000023.1, forward strand.
CGGCGCGGTCCAGACGACGGCCGAGGGAGCCGCTGGCACCACATAGCTCGGAGAGAGCCGCTTCAGCTTGAGAATCTGCGCGGGCGCGGCGGGTTCGGGAACGGCCGGAGGAAGACCCGTCTGCGAGAAGACTTCTTCGGCGACGGGCCAAGCCCGGGCGAGGAGGGAGCGCTTGTGAGGCGTGCGGATGGTGCCATCCTCGTCGCACTTGCCGCAGGCGAGGAGGTGAAGGCGCTTGGCGGCGCGGGTGGCGGCGACGTATAGGAGGCGCGAGGCCTCGGTGTCTTCGGCGTCGCGGTCGAGGCGGCGGAGGTAGTCGTAGGCGGGGTCGGTTTCGTCGCCGGTGGCTTTGATGGGCGCTAATAACAACCCCCCGCTCGCCGGAGGCTCGCGTCCCCCCTTGTCAGGGGGGCGACCCAAAACCTCCTTCCACAGGAAGAGCGGGGTGTCGTCGCGGCCGGCTTGCATGTCGAGGCCGGGGACGATGACGGTGTCGAACTCGAGGCCCTTGGCCTTGTGGATGGTCATGACCTGGAGGTCGTCGTCGCCGGCGTGGACGTCGGGGAGGGCGTAGAGCTTGTCGAGGCTCGCGGCGAGGGCGGAGAAGTCGACGGTGCCGGCGTGCTCGAGCTTTTCGAGCTGGTCGAGGAAGATCTCGGCGTCTTCCAGATCGGTTTCGTTTTCCACGCAGGCGGGGCCGCCCAGCGCCAGCCAGACGCCTTCGACGCGGTCGCGGAGGGTGCCGCGGGCGCGGTTGGCGATGGCGGGGGCGAGGATGCGGGTGAAGCGCTCGAGGAAGAGGTTGTCCTTGATCAGCGACCAGATGGGCGTGAAGCGATCATGGCCACAGATCTGGTGAAGGTCGTTCAGGGATAAACCCAACCATGGCGCGCGGAGGATGGAGAGCCAGGCGATGCGGTCGCCCAGGTGGGTGAGCGCGCGCGCGAGGGCGTAGAGGTCCTGGACGACCTGCTTCTCGCCGAGGTGCTCGATCTCGATGGCGCGGTAGCGGATGCCCGCGGCTTTGAGCGCGGGGACGATGGCGGCGAGGGCGTCGCGCCGGCGAACGAGGATCGCCGCCCTGCCCTCGGCCTCTTTCGCCAGCGCGACGACCGCCTTGGCCTCTGTATCCCGATCGGGATACAAAAGCCACTCTGCGGGGCTTTTTCCATGGCCGGTATCTCCGGGGCGGGGCGTGGAAGGGGTGTAGGGGACGGCGCCGGAGGACTCATCGGCCTCCGGGGGCAGGATGCGGCTGAAGGCGGCGTTGAACCACGCGACCAGCGGCTCGTCCGAGCGGAAGTTGGTGGAGAGGGTGAGGCGCTCGAGCTTCACGCCGCCCAGGCCGGCGCGCTGCGCGTGCAGGAAGAGCGCCACCTCGGCCTCGCGGAAGCGGTAGATGGACTGCATCGGGTCGCCGACCAGGAAGAGCGTGCGCCCGTCGCCTTCCTGCCATCCGGCGGTGAGCCGCTCGAGCAGCTCCCATTGCGAGATCGAGGTGTCCTGGAACTCGTCCACCAGGACGTGCTTGATGCGGTAGTCGAGCGAGAGCAGGAGGTCGGTGGGCGCGTCGGGGGTGCCGAGCGCGAGCAGCGCGCCTTGCGCGATCTCGGTGAAGTCGGCCTCGCCGCGCTCGGCGAACACCACCTTCAGGTGCGCGACCGCGCGCGGCAGGAGCTCGACGATCGCTTCGAGCACTTTCCACTGCGCGTCGGTGTAGCGCTCGGGCGGCATGGTACGCAGCGCGACGAGGGCGAGGCGGAGGGGCTCGTTACCGACGATGCCGGGATGCGGCGCTTTTTTCCGCCAAGTGCCTTCCTGGGTGAGCACCGCGTCGGCGAACTCGGGCGAGGCGCGGGGGTCGAGAGCGCGGGCCTTTTCCAGAATCAAAAGTCTCTGTTTCGTAAAGGCAGATTCGAGCTCGCTGCGCGTCGGCGGGTTGCCGGTCTTGCGCAGCCACTGGTCGCGGCGCGCGAGCATGGAGGCGATGAGCGCGGCGGCGGCGTCGACGTTGTTGTCGACGTGCGCGAGGACGCGGGCCGCCGGGTCGGATAATTCCCTCAGAACATTCTCAGAAGCTTCGCGGTAGAGCTCGGAGGCGTCTTCCAGGATCTCGGGCGGCGCGCCGAAGCGCGAGAGCACCGGCATCTGGCGCGCGAGCGAGGCGCAGAGCGCGTCGATGGTCTCGATCTTCAGGCGGTGCGAGCTCTCGGGGGGCATCTCCTTCAGCACGCGGTTCCTCATCTCGGCGGCGGCCTTGCGCGTGAAGGTGATGGCGAGGATCTCCTCGGGCTTCTCGACCGTGGCGAGCAGCTTGCAGTAGCGGCGCACGAGGAGCTCGGTCTTCCCCGAGCCCGCCGGCGCCTGCACGATGAAGGAGCGGCGCGGGTCGAGGGCCGCGGCGCGGGCAACGGAATCCGAAAGCGGCGCCTCAGCCACGGTGTATCCTCGGCCCATGCGCTATGCGATCGTTATCGAAAAGGGGGAAGGCAACTACGGGGCGTACGTTCCGGACCTTCCGGGCTGCGTGGCTGTCGGCGACTCCATCGAGGAAGTCGAGCGCGAAATTCAGGAAGCGATCGAGTTCCATCTCGACGGCATGCGAGAAGACGGCGAGCCCATTCCGCAACCGACCAGCACTGTGACCTACGTGGACGTCTCGGCGTAGGACGACGTGGCGATCAAGCTCTACGACCTCGTCGGCGCGGAAGACGACCGGCGCTTCTCGCCCAACTGCTGGCGCAGCGCGATGGCGCTCAAGCACAAGGGGCTGGAGTTCGAGAGCGTGCCCTGGCGCTTTACCGAGCGCGACGCCCTTGCCTTCAGCGGGCAGGGGCTCGTGCCGGTGCTGGTCGACGGCCAGCACGTGGTGCACGACTCCTGGAACATCGCGCTCTACCTCGAGGAGGCCTACCCGCAGCGCCCGGGGCTCTTCGAGGGCGGCCAGTCGCAGGGGCTGACGTTCTTCTTCCAGCAGTGGGTGTTCCGCGCGATCCACTCGGCGGTGCTCAAGGTGATCATCCTCGACGTCTTCGCGCGCCTGCACGAGAAGGACAAGGCCTACTTCCGCGAGTCGCGCGAGAAGCGCTTCGGCATGACGCTCGAGGCGTACGCCGGCGACCCCAAGGCGGCCCTCGCCGCCTTCCGCGGCGCGCTCGAGCCGGTGCGGCCGGTGCTGGTGCAGAACGCGTTCGTCTCGGGCAAGGGGCCGGGCTACGCCGACTATCTCCTCTTCGGGCCTTTCCAGTGGGCGCGCGCGATGTCGCCGATCCGGCTGCTCGAGCCCGACGACCCGGTGTACGCGTGGCGCGAGCGCGTGCTGGATCTTTTCGGCGGGTATGCGCGCTCGGCGAAGGGATTCCCGGTCTGGGCCTGAGCGCATCATTCTTCCTCGAACGACGAGTACTTCTCATAGACGCGGCATAGCGTCTGCAGGTCGCACAGGCGGCAGGTCTTGAGGTCGTTCTTGGGGTCGACGTGCGCCTCGCCGGCGGCGAAGGCGGCGCCCAGCGACTCGGCCTCGCGGCGCCAGGCGGCGAGGAGGTCGGGCCAGGACTTCGCCTGGTTCACCTGCGGCAGGAAGTCCTTGTCGCGCGCGAAGCCCATGAAGCGCATCTCGCCGGGCCTGAGGCGCGCGAAGGCCACGGCGGCGAGGTCGGGCGAATGGACGGCGTACAGCGTGAGCTGCGGCTCGTCTGGGCGCGGGCCTTCCCAGGCCTTCGGGTTGGGGTTGCCTGTCTTGTAGTCGATGAGGACGTGCTCTTTCCCGACGCGGTCCATGCGGTCGATGCGCCCGGAGAGCTCGAGGCCCGAAACGCTGATCTGTTGCTTGTGCTCGAGGAAAACAGCCTTGAAGGGCTTGCGCTTCTTCTCGACCTCGAGCCATTCGCGCGCGAGCTTCGCGAGGCGCACGCGCTCGAGCTCGGCGAAGCGGCCTTCGAGCTCGAGCTCGCGCACCGCGGCGTCGGCGGCGCGGGCGATGACGGGGTCCAGATCGCCCTGCAAGGAAGAAGAATCCTTGAGCTGCACCCATATTTCCCTCATCAGGGCGTGCAGGAGCTTGCCGCGGTCGCGGGCGTCGAGGCCGGGCGCGGGGTCTTCGAGCGCCTCGGCGTTCAGGCGGAAGCGCGCGAAGGCGCGGAAGGGACACGCGGCCTGGTCGGCGAGGACCCTGGTGCCGCCGCGCACCTGCGGCTTGGTGACCGGGGGACCGCGAAGATCCTCCTGGCTTTCCGTTTTTCTCGCTTGAAAGAGCAAGTCCCGGTAGCGCGGAAAAGCGGGCAGCGCGGGCTCGCCCTGCGCCACGGCGAGGATGAGCGGGCTGGGCGCCAACTCACGGTCCTGCTCCTTGAGGGGATAAGAAAGAATGACTTCAGAAGCAGCGTGCAGCCACTCCTGCGTCAGGCGCCGGTCGAGCTCGAGCGAGCCTTCGGCGCTCGCCTCGGGGATGCCGGCCTTCTTCTGCAGCGCGATCGGCAGGAAGGGGTTGGGGCGCGCGGGCAGCGGCCACGCCTCGTCGGTGAGCCCGCTCACCCACAGGCAGTCGAAGCGCAGGCCCGCGGATTCCAGCACGCCGAGCACCTGGATCGGCGCCTCGGCGGACTCGGGCTGGAAGAGCGTGCCGGAGCAGAGGCGCTCGAGGACCGAGAACGCCTGGGAGAAATCCAGCCTGGAGCAAACCCGTTCCAGCTTCGCGAACTCGCCGAGCGTTTCGTGCCACTTGGCGCGCGCCTGGAACTCCTCCGAGTCGAGCGCGCGCTCACCCGGGAAGCCGGCGGCCTCGAGCACGGCGGAGAAGTGCCTCGCCCATTCGCCTGCAGATTGCGCTTTCGGGGTTCCGAGGTTGAATATCTTTTCGAGAAGCTTTCGAAGCGCCCCGTCCGTGGACCCGATCAGCTTCGCGAGCGTGACGGTGGCGTCGAGGTCGCGGCGCAGCCTTGCGTCGAGGCGCGCGCGCGCGGCGAGCTCGGTGTCGGCGCCGCCGAGGAAGGGCGAGCGCACGAGCCGGCTCGCGTGCGCGAACTCGACCGGCCTGCCGGAGATCTCGAGGAGATCGAGGGCGGTGCTCACCAATGCGAATTCGATGAGGGGCTTGCCCAGCGACAGGTTGAAGGGCATCGCCGCGGGCGCGGCGCCGGGCAGGTTGAAGCCCGGGCGCATGACGCGCGAGAAGACGCGCACGACCTCCTTCCTCCTCCGCATGAGGTCGGGCACGACCACGCCGATGCGCGCGCGTCCCTCCTCCAGCCGCGCGCGCGCCCAGGCAGCCGCGGCTTCCAGCTCGTGCTTCGCGCTCGCGTAGGAAGCCCGGACGGCCTTGCTTTCGGTTTTTTCTGGAGAGCATTCGACATAGCCGAGCTTCTCGAGGAGCTCGCGCGTCTGCGGCGGCAGGATGTCGAAGGCGTAGGCGACGAGAAGCTTCGGTTTCTTTACTTCCTTGAAAGACAGGACGAGGTCGGGCAGGCGAGCGGCGTCGACCTCGCCCCGCGTCCTTTGGGCATAGAGCTTCGACCATTGGGAAAAGGCCTTGGCATCCTCGTTGCCCTGCCCCGCGCCGATGCGCCAGGCGTGCAGCAGCCCCCACGCGTCGCGGCACTGCGCGGCGGCCGGCGGGATGGCGAGCAGGCCGCTGCCGGCGAGGATCTCCTCCCACAGGCGCTGCTCCTGCGCCGGGGTGAGGAGGAGCGGGAGCTTGTCTCCCAGGTCGGAGTAGAGCGCGTCCTCCCAGAGCCGCTCGACGAAGGCGCGGAAGGGGAGGATGTCCGGCGCTTCCCAGGCGGCGAGGTCGCGCATCGCCTGGTGCACGTCGAATTCACTTTGTAATGATTGGGAAAGCCTCGTGTTGGGCGTCACCACGGTGACGCCCGCGGCATGGCCCTGCTCCAGGCGTGCGAAGAGATTTGCTTTCGTGATCACCCGACTCGGAGTTTAATTGGGGACGTACCCTGTTTGCTCTTCAACCGGAGGGAATATGGACTGCAGACGTTTCGCCATCGCCGCGGCCGCGGCGGCAGCATGCCTCTTCAGCGCGCCGGGCCTCGCGCAGCCGTACCTCGGCTTCAGCGCGGGACAGTCCGACGTCGACGAGAGCATGGTGATTCCCGGGCTGCTCGACCCGGGCGGCACGGTCGACGGCAAGGACGGCGCCTTCAAGCTCTTCGGCGGCTACCAGTTCAATCCCAACTTCGCGCTCGAGGCGGCGTTCGTCGACCTCGGCGACGTGAGCTACAGCGGCTTCTTCACCGGCACGCCGGGCGGGCCGGTTTCGGGCGGCAGGATCCAGAACTCCGGCCTCAACCTCTCCGCGGTGGGCGTGGTGCCGCTCGGGCAGAGGCTCGCCCTCTTCGGCAAGGTAGGCATGTTCCTCTGGTACTCGGAGGCGACGGACGTCACCGGCGGCTTCGCGTTCTACAGCGAGGAGGACGGCGCCGACCTGTCCCTCGGGCTGGGCGCGAGCGTCGCGATCGGGCAGAAGGTGTCGCTGCGCGCCGAGTGGGAGCGCTTCGACCTGTCCAACGTCGACGTCGACCTGGTGACGCTAGGGTTCGCGTTCCGCTTCTAGAAGCGATCGCACTGCAAACTTCGCACCGCGTCTTGTCGCTGTTCCGGCGATAACAAGCGCGCGGCGCGATCGTTATCCTTCACTGGCGCGCGCGTTTTTGCGCGCGGTCTTCCATTGGAGGAAACACGATGCGATATCTGCTTGCTTTGATCTGCACGCTGGCGGTGGCCTTCCCCGTCGCGGCGCAGGACAGCGGTTTCTACGCCGGCGGCCACATCGGCCAGGCCACCGCCAAGGACTCGTGCGACAACGTGGCCGGCCCCGGCGTCAGCTGCGACGACGAGGACACCGCGTGGAAGATCCTCGGCGGCTACCAGCTCAACCGCAACCTCGGCATCGAGGTCGGCTACACCGATCTGGGCGAGGTGAGCGCGAGCGGACCGGGCGGCACCGCCAGCGTCGAGGCGAAGGCGCTGGAGCTCGTCGGCGTCGGCTCGCTGCCGCTCGGCGAGCGCTTCTCGGTCTACGGCAAGGCCGGCGTCTACCGCGGCGAGACCGACGCGACGGCGAGCACCGCGCTCCTCACCGGCTCGTTCAGCGAGACCAACAACGATCTCACCTTCGGCGTCGGCGCGCGCTACGACCTGACGCGAAACATCGCCCTGCGCGCCGAGTGGCAGCGCTACGCCGACGTGGGCGGCGGGGACATCGGCGAGAGCGACGTCGACGTGCTCAGCGTCGGCGCCCTGTTCCGCTTCTAGCGGGAACCGGCGTTAAATGGGGACAGACCCCATTTACCCTGCGCGGAGCTACGGTAAATGGGGTCTGTCCCCATTAACGCTCGAGGATGGCGGTGACGCCCATGCCGCCGGCGGCGCAGATGGAGATGAGGCCGCGGCCGGAGCCGGCTTCCTTGAGCTGCTTGGCGAGCGTGGCGACGATGCGCGCGCCGGTGGCGCCGAAGGGATGGCCGATGGCGACGCTCGAGCCCTTGGGGTTGAGGCCCGGGCGGTGAACGGCGCCCAAGGCGGGACGCTTGAGCTTCTTCTCGCAGAATTCTTCGGACTCCCAGGCTTTCAGCGTGCACAGCACCTGCGCGGCGAAGGCCTCGTGGATCTCGTAGATGTCGAAGTCCTGGAGCTTGAGGGCCGCGCGGTCGAGCATGCGCGGCACGGCGTAGGCCGGCGCCATCAGCATCCCCTCCTTGGGCCCGGACATGCCGACGAAGTCGACGGCGGCCGTCTGGGTGTGGGTGAGGAATGCCAGAGGCTCGATGCCGCGCGCTTTCGCCCACTCCTCCGAACCCAGCAGGACCGCGGCGGCGCCGTCGGTGAGGGGCGAGCTGTTGCCCGCGGTCAGCGTCCCGGCGGGGCTCGGGTCGAACGCCGTTCTCAAGGAAGCTAGTTTTTCGAGCGAAGTATCGGCGCGCACGTTGTTGTCGCTCTTCACGCCGTTGAAGTCGATCACCAAGTCGGAGAAGAAGCCCGATTGCCACGCCGCGGCGGCATTCCTGTGGCTCGCGAGCGCGAGCTCGTCCTGCTCCGCGCGCGTCACCTTCCACTCCTTCGCCATCTCCTCGCAGTGCTGGCCCATCGACAGCCCGGTGCGCGGCTCGCCCACCGAGGGCGGCCAGGGCTTGAGGTGGCTGGGACGCAGGTCGAGCCACGGAGAGACTCTTTTGCCGAAGCTCCTGCCTTTCACGCTGGACAGAACGATTTTCTGCAAATCGGGACCGTAGGTGAGAGGGATGTCGCTCGCCGAGTCGACGCCGCCGGCGATGGCGCAGTCGATCTCGCCCAGCGCGATGCGCGCGCCGAGCTGCGCCACCGCCGAGAGGCTGGTGCCGCAGGCGCGCTGCAGGTCGTAGGCCGGGGTCTCGGGGTGCAGCCCCGAGCCGAGCGTCGACTCGCGCGCGAGGTTCCAGTCGCGCGAGTGCTTGATCACCGCGCCGGCGGCGACCTCGCCGACGCGCTCGTTCTTGAGCGAGAAGCGGTCGACCAGCCCCTTCAGGGCCGCGGTGAGCATGTCCTGGTTGTCGTACTCGGCATAGGCGGTGTTGGCCCGCGCAAAGGGGATGCGGGCGCCGCCGAGGATCGCTACGCGGTTCATGGAATCGGCTCCTTCGGGGATTCTGAGTATATTAGTACGCATGGACGAAGCCCTGCTCCTCGCCCGCATCCAGTTCGGGCTGAACATCGGCTTCCACATCCTGTTCCCGAGCATCACCATCGGGCTGGCGTGGTTCCTCGTCTACTTCCGCATCCGCTACGAGCGTACGCGCGAGGCGGCGTGGCTCGACACCTACCGGCTCTGGGTGAAGGTGTTCGCGCTGTCCTTCGCCATGGGCGTGGTGTCGGGCATCACCATGAGCTTCCAGTTCGGCACCAACTGGCCGGGCTTCATGCTCGCGGTGGGGAACATCGCGGGGCCGCTGCTCGCCTACGAGGTGCTCACCGCCTTCTTCCTCGAGGCGACGTTCCTCGGCGTGATGCTCTTCGGCATGAACCGCGTCTCGGGGCGCGTGCACGTGCTCTCGACGCTGATGGTCGCCGGGGGCACCACGCTCTCGGCGTTCTGGATCCTCGCGCTCAACTCGTGGATGCAGACCCCGGCCGGGCACGTGAGCACCCCCGAGGGCGAGATCATCGCGGGGAGCTGGCTGGAAGTGATCTTCAACCCGTCGTTCCCGCTGCGCCTCACGCACATGCTGCTCGCCTCGGGGATCACCGCGGCGTTCCTCGTCGCCGGGCTCTCGGCGTGGCGGCTGCTGAAGGCGCGCGACGATTCGTCGGCGCTCGTGACGCTGCGCTTCGGCGCGCGCGTGGCGGCGCTGCTCGTGCCGGTGCAGATCGTGGTCGGCGACCTGCACGGCCTGAACACCCTCGAGCACCAGCCGGCGAAGATCGCGGCGATGGAGGCGCTCTGGGAGACGCAGCGCGGCGCGCCGCTCGTGCTCTTCGCGCTCGTCGACGAGGAGACCGGCACCAACAACTACGCGATCGAGGTGCCCAAGCTCGCCTCGCTCATCCTCACGCACCGGCTCGACGGCGAGGTGCTGGGCATCGACGAGTTCGGCGACGACCATCCGCCGGTGACGCCGGTGTTCATCGCCTTCCGCGTCATGGTGGGGATGGGGGTTCTCATGCTCGCCCTTTCTTGGTTCGGCGTCTGGCGCATGGGCCGTTCCCCTCCCTCGAAAACCCTGTTGTGGTGCTTCGCCGGCATGACCTTCTCGGGCTGGATCGCGGTGCTCGCGGGCTGGCTCACCACCGAGATCGGCCGCCAGCCCTGGCTCGTCACCGGCGTGCTGCGCACCGCCGAGGCCGCCGGCGAGGCGAGCGGCGCGGAGCTCGGCGCGAGCCTCACCGGATACGTGCTCATCTACTCGCTGCTGCTGCTTTCCTACATGGTCGTCATCACCCACCTGGCGCGGAGATGACCGTGGACCTGCCCTTGATTTTCAGTTTCCTGATGTCAGTCGCGATCCTGGCGTACGTGGTGCTCGACGGCTACGACCTTGGCGTGGGCATGCTGATCGCGGACGCGGAGCGCGAGGAGCAGGACCTGATGGTGGCCTCGATCGGGCCGTTCTGGGACGCGAACGAGACCTGGCTCGTGCTCGGGATCGGGCTGCTGCTGGTCGCCTTCCCGGTGGCGCACGGCGAGATCCTCGGCGCGCTCTACCTGCCGGTGGCGGCGATGCTGATCGGGCTGATGCTGCGCGGGGTGGCGTTCGAGCTGCGCATCAAGGCCGAGGGCTGGCACCGCGAGCTGTGGAACTGGCTCTTCTGGGGCGGCTCGACCATCGCCTCGTTCTCGCAGGGCCTCATGCTCGGGCGCTACATCACCGGCTTCGAGCCGGGGCCGGGCGCGTGGCTCTTCGCCATCGCGGTGGGGGCGTCGCTCTGCGGCGGCTACGTGCTGCTCGGGGCGACCTGGCTCATCCTGCGCACCGAGGGCACCCTGCAGAAGAAGGCGCTCGCCTGGGCGCGCTGGGGGCTCGGGTGGGTGGCGCTCGGCGTCGCGCTGGTGAGCCTCGCCACGCCGCTCGCGAGCGAGACGGTGCGCGATCGCTGGTTCGACTTCCCGCGCACCCTGGGGCTGATGCTGCTTCCCGCGGCGACCCTCTACTCGGGGTGGTTCGTGCTGAGGAACCTGGGTCGATCGGACTGGAAGCCCTTCGCCGGCGCGGTGGCGATCTTCGTGCTCGCCTTCATCGGCCTCGCCTACAGTCTCTTCCCCTACGTGATCATGGACCGGATGACCATCTGGGACGCCGCCGCGCACCCGAGCGCGCTGGTGTTCATGCTGGTGGGAACGCTGATCGTGCTGCCCTTCATCGTCGGCTACACCATCTATGCCTACCGGGTGTTCCGCGGCAAGGCGCGCGCCGAGGGCTACGGGCACGGCAAATACACCTGAACGAAAAAGGGGTCAGAGCAATTTTCCCGGAACCGCTCGAGCATGCTCAGATAACTGGAAAATTGCTCTGACCCCTTTTTCTCGATTTTTAGCGGACGGACTTGGCGACGAACGTCGCCACCGCCTCGATCTGCTCCTTCGACAGCCGCTCGCCGAAGGCCGGCATGATGCCGACGCCCTTGCGCACCGCCTCGAGCACGCGCTCCCGGTCGGGCTTCAGCTCGTCGAGCGAGGGCCCGACGGTGCCGGCGGCGCCTGCCGCCTGCAGAATGTGGCAGGCCGCGCAGGGCGGCTGCGCGACCTGGGTGAAGACCTTGCGGCCCAGCTCTTCCTGGGAATAAGCCCCGGAAGGCGAAAGAAGGGTCAGGAGTAGAAGCGCACCCCCCTTGGTCACGCCACAGTTACCTTCACCGCGTGGTCGCGCCAGCCGTTGTGGGTATAGCCGCGCTCATTCTCCACACGATGCTCCGGCTGCACTGTGCCGTCGTGGGCGATCGCGCGGCTGGTGATGGCGTAGTTCCCCGCACTCAGGCGGATGGGCAGGACGAACCGGCGCCAGGCGTAGGGTCCGAGTACCGGCCCGGCGAAATTCGCCGCCCGCCAGGTGCTGCCGCCATCGAGCGAGACTTCCACGGCTTTCACCGCGCTCTCGCCGCTGAACGC
>CBDDRQ010000024.1:0-5289 GCA_965233125.1 uncultured bacterium
AGGGCACCTCGTAGCTCTGGAAGCGCGGCTCGTCGTCCGTTTCGGGGTTGTAGCGCAGGACGCAAAGCTCGGTCATGCGTGCGCCCCGGAGTAATCGCGCACGCCCGGCTGCGATCGGGTGATCACCACGTCGAGGTAGTCGACGCCCGGCACATCCGCGCCGCGCCAGAGAGCGAGGGAATGCTTGAGGTAGCGCCGGTCGTCGCGCTCGACGTAGTCCAGGCGCTGGTGCGCGCCGCGCGACTCCTTGCGCGCCAGGGCGCTCTGCACCACCGCCTCGGCGCAGTCGAGCATCGAGCCCAGCTCGAGCGCCTGCAGGAGGTCGGTGTTGTAGACGTTGGTCTTGTCGTGCAGCTCGATGCCGCGGTAGCGCTGCCGCAGCTCGCCCAGCTTAACGCAGGCTTCGGCGAGCCCCTCGCCGCTGCGGTAGATGCCGGCATGCTGCTCCATCGTCTGCATCATCTCCCTGCGCAAGCCCGCCACGGTCTCGGTGCCGCCGCTCCTTTGCATCAGCTCGCTCAGGCGCGCCTGCGCCGCGGCGGCGAGCGCGCCGCGCGCCGCCTCGCCCGGCGCGCGCGGCCCCGACTGGAGGTATTCCATGGCGCTCAGGGCCGCGCGGCGTCCGAACACCAGCAGCTCGGTGAGCGAGTTCGAGCCGAGCCGGTTGGCGCCGTTGATGCTGACGCAGGCGCATTCGCCCGCGGCGAACAGGCCCGGCAGCGTCGTCGCCGCCCGGATATCGGTGTGGATGCCGCCCATCATGTAATGCACCACCGGGCGCACCGGCACCGGGTCGCGCACCGGATCGACGCCCATGTAGCTGATGGACATGTCGCGCACGAGCGGCAGGCGCTCGTCGATGGTTTTCTCGCCCAGGTGGCGCATGTCGAGCAGCATGCACTCGCCCCATTGCGTCGGCACCATGTTGCCCTGCTTCTGCTCCTGCCAGAACGCCTGGCTGACGCGGTCGCGCGGGCCGAGCTCCATGGTCTTGAACACCGGATGCCCGAGCGGCGTCTCCGGGCCCATGCCGTAATCCTGCAGGAAGCGCCGGCCGTTGCGGTTGAGCAGCACGCCGCCTTCGCCGCGGCAGGCTTCCGTGAGCAGGGTGCCGGTGCTCGGCAGCCCGGTCGGGTGGTACTGCACGAACTCCATGTCCTTCAGCGCCACGCCGGCGCGGTAGGCGAGCGCCATGCCGTCGCCGGTCTTGATCGCGCCGTTGGTGGTGAACGGGAACATCCGTCCCGCGCCGCCGCCCGCGATGATCACGGCGCCTGCGTCGAACCTGCACAGCTGGCCGCTGCGCATCTCGATCGCCGTCAGCCCGACGCAGCGCCCCTCGTCGACGAGCAGCTCGGTCGCGTAGTACTCGTCGAAGCGCACGATCGAATCGAAGCGCAGCGAGGTCTGGAACAGCGTGTGCAGGATGTGGAAGCCCGACTTGTCGGCGGCGAACCACGTGCGCTGCTTCTTCATGCCGCCGAACGGGCGCACTGCGACCGAGCCATCCGCCTCGCGGCTCCACGGGCAGCCCCAGTGCTCGAGCTGGACGAGCTCGCGCGGCGCCTCGGCGATGAAGTAGTCGACCGCGTCCTGGTCGGAAAGCCAGTCGCCGCCGTGCACCGTGTCGTCGAAGTGAAGCGCGAGGCTGTCGTCGGACTTGATGACCCCGGCGGCCCCGCCTTCGGCGGCGCAGGTGTGGCTGCGCATCGGATAGACCTTGGAAATCAGCGCGATGCGCAGCTTCGGCGCGCTTTCGGCGAGCGCGATGGCGGCGCGCAGGCCCGCGCCTCCCGCTCCGATGATCGCGACGTCGGTATCAACAGTTCGCATCCGCGAGCCTTTATCGGCCCGAATGACTGCCCCCGATTTGATATGGGTCAAACCGGGGCTAACCGCGGCGCCTAAAGTGACATTGCGAAAATCCCTCGCTTGGAGGCACCATGAAAAGAAGCGCCTTGTTCTTCGGCCTCGCCGCATTCGCCGCCCACACCGCTTTCGCCGCCGATCCGGCGACGATCGATTGGTCGAAGGTTCCCGCCAAGTCGGTGAAGCTCTTCTACCCCGGGCAGTCGAGCTACAACTGGCTGCTCTCGGCGGAGCACAAGAAAGGCAACAAGGCGGTGCCCAATGGCCGCGCCTGCCTGACGTGTCACGAGGACGACGAGGCCAACATGGGAAACAAGCTCGTCAAGGCCGGGCCGCTCGAGCCGACGCCGATCCCCGGCAAGGCCGGAACGATCGACCTCGCGGTGCAGGCGGCGCACGACGACAAGAACCTGTATCTGCGCTTCCAGTGGGCGACGCAGGCCAAGGGCGGCCCGGGGGACGCCTACCCGCACCTGCGCTTCGACGGCAAGGAGTGGAAGCCGTTTGGCGCGCAGCGGCTCAACAAGGCGGTGCGCGAGGGCAAGATGCCGGCGGTCTACGAGGATCGCCTGACCTTGATGATCGACGACGGCAAGGTGAAGAATTTCGACAAGCAGGGCTGCTGGATCACCTGCCACAACGGCATGCGCGACATGCCGGCGGAGGCGACCAAGGAGCAGCTCGCCGCGATCCCGCTGCTGCAGAAGCGCTCGGACGTGCGCAAGTACCTCCCCGCCACGCGCGTGGATGGCGGCGCCTGGGACAAGACGAAATCCGCCGAGGAAATCGCCAAGCTCAAGGCCGACGGCGCCTTCGTCGACCTCATCCAGTGGCGCGCGCACCGCTCCAACCCCGTCGGCATGGCCGACGATGGTTACGTGCTGGAATATCGCCTCTTCGACGCGGGCAAGAATCCCTTCGTGGCCAACAAGGACGAGAAGAACGTGCCGAAGATGATGTTCGACGCGAAGAAGGTCGGCAAGAAGGCGCATGTGGCCGGCGACATCGGCAAGCCGGGCGTGGCGCAGGTGCTGGTTCCTGGCGAGACGGCCCTCCCCTTCGACCCGAAAGCCGGCTGGAAGGAAGGCGACATGCTGCCCCAGTACTACGTGTCGCGCAGCGCCGCCTCAGGCTCGGCGGCGGACAACGCGAATGTGCGCGGTCAGTGGCAGGACGGGAAGTGGACCGTGGTCTGGGCCCGCCCGCTCAACCTCGCCAACGCGGACGACAAGGCGCTCAAGGTCGGCGGCGCGGTCACTGTCGGTATCGCGGTGCACGACGACAACGTCACCGCCCGGGCGCACCACGTCTCTTTCCCGCTCAAGCTCGGCATCGGCACCAAGGGAGACATCACCGCGGTGACGCTGCGCTAGGCGGCGCGATCCTACGCCAGCGGGCTGTAGACGCGCCCGTCCAGGATGGTGCGCAGCGCGCTCGCCATCGCTTTGGGCAGGAGGGTCTTCGGCAGGTATCCCGCCGCGCCCGCATCCAGGGCGGCATGCACGCGCTCGGCGTCCTCCGTCGCCGAGATCACGGCGACGGGCGTGTCCGGGAAGGCCTCGCGGAACTTCACCAACGCCTCCATCTCGGAGCAGCCCGGAAGCCCCAGGTCGACCAGCACCAGCCCGAGCTCCGAGAGCCGCGCCGCCTGGGACAGGCCGCCGGCGAGGTCGAACTGCCCGTGGAAGCCGGCGTCCGCGCGCACCGAGCGCACGATCGCGCGCATCGTCTCGTGGATGATCGGGTGGTCGTCGACCAGTAGTACGTCCATGCCGGGATGCTACCGGGAGCCGGGCGCGGCCGGTTATCCGGCTGTCCGGGGCAGTTTGAATTTCTGTGCGATGGTCAGGGTGGCGGGGGGCGGCCTGCGGATTGCTTAACGAACGCCGGCGCAGAATTCTTCCCGCAGAGGCGAAGTGGCAGAGTGGGGAGAATGCTACGGTTTGCAAAGCCGTCCACGTTGGTTCGATTCCAACCTTCGCCTCCACCCCTTTCCCCGCAAAAGAAGGCAAAACCGGACGTACTTCGCGGCGCCCGGCGGCCCCCCCCGGCGCACCATGGAGCCGGCTTTCGAGAAAAGGGGGAACCATGAACACCGCAAGGCTCGATTTCCGCTTCGCCGCGATGCTGCTGGCCCTGCTCGGGGCCCTCTACTTCTCCGCCCCCGGCACCCGGCCGGCCGTCCCTGAAATCGGTGTCGAAGAAGCGCGCGCCCTCATGGACGCCGGAGCGGTCGTGATCGATGTGCGCGAGCGCGCCGCCTCGGGCAGCGCGCACCTGCCCGGCGCGCTGCTCATACCTCTGGAAGTCCTTTCCGCCCACCTTGGCAGCCTCGAGGCCGCCAAGGCGAAGAGCATCGTCGTCTACTGCGGCAATGGCAGCTACCGCGGCCCGGAAGCCGTGCGACTGCTGACCAACGCCGGGTTCACCAACGTCGTGAACCTCGCGCCCGGCTTCGGCGGCTGGCGCGATGCCGGCCTGCCGGTCAAGGGCGCCTGAGCGGCGGTCGTCAGAACCGGCGCGAATCCGCCGCCGGGCGTCCGCATGTTGGTGGCCTGCCCCTGGTACAGGCGAGCGGCCAGAAGCTGGACTTCTCCCGCATAGACGTAGTTGCGGATGTCGGTTTTCAGGGCGGTCCCGGGACTGATGCTGCGCTCGCTCGGCGGCACGAGCTCCTGGGCGACATAGCCGCCCAGCTGGATCTCGTTCCAGACGCGCTTCGTCAGCTTGTCGCCGCGGTAGGCGCCCTTGCTGCCGTGTCCGGCGGCAGGCTTGAAGAAGAGCCGGCGGCGATCCGCCCAGAGCTCGTCGGCGATGGCCGCGGGAACCAGCCGCGTACGCGGCACCCCGTGCAGGAGAATCTCGATCGTCTCGGGTCGCACCCCGAGCGCCGCAAGCCGGGACGCATCGCTCAGCAACGCGAGATTGCGCTTGTCGGCGTAGAGCGCGTGTGCCCGCGGGTGGGGCGTCACGACGGCCGCCCCGGCCCGATAGGCGGCGCGCAGCGCCGCGTGCGCGTCTTCGGCCAGCGAGAAATCCGTCAGCCGGTTGTACACGAGGTCGATGCGTCCCTGCGCGTCGCGAAGCTCGCCGTGCTCGAACGCGAGCTGCTGCGGCGCAAGCACCGAGGCCTGCACGCCGAAGCCGCGGAACAGCCGCTCGAAGAGAAGGAACTCGGGATAGAGGAATTGCGTCTCGGGCGCATCGTCGACGATCGCCACGCGGGCAGGAAGGCCTTGCCGGCCGGCGAGCCGCCATTCCTGCACGAACATCTCGAAGATCGCCTGCTCGAGGCGCTCGCCCGGAAGCGGACCGCTCACCAGCCGGGCGACGTCCTCGCAGCAGGCGCGCTGCGCACGGCCGAGCAGCCCGTTCAGCAGCGCGCCGCCGGCATTGGTGTTGATCTCGATCAGCCTCGGC
>CBDDRQ010000025.1:0-2982 GCA_965233125.1 uncultured bacterium
CGTCGCGCCTGGCGCCCTTGCCGACGTTGCCGGGATTGATGCGGTACTTGGCGAGCGCCGCCGCGCAATCGGGGAACTGCGTCAGCAGCTTGTGGCCGTTGTAGTGGAAGTCGCCCACGAGCGGCACGCGGCAGCCCAGCACGTCGAGCCGCTCGCGGATGCGTGGCACCTGCGCCGCCGCCTCGGGCGTATTCACGGTGATGCGCACCAGCTCGGAGCCCGCGCGCGCCAGCGCCTCCACCTGCCGCGCGGTGGCGTGGACGTCCTCGGTGTCGGTGTTGGTCATCGACTGCACGACGATCGGCGCGCCGCCGCCGATCAGCACGTCGCCGACCCGCACCGCGCGGGTTGTTCTTCTGGAGGAAATCATTGCAGCGTGAAGCGGGCGACTTCGACCCGGGTATGGGGCTGCAGATCGACCGGCTGGTCGTCGTAGGTGACGCGCACGTGCTGCGCGTTGCCGATGACCAGATTGAACGGCGCCCGGCCCCGCACCGCGCGCTCGGTGCCCGCGGGATTCAGCGACGAGACGAGCAGGCGGTCGAGGCCGTCGCGGATCTCGATCCAGGCCTCCTGCTCGCAGCGCACGACGATGCGGTGCAAGCCGCCGGCGACGGGCTTCGCCGGCGCGAGCCGCTGCTCGGCGGCCGGCTCGGCTTGCGCGAGCTCCGCCGCGGCCTTGGAGACCGGCGCCGCCGCCTTCGGCGGCGCAGGCTGCGGCGCCGTCGCGGCGCGCTGCGGCGGGGCGCTCGCCGCGCGCGGCGGCTCGAGCGGCGCCTTCGCCGCGGCGACGAAGGCGAGCTGGCGCTTCTCGTTGCGCTCCTGGTGCCATTCGTAGGCGACCGCTCCCACGGCACCGAGGATCAGGACCGACACGCCCGCGTAGACGAGGGTCGAGCGCCGGGCGCCGTCCGAGAAGGGCACGGGCTGGCTGAAACGGGCGGCGAGCTTGTCGGAATCCGGAGCGTCGAGCCGGTCGCCCAGGCGCGCGAGCAGCGCGTCGGGGTCGAGCTTGAGCAGGCGCGCGTAGTTGCGCAGCATGCCCCGGGCGATGGTCGGGCCGGGCAGCGCGCCGAAGCGCTCCTGCTCGAGCGCCTCGAGCTGGCGTGGCGCGAACTTCAGCTGCTGCGCGACGTCGGCGAGCGCGAGCCCCTGCGCCTCCCTCGCCTGCGTCAGCTCCGCGCCGACCCCGGTTGCGGCCGCCTCAGTCAAACTCGTTCCGCTGCAGCGCCTGCGTCTCCCGGGCGTCGGGATAGCGGCGGCGAAGCTCGATCGCGAAATTGCGCTCGGCGGCGCGCTGGCCCATCCTGCGCTCGATGCGCAGGGCGAGCCACAGCGACTCCGCGCTCGGCGTGAGAAGCCGGTTGTAGCGCGAGACGAGCTTCCTCGCCTCCTCCAGGTTTCCCTGGCGATAGCGGATCTGGCCGAGCTGCAGCAGCGAGTTCGGCTCGTCGGGCTCCTGTCGCAGCGCGCGCAGGAAGAACTCCTCGGCGTCCTTGGGCTTGTCGATGCGCATCGAGCACAGCCCGGCGGCCGAATACGAGCGCCACGGCGTGGTGTAGAGCGGGTTGCGGATCGCCTGCAGGAAATAGCGGATCGACTCGGGCTCGCGCCCGGCCTGCTGGCACAGGAACCAGCCGAAATTGTGGTTGATGTCGGGCTCGTTGGGCGACAGGCGCAGCGCGCGCTCGAAGCTGTCCTCGGCGAGCCGGTTCTCCTTCAGCTCCATGTACACCAGCCCGAACATGCTGTGCGCCGGCGCATAGTTGGAGTCGGCGCGCACGGCCGTGCGCAGCTCCTCCAGCGCGACGTTCATGTTACCGCGCCCGAAGTACAGCGCCGCAAGCTCGGTATGCAGCCGCGCGCGGTTGCGCGGCTCGCCGATCTCGCCGACGATCTGGCCGCTCTCGCGCGTCGGTCCCTCGTCGGCCGCGCATCCCGCGAGCAGCAGCAGCGCAAGAAAGACGCGTCTCATGTGCGAATCTCCCTCAGCGCCAGGCTGCGTCGCGTCCGGTCGGACACGTCCCCGGCGAGCTGCCCGCAGGCCGCCGCGATGTCGTCGCCGCGCGTCTTGCGCGTGGTCACCGTCACGCCGGCGCGCTGCACGATCTCGGCGAAGCGGCGGATGCGCTCCGGGCCGGAGCGGCGGAATTCCGAGTTCGGGAACGGATTGAAAGGGATGAGGTTGTACTTGCAGCGCACGCGTGCGGCGATGGCCGCGAGCTCCCGTGCCTCGGCATCGCCATCGTTCACGCCCTCGAGCATCACGTACTCGAAGGTGATGAAGTCGCGCGGCGCCTTTTCCAGGTAGCGGTTGCACGCCGCGAGGAGCTCCCGCAGCGGGTACTTGCGGTTGAGCGGCACGAGGCGGTCGCGCAGCTCGTCGTTCGGCGCGTGCAGCGACACCGCGAGCGCCACGGGGCACTCGTCGCGCAGCCGGTCCATGCCGGGGATGACCCCGGCGGTCGAGACCGTGACGCGCCGCCGCGACAGGCCGTAGGCGTTGTCGTCGAGCATCAGGCGCAGCGCCGGCAGCACGTGGTCCAGATTGAGCAGCGGCTCCCCCATCCCCATCATCACGACATTCGAAATTCTGGTTTGAATGAACTGGTGGGCAACCCATAGCTGTCCGACGATCTCCGCCGTCGTCAGGTTGCGGTTGAAGCCCTGCTTGCCGGTCGAGCAGAAGGCGCAGTCGAGCACGCAGCCCGCCTGGCTCGACACGCACAGCGTGCCGCGGCTCGCCTCGGGGATGAACACCGCCTCGACCGCGTTCGCGCCGTCCACCTTGAGCAGCCACTTGCGCGTGCCGTCGGCGGCGAGGGTATCGCCGACGATCTGCGGCGCCTCGACGCACGCCGTCGCCGCGAGCTTCTCGCGCGTCGCTCTTGCGAGGTCGCTCATGCGCGCGAAGCCGGCCTCGCCCGACTGGTGGATCCAGCGCATCACCTGGCGGGCGCGGAACGGCTTCTCGCCCTGCTC
>CBDDRQ010000026.1:0-16225 GCA_965233125.1 uncultured bacterium
GTTTACCGAGGGTTACAAGGCCGCCTTCGGCCGCGATCCCCCGGCGAACCATGAAGAGGTGCTGGTCGACGCGGGCAAGGCGCTCGCCGCCTACCAGGAAACGCTCCTCAGCGGCCGCACGCCGTTCGATCGCTTCCGGGACGCCATGCAAAGAGCCGATGCCGAAGAAATGAAAACCTATCCTCCGGCGGCGCAGCGCGGGCTGAAGATCTTCGCCGGCAAGGGCAACTGCAGCGTCTGCCACTTCGGGCCGCTCTTCACCAACGGCGAGTTCGCGGACGTCGGCGTGCCGTTCTTCGTCGCGCCGGGGAAGGTGGATCCTGGCCGCGCCCATGGACTGGAAGCGCTGCGCAAGAGCAGGTTCAATCTGCTCGGGCGCTACAACGACGACCCGGCGCGCAGCACCGCCACCGGCACGCGCCATGTCGAGCCGCGGCACCGCAATTTCGGCGAGTGGCGCGTTCCCGGCCTGCGCAACGTCGCGCGCACCGCGCCCTACATGCACAACGGCAGCCTCGCCACGCTGCGCGACGTGGTGAAGCACTACTCGGAGCTGAACGAGGAGCGCCTGCACGCCGACGGCGAGAAGATCCTGCGCAGGCTCGACCTGGGCGAAGACGAGATCGACGATCTCGTCATGTTTCTCGAAACGCTGTCGCCTGCCGGCGACAGATAGCTCGAACGGACTACGGCGTGCGTGAACCAGGGCCTGTGAGCGCGCGCGCATCCGCGTTTAGCATGCAACGGCAAGAAGAAGGAGGTCTCATGCTGAAACGCCTGCTCGTGTTCATGCTCGCCCTGCTGCCGTTCGCGGCGCCGGCACAGTCGGAATCGCAGCTCGTCGCAAAGTGGAAGACGCTCGTCGGCGGCTCCGAGGCCAACGCGAACACCTTGGTGAGTGGCCTGCGCGATGGCACGGATTTCCGGATCGGCTCGACCCGCTTCGACCCGCCCACCGGCAAGATGGGCTACGGCAACTTGAACATCGCCCTCGCCCTTGCACAGGAGAGTCTTCCCGAGAATCCAACGCCTGAGCAGCTGAAAGCCGCGCTGATCGGTACCTCGGCGAAGCCCGGCGTTCTCGCGCTGCGCGCCGACGGCCAGGGCTGGGGGCAGATCGCCCAGTCCATGGGCTTCAAGCTGGGCGAGGTGATGCGCTCGCCGAAGGCGAGCGAGCGGGTCGCGGCGAGGCCCGAAAGAGCCGCGCGACCGGACAAGCCGGACCGGCCGGAACGCCCGGCGAAGCCCGAGCGACCCGAGCGCCCGGGGCGCTAATGCGGTTCCTTCTTGCGGTGGCGGCGGCCTGCCTGGCGCCGGCGGCAACCTGCGCGCTCGGCGCGGATGAGACGACCCTTGGCGGCGGCCTGCACTACAGCACCGGTGACTACGGCGCCGGCAGCGATACCGAGATCACCTCGCTCGCGTTCACGGCGCAGCGCGAGACGGGACCGTGGCGCTTCAAGCTCACTGTGCCCTATCTCGAGGTCACGGGTCCCGGCAGCGTGCTTCCGGGGGTCGGCAACGTGAACAACACCAACCCGCGGCGCCGCGGCGGCGGCGGCGCGTCGCGCGGCACCGCTACCGGCCTCGGCGACATCGTCGGCGCCGCGACCTACGCGATCTACTCCGGCGGCGGCTCCGGGCTGGACGGCACGGCGCGCGTCAAGCTGCCGACTGCCGACGCCGACCAGGGCCTGGGCACCGGCGAGACCGACTTTGGCTTCCAGCTTGACGCGTACACGACCTTCGACCGGCTCACGCCGTTCCTCGGCATCGGCTACACCTTCTTCGGGGATTCGAGCTTCGTGCGGCTCGACGACGCGATGAACTACAGCATCGGCGCGAGCTACCGGCTCGATGCGCGCGACAGCGCCGGGCTGAGCCTCGACGGGCGCGAGCGCGTCTCGGGGACTTCGGCGGACCCGCGCGTGCTGGTCGGCTTCTGGACGGGGCGCTTCGCCGGCCCGTGGCGCGCGCAGCTTTACTTCCTGAAGGGAATCGCCGACGGCAGCCCGGACTGGGGCATGGGCGCGACCGCGCTATACGCGTTCTAGGAAACGTTCGCGCATTGCATGCAGCGCGATACCGGCGAGCACGACAAGTGCCGCGTACAGAAGCCACGCGCCGTGCCACCCGAAGGCTTCCCGCAGCGCGCCGCTCAGGACGAGCGCGCTGCCCATGGCGAAGGAGCCCACCAGCGCCCAGCCTCCCTGGTAGGCGCCGCGCCGCCCGGCGGGCGCGAGACGCGCCACGGCGGCGGGCACGGCCGAGCTGAACACCAGCTCGCCGAAGCTGAACACCACCGTGCCGACGAGCAGCGCCGCGGCGGCGCCGGGCACCAGGCCGTAGCAGGCGAAGGCGGCAGCGACGAGGAGCGCGGAGGCGCCGAGGAGGCGAAACGGCCCCGCAGGCTCGATGCGCGTGGCAACCGGCACCGCGAGCGCCGCGACGATGATGCTGTTGCCGCCGAGCACGAGACCGATGTAGCCCTCGCCGAGCCCTGCTTCGGCGCCGAAGATCGGGCTCGCCACCACGACCAGCCCCATGGACAGCGGGAACACGAAGGCGAGCGACGCGAAGCGCAGGAAGGTGCGGTCGGCGAACGCCGACACGCTATCGCGCAGCATGCCGGATTGCCTTGCCGCCTCCAACGGGAGCGGACTGCGCAGCGCGAGGTAGTAGAGAAGCGCAACGGTGAGAAAACCAACGGCGCTCACGCCGGCGAGCACGGCGTAGCTGCGCTCGGCGACATAGCCCGCCGGCATCACGCCCACGGTATAGGCGACGCTCATCGCCGTGTAGTTGAGCGCGAGCACCTGCTGGCGGCGCTCGGCCGGCGCGAGGTCGAGGAGCAGCGCGCTCGCCACCGGCATGTTCACCGCGCCGGCGACGCCGATGACCATGCTCCAGGCAAAGAGGCTCGCCGGCCCGCTCACGAGCAGGAAGCAGGGCAACGCGGCCGCGGTCAGCGCCGCGGCCGCGATCAGCAGGGCGCGCCGGCCGACGCGGTCCGAGAGCGCGCCGAAGAGCGGCGCCAGCGCGCCGCGCAGCAGGTTCTCGAAGAGCAGCGCCGCGCCGACGAGCGCGAGCTCGATGCCCGCCACGCGCACGAAGTAGATGCCGAGGAAGGTCACGACGCTCATGCGCGCCGCCACCACCAGGAAGTTGGCAGCGAGCACGACGCGGATGCGCCGGTCGAGGCCTAGAAGCCCCAGTAGTCGAGGCCTTCGGGCAGCGGCTCGCCGAGGGTGAGCGAGGCGAGCTTGGCGTACTGGCCCTCCGAGTAGAGCAGCGGCTTGCCTTTCTTGCCGAACAGCACCTGCTCCACGACGCCGAGGAAGATCGTGTGCGTGCCGTGCGCGAGCTTCTTCACGACGCGGCAGTCGAAAGAGACCAGCGCGTCGATCAGCACCGGGGATCCGGTCGCGAGGCGCGTCCAGCTGCGCGAATGGAAGCGCGCCTCGCCGCTGTGCGCGCCGCTGAAGCTGGTCGAGAGCTCCCAGTCCTCCGAGCGCAGCACGTTGACGCAGAACACCTTGCTCTTCACCACCGCCCCGTGCGTCGAGGCGAGCTTGTTGATGCAGGCAAGCACGGTGGGCGGCTCGGCGCTCGCCGAGCACACGGCGGTGGCGGTCATGCCGTAGCGGTGGCCGGCGTTGGCGGTGGTAACGATGTTCACCGCCCCGGCGAGCGTGCGCATGCCGGACTTGAACTGCTCGGCGTCGACGGGCGTGGGCTCTTGACTCATGGCGGCCATTCTGGCGTAACATCGCCGCATGAAGTCGAAACGCCCGAACGCCGCGGCGCCCGAAGAGCCGAGCGAGGAGCAGGCCGAAGCACTGCCGGGCGGACGCATCCTCGAGCGGCCCGACGGCTTCTACTGGGAAGCGCAGGGCGAGCTCTACGGCCCGTTCACCACGCTCGCCGAGGCCGAGGCCGACATGCTCTCCGGCGGCGAGCCGGACACCGAAGAAACCGAGTCCCTGCAGGAAGCCGAGTCCGAGCTCGGCATCTCGGAGTGGATCGACCCGGATACCGGCGGGCCCGCCGAGGATTCCGTCCCCCGCATCGAGGACCACTAAACCCCGGCGAAGCAGCGCTCAGGCGGTGCGCAGGATCGCCTGGATGCGCTCGAGCTCGACCGGCTTGACCATGTAGTCGTCGAAGCCGGCCTCGGAGGCGAGCTGGCGGTCGCTCGGCTGGCCCCAGCCGGTCACCGCGACGAGCCGGCTGCGCGCGGTCGCCTGCAGTCCACGCAGGCGCCGGGCGAGGTCGAAGCCATTGAGCTTCGGCAGCCCGATGTCGAGGAAGGCGATCTCCGGCTGGAACTCGTTCGCCGCGGCAAGCGCCGCCGGCCCGTCGTGCTCGACGCGCACCTCGTTGCCCATGCGCCGCAGCAGCGTCGCGAAGCTGCTCGCGAAATCGAGGTTGTCGTCGGCGAGCAGGATGCGGTGCGCTTTCGCCGACCCCCTGACGAGGAGGTCGCGAGCTTCGCGGGCGGGAAGCTGCGTTTCGCTGGCAAGCGGTATCCGCACCACGAACTCGGCGCCCTTCCCCGGCCCCGCGCTCGCGACGCTGATCGTGCCGCCGTGCAGCTCGACCAGGCGCCGCGCGAGCGACAGGCCCACGCCCAGCCCCATGGTCGAGCGCTCCAGCGAGCGGTCGGCCTGCGCGAACATCTCGAAGATCTCCTCGCGCATCTCGGGCGCGATGCCCACGCCGCTGTCGCGCACGCGCGCGACGAGCTCGCCGCCCGAGAGCTCGACCTCGAAGTCGATGCGCCCGCCGGGGTCGGTGAACTTGATCGCGTTGTTGAGCAGGTTGAGAAAGACCTGCGACAGGCGCGTCGGGTCTGCGTCGAGCACCGCCCCGGCCGGCGGCAGCGCCACGCGCAGACCGTGCCCGCGCGCCCGGGCGAGCGGCTCGACCGCCTCGATGGCGCTCTGCGCCACGGCGCGCGCATCGACGCGCTCCCTGCGCAGCGTGAGCTTGCCCGTGGTGATGCGCGAGACGTCGAGGAGGTCGTCGACCAGGCGCACCATCTGGACGAGCTGGCGCTCGATGATGGCGCGCGCCTCGGCCACCGCCGCGGGATTCTCCTTCGCCGCCTGCATGATGTAGAGCGCGTTGCGGATCGGCGCGAGGGGGTTGCGCAGCTCGTGCGCGAGCGTGGCGAGGAACTCGTCCTTGCGCCGGTCGGCGGCGCGGATCGCGTCCTCGGCCTCGCGCCGCTCGGCCATCTCGCGCTCTAGGTCGGCGAGCATGCGGTTCAGCGTGTCGGCGAGCATGCCGATCTCGTCCTCGGTGCGCTTTTCCGCGCGCACGGAGAAGTCGCGCCGCTCGAGCACCTGCCGCGCCGCGGCGGCGACGTTGAGGATCGGGCCGGTCACGGCACGCTGCAGCCACACCGAGACGAGCCACGCCACCGCGAGCGAGAGGGCGAGCACGCTGCCGAGAATCACGAGGTAGTCCTGCACCCGCCCGCGCAACCCGGCGCTCGAGCGCAGGAAGACGGTGCCGAGGTCCTCGTTGGCATCGATGACCGGGTGGAACAGGCTCACCGAGTCGCCCTCGACGCGGTAGCCCGGCGCCCCGGCGCGCCCGGGGATGCCCTCCTGGCCGGGGCGGGCGTACGAGGCGAACAGCGTGCCGTCGAGCGCGTAGAGCGCCGCGAGCTCGACGTCCGGGCGCCCGCGCAGCATGCCCAGGTCCTGCTCCGCCGCCTTGCGGTCCTTGAAAGCGAGCGCCGGGCCGCTCGCGCGGCCGACGATCTCCGCCTGCGTGCGCAGCTCGGCGACGTGCGTGTCGCGGACGGCGCGCACCTCGTAGAAGAGCATCGCCGCGCCGCTCACCAGCAGCGCGACCGCGGTGGTGGCGATCACCACGGCCATGGTCTTGCGGCGCACCGAGGCGCCGATGTAGCGCAGCAGGCTCACGGCTCGCCCTGCGTCACAGCTTCCCCGGCCTCACGCTGCTCGCCACGGCGAGCATGCGCGAGCTGATCCTGAGCTCGCGCTGCTCGGCGGCGTCGACCGCCACCTCGAAGCGCACGCGCCCTTCCGAGCGCACGAAGTTGACCACCGCCCCGAGGTCGAGGCCGCGCTCCGAATCGCTCACCACCAGCAGCCCGCGCGCCGGCGGCAGGCGCGAGAGCAGTGCCGCGGCGTCGCGGCCGACGAAGAGCACGTGCACCCCGGCGAGGGCGGCGCCGGGCCGGCCATCGAGGCTCACGCGCTGCGCCGCCACCGGGCGGCCCTGCACCACGCGGCCCGGGACGATCGCGCGCAGCTCCTCCAGCACGTCCTCGGCGCCCAGCACCCCGATCACGATCGGCGAGTCGGGCCGCGCGAAGCTCGACTGCGGCCACTCGACGAAGGACAGGAAGCGGAAGAGATACGCCGCCTTGACCTCGTGCTCGAGCGCCTGCCCGAAGGCGCAAAGGGGCGCGAGGAGGAGCAGAACGAGGAGTTTTCTGAAAACCCTCACTGCAGCCCGATCCGGACCTTGAGGAAGGCGCCGCGCTCGAACTCGGCGCCGGGCCCCCACTCGACGTGGCCCTCGTCGAGCAGGTTCTGCAGCAGGAGCGACACCTCGAGCCGGCGGCGCGGGTGCCAGGCGAGGCGCGCGTCGAGCGCGGTGTACGAGGGCACGCTGCGGTTCTCGATCGCCCCGTAGTGGCGCGCCATGAAGTCGAGCTCTGTCGAGGCTCCCAAGTCGAAGGCGACGCGCAGCTTGCCCCAGCCGTCAGGATCCGAAGCCCCGCCCGGCTGGGACTGCAGGTCGGCCTCGCCGGGCCTGAGCTCGAACGACTGGTCGAGCAGCGCGACCCCGGCATGGATGCGCCACCAGTCGGCGCCGCGCCAGGTGCCCCACGCCTCGACGCCCGTGGTGCTCCCCTCCAGGCCGTTCGCGATCATCGGCCCGGGCGAGCCCGGCGAGAGCGTGCGCAGGTTCTCGTGGTCGTGGCGGAAGGCGGTGATCGAGTACGAGAGGTTGTGCGCCGCCTGCGCGCGATAGCCGAGCTCGAACACGCGCGACACTTCCGAGCGGAACGCGGGGCCGCCGGCGACCACGCCTGGAATGAACAACTCTCGATCCAAGCGTGCCGGCGCGCGCACCGCGCGCGAGAGCGCCGTCCACAGGAGCTGGCTCGGCGTCGGCTGCCAGGCGAGCCGCAGGCTCGGCAGGAACTCGGTGCCGGTGTAGGTATTGCGCTCGGCCTTGGCGCCCAGGGTCAGGTCGAGCCCCGGGCGCAGCGCGATCTCGTCCTGCACGAACACGTGCGCGTTGGTGAGCGAGCGCTCGGCCGGCATGAACGCGAGCACCGGCGAGTTCTCGATCTTGTCCTCGTGCCGGCGCATGCCGACGCCCCACAGCAGGCGGTGGCGCCCGTAGGCGCGCAGGCCATGCTGCAACTCGAGGTCATAGGTGTCCAGGTTCTCCTTGAACGTGCCCGGATGCTCGCGGTGGGTGTGGTCGAAGTAGCCCTGGATGCGCAGCAGCCCGCCGTCGCCGAAGTCGCGCGTCCAGCGCCCGAGCAGGTTCAAGCCGTCGATTTCGCGCTCCGCCGCGGCCGCCTGGTCGATCTCCCCGCCGTACAGGTCGCCCTGCAGCGTGAAGCCCTCGCTCGGCCTTCCCCAGTCGGCGCGGAAGCCGAGCTGCGCATGGTCCGCCTGGTCGCGGTTGGAGACGCCGCTGGGAAGCCCGGTCGCGTCGCGGCGGGTCCTCTTCGCGTAGACGCGATAGTGGCCGTCGCCCAGCTCGCCGCCATGGCGCATCGCCACCTGCCGATCGTCGCTGCCGACCCCCGCCGCCGCGAGCGTTCCCTGGGTCGAGGAAGAATCCCGGGTGATCACGTTGATGACGCCGTTCACGGCGTTGGCGCCCCAGAGCGTCGCACCGGGGCCGCTGATCACCTCGATGCGCTCGATGTCCTCGAGCATGACGTCCTGCGCGTCCCAGAAGGTCCCCGAGAAGAGCGGCGTATAAACCGTGCGCCCGTCGATCAGCACCAGCAGCTTGTTCGCGGTCGTGCTGTTGAAGCCGCGCGCGGTGATGGCGTACTGGCTCGAGTCGATGCGCGCGACCTGCAGGTTGGGCGCGAGCTGCAGGGCGTCGGGCAGGCTGCGCGCCCCCGAGCGGCGGATGTCGTCGCCGGTAATGACGTAGATCGAGGCCGGCGCGCTCACGAGCGGCTCGTCGCGGCGCGAAACCGATGACACGACCACGTTGGCGAGCTGCTCGAGCGACAGGTCGGCGAGATCGCGCGCGGCGAGGGTCGTGGCGCCTTGCGCGAGCGCGCCCGCCCACCATAGGCAAAGCGAGGCCAGTACCGGGTACCGCATGCGTCGACTCCCCCTCTTTTTACTGCGAAGCGAGTTGTGCCAGCAGGTGGTTCAGCGTACCGGGATCGACCGGCTTCGTGAGGTGGTGGTCGAAGCCGGCCTCCGAAGAGCGCCGGCGGTCGGCGTCCTGGCCCCAGCCGGTGACCGCCACCAGCGTGACGCGCGGTCCCTGGCTGCGCCGCAGCGCCCGCGCCACCTCGTAGCCGTTGGTTCCGGGCATGCCGATGTCGAGCAGCGCCACGCGCGGGCGGAACTGCTCGCCCAGGCGCAGCGCCGTGGAGCCGTCGTAGGCGACCTGCACCTCGTGGCCGAACAGCGCGAGGATGCGCTGCATCGAATCGGCGGCGTCGCGGTTGTCATCGGCCACGAGCACGCGCAGCGGCAGCGCCTGCGGCTCGAGATAGGCAGCGGGCCGCTCGCGCGCTTGCGCCGCCCCCGCGGCCAGCGGCAGGCGCACCAGGAAATCCGCGCCGCGCTGCTCGAGCTTGCCGCCGTGCAGGGAAACGATGCCGCGCACGAGCGACAGGCCGATGCCGAGGGCTTCCAGGCCTCCCGCGCCGCCCTCCACCGAAACCACCGCCTCGCGGTTCTCGGCGACGACGCTGAAGCCGATCGCCTCGCGCGAGTCGCCGTCGCGGGCCGCGTTCTTGATGAGCGCCGAGAACACCTGCGCCAGGCGCGCCGCGTCGGCGTCGAGGGTAACGCGCTCGCTCGGCATCAGTACCGAGAGGTGGCGGCCGGTGGCGTTGACCTGGGGGCGGGAGAGCTCGAGCGCCATGTCCACCACCGCCTCCAGCGGCACCCGCTCGCGGCGCAGCTGCAGCCGGCCGCGCGAGATGCGCTCGATGTCGAGCAGGTCGTCGATCAGGCGCGAGAGCTGGTCGATCTGGCGCTCGATCACGCCCTGGCTCCAGGCGACCTCGGGGTCGAGCGGACCCTTGCGTCCTAGGATCGCCACCGCGTTGCGCATCGGCGCGAGCGGGTTGCGCAGCTCGTGCGCAAGCGCGGCGAGAAACTCGTCCTTGCGCGCGTCGGCGTGCCGGAGCGCTTCCTCGGCCTGCTTGCGCTCGTGGATGTCGACCACGATCGCTACCCAGCCGTCGGGCTCGAGCGCCGCGTTGAACGTGGGCGTGAGCGTGGCGCTGATCCAGCGCGGGCCCACGCCGGGGTAGTCCGCGAGCCGCTCGTAGCGCAGCTCCTCGCCCTTGCGCACGCGCTCGAGATAGGGCTCGAGCTCACGCGCGCCCTTCTCGCCGAGCACTTCGCGGATCGTCCTGCCGATCAGTGCCTCGGGCGGGCGCCCGACCCAGCGCGCGTAATACGGGTTCACCCAGAGGTAACGCCCGTCGCGGTCGCAGCGCAAGACCGCGGCCGGCATGGCGTCGAGCACCAGCCGAAGGTCTTTCTCGTTTGTCATCCGGGCCTTACTGTAATGGAGGGCTGCGGGCGGAAATATCGCTATTTCAACTACATGCGCAGGCTCGCGCCCTGGCGGTGCAACTCTTTTTGCACTTCCTTGAAGTCCACCGATCGGGGACTGACTCTGGAACCTGCTGCCAGCGCCGCGCACACCCCGGCCGCCTGGCCGGTGGCCATGACGATCGGCATCACCCGGTACGACGAATGCGCCTCGTGCGTCCCCGAGAGGCAGCGCCCGGCGACGAGCAGGCCTTCGACGTTGCGCGGCAGCAGGCAGCGCAGCGGGATGTCGTAGGCCTCGCCCGGCGGCAGGCGCTTGAGCACCGTGCCGCTGCCCTTGGGGTTGTGGATGTCGACGGGGTAGGACCCGCGCGCGATGGCGTCGTCGAACTTGCGCGCCGTGAGCACATCCTCGGCAGTGAGCTGGTAGTCGCCGACGATGCGGCGCGTCTCGCGCACGCCGATGTTGACGCCGCTCTGCATCACGTAGGAGCGCTCGAAGCCCGGCACGTAGCGGCGCAGGAACGCGGCGATCTGGCGCATCTGGCGCCGGCTGTGCCACTCGGCATAGGAGAGGTCCCAGACGTCGGTGCCCAGCACGCGCGTCACGCGCGTGCTGTTGACGCTCACCTCGCGCTCGTGCGGCGTGGCGAAGAACAGCATGTCCTCGCGCGGCAGCTCCAGGCGCCCCTCCTCGGTGGCCCGGCGCACGAGCGCCCACAGGCCGTGCACGCCGCGCCATTCCTTCGGGTTCTCGCGCACGTAGGCGTCGAACGCGGCGCGCTCGAACTCCGCGATGCGGAACATGAGCGTCATGGGTTGCGCCAGGCCGTCGGCGCGGCCGATCTCGTGGGGCGCGCCGGCCCGCACCGCGATGTCGCCGTCGCCGCTGCAATCGATCACCACGCGGGCGCGGATCGCCACCGGCCCGGACTTGGTCTCGAATACGACGCCTCTTACGGAACGATTTTCCTGCAGAACGTCGCTTGCAAAAGCGTGGAAGAGAAACTGCACCCCGGCCTCGTCGAGGAGCTCCAGCGCGATCAGCTTGAACCACTCCGGGTCGAAGGGCACGACGTAGCCGGTGGCAAGCGAGGGCGCTATAGCTCCTCCTGCGGAAACCAGCTTCTCGAGAAGGCGCTTGAGCACCCCTGCGACGACGGGCTGGCCGGGCCCGTGATCGGTCGGCAGCAGCGTGGTGGCGCCTCTTTGCTCCGGCACCGGCTGCTGGGTGTGGAAGGACATGAGCGGCATGACGAGCGCCGCCGTGGCGTTGCCGCCCAGGAAGCCGTAGCGCTCGGCGAGCACCACGCGCGCGCCGGCGTCGGCGGCGCCCACCGCGGCGCCGATGCCCGCCGGGCCGCCGCCGACGACGAGCACGTCGGTGTCCGCCGCGAGCAGCGCCTTGCGCGGCGGCAGCTCGAGGCGCGCCTCGCTAGTGGGTCGCGCTAACGCCGGCACTCATGTTCCCGTCACGCGACCGCTTTGATTTCCGTGAAGTTCTTCTCTTTCAAAAGCTTCACTGCGATCTGCATCGTCTGCCTGGCGCGCTCCTGGAGCGGCGGCACGGACTTGGCGAGCTGCGCCTTGAGAGAGCGGCGCTTGTCCCAGGACTCGTCGAGGTGGGCGATCAGCCGCCCCGGGTTCACCAGGTTGAGCGGCGGCGCCGGCAGCTTCAGGTCTTCGAGGAACCCGCTCACCTTGCCCGAGTACGGCAGCGCGACGAACGGCGTGCCCCGCAGCGCCGCGAAGATGAGGAAGTGCAGCCGCATGCCCACGGCGAACTGGAAGCGGCCCATCATGGCGAGGATCTCGGCCGAGCTGTACTCGCCCTTGAGCACCGTGGCGCGCTGCGCGCGCAGCATCCTGGCGATCACCGCGTGGCTGTGCTGCGTGTCGAGCACCGAGCGCTCCATCGGCACGAACACGATGTCCGCGCCCCAGCGGTCGATCATGAAGTCCGCGGCGTTCGCGAGCAGGCCGTGGTAGACCTTCTGGTCGATGTCGGGCGCCGCCACCCCCGGCTCGCGCACCGACATGCCGATCAGGCGCCGGCGCCCCTCGAGCCCCTCGCGCTTGAGGAAGCCGCGCGGCAGGGGCGCGGGCTTGAGCAGCAGCGCCGGGTCGGCGGTGACCACCACGTCGCGGTGCACGCCGGCCTCCTCGAGCACCTGCAGCGCCGAGCGCTCCCGCACCGTGATCGCGTGCACGCCTTCGAGCGCCTCGCGCACCGCGGCCTGCGCCGCAGGGTCCTTCAGCGGCCCGGCCCCGACGGCGTACACCATCACCGGAACGCCCAGCTCCTTGGCGACGAGCACCTCGCGCAGGTAGACCTTGACCTCCGCGTCGTAGAGGATGCCGCCGCCGCCGAAGATGAGGAGGTCGAGGCGCTGGATCTCCGGCGCCACCTCGGCGCGCGAGATCTTGCGCACCGGGATCGCGCGCTCGACGCCGTGGCGGCGCTTCGTGTCCTCGGCGTCGCGCGAGAACACCGTGATCTCCACGCCGGGCAGCTCGCGGCGCAGCTCGGCGATCATCGACTGCAGGATCGCCTCGTCGCCGAGGTTGAGCCCCCCATAGGAGCCGGTGATCCCCACGCGGTACTGGGTCTTTGCGGTCATGTCGGGCTCCGGGGGTGCAATTCCCATTCCCGTTCAGACCGCCGTCCGGCGCAGGAATTCAGTCCCTTATGGACCTCAGTCGTCGGGGAACCAGCAGAACCCCGAGTCCTGGATGCAGACCCTGGCGCCGCTCTTGCCCTCCGGCAGGCTGCAGCCGGCGGCGGCGAGGACGGCCAGGCACAGGCAGATGCGAGCGATCGTTTTCATCGAGACCCCGGTGTCGAGTAGGTAAGCCTTGGACCCAAGGCGAACACCGGTGTCGCGGAAACATTTCCGTCATTTCGACGCCGCCGTCAGGCGCGCGTCAGTCTGGCGGCGGGATCTGGCGGAGAGAGAGGGATTCGAACCCTCGATACGGGTTTTGCCCGTATAACGCCTTAGCAGGGCGCCCCCTTCGGCCACTCGGGCATCTCTCCTGGAGCGGGGTCGATTCTAACCCGCGCCGCGTTATTCTTGCCCCTTTCCGGGAGAGCCGAATGCCGCAGCACGAGCTGGTCGTCCACGGCGGGAAGATCATTACCCTCGACGCCGCCTCGCGCGTCGCCCAGGCGCTCGCGGTGCGCGACGGGCGCATCGCCGCCGTGGGCGACGCGGCGATGGTGATGAAGGACAAGGGCCCGGGCACGAAAGTTCTCGACGTCTCGGGGAAGACGGTGACGCCGGGCTTCTTCGACGCACACCCGCACATGGACCGCCACGGCCTGAAGCATCGCGGTGGGATTGCGCTGGATGGCTGTGATTCCATTTCAAGAATCCAGGACGTCATTCGGCAGGCTGCCGCGAGAACGCCGAAAGGCGAGTGGATCGTGCTGATGCCCATGGGGACGCCGCCCACCGACTACGTCTACCGGACCGAGCAGCTCGCCGAGGGCCGGTTCCCGACGCGCCAGGACCTCGACGCGGCGGCGAGCGAGCACCCGGTCTACATCCGCGCCTGCTGGGGCTGGTGGAGCCACCGGCCGTTTCCCTCGGTGGCGAATACGAAGGCGCTCGAGCTCGCCGGCGTCACGCGCGACTCGGTCGCGCCCTACAACTGCCAGATCCTGAAGGACGCGAAGGGCGAGCCGAGCGGCGTGTTCCTCGACCGCAACTACGCGCCGCTCATGGAGTACACGCTCTTCCGCTGCGTGCCGCGCTTCACCTACGAGGACCGCGTCGCCGGCGTGCGGCTGGGCTCGGCGGCCTACAGCGCCACCGGCACCACCGCCGCCTACGAGGGCCACGGCATCACCCCGCCGCTCATCGAGGCGTACCGCCAGGTGCACGCGGCGGGCGAGCTCACGGTGCGCATGCAGATCCCCTTGTCGCTGCCGACCGCCGCCTTCGACAACCGCAAGATCGCCGAGCTCCTCTACCACTGGGCGAACGTGCTCGCGGGGCGCGGCAGCGGCGACGGCTTGCTGCGCCTGGAAGGCGTGTGCGTGGATGTCGGCGACGCGCAGACCGCGCAGGTGATCGGCCAGCACTACCCCTACGAGCAGTGGGCGGGCCACTTCTACCAGTCGCTGCCGCACGAGCGCTTCGTCGAGATCGGCGTGCTCGCGGCGAAGCTCGGCCTGCGCCTGAACTGCCTGGTGTGCTACGACCTGGAGCGCGTGCTGCGCGCCTACGAGGCCATCCATGCGCAGGTGCCGATCGACGACAGGCGCTGGGTGATCATCCACGTCATCGAGGCGACGCCCGGGCAGCTCGAGCGCATCAAGCGCCTCGGGCTCGTCGCCACGGTGACGCCCAACTTCATGTACATGGCCTCCGACCGCTTCGGCCTGGAC
Source organism: uncultured bacterium (assembly GCA_965233125.1). Taxonomy (GTDB): domain Bacteria; phylum Pseudomonadota; class Gammaproteobacteria; order Burkholderiales; family SG8-39; genus SCGC-AG-212-J23. Next base: position 14,158 of record CBDDRQ010000026.1, read on the forward strand.
AAGCTGCGCGGCCGCGGCGTGCCGATCCGCGAGCTCCTCGACGCCGGCATCCCGATGGCGCTTTCCTCCGACAACGTGCCGCACTCGATGCTCTTCACGCTGTGGCAGGCGCTCTCGCGCTGGGACAACGACAGCCGCTCGAAGCTCGGCGAGAGCCGCCTCGGCCGCGAGGAGGCGCTACGCATCGCCACCGTCACCGGCCACTGCCTCGCGTGGGAAGAAGGCAGCCGCGGGCCGCTCGCCCCCGGCAACGCCGCCGACTTCGTCGTCCTCGCCGAGGACCCCCTCACCTGCGACGAGGTCCGCATCAAGGACATAGCCGTCGAGCGCACCTTCGTCGACGGCCGCGAAGTCTTCACCGCCTCCTAAATGGGGACGTACCCTGTTTAGGACTTGCATACCGGCCATGGTGGAAGAGGCCTAGAACGGCAAAATGGGTACGATCGTACCCATTTCGTTTTCAGCGTTTCCAGACCACCTTGATGGTGCGGGGCTTGCCCTCGAACGTCATCTCGCCGCTGAGGATCAGGGTCGAGCCTTGCAGCTCGGCTCGGCGCAGGTTCGAGGCGCCGACGAAGCTCGGCTCCGAGGCCATTTCCAGCCTGTGGGTCACGGTCGCAGCGGCCTCATCGACGCTGTAGTCGCCGTAGTAGGCGAAATAGCGCCCGTCGCGCGCCATGATATGCACCGAAACCTTGCGATCCGCCGAGTAGTCGAGGACGCCTACGGCGCCCTCGCCCATCGGATGAAGGGTGCTTTTCCCGTCGGAAGCCGTATAGCTCTCGAGCTTCCACCGCCCCAGCAGGTCGTTGCGGGAAATCGTGGTCTGTCCCTGTTTTTCGGGCTCTGACCCCGATTATTCCTGGTCGAGCTCGAAGGCCTTGTGCAGCACGCGCACCGCGAGCTCGACGTACTTCTCCTCGATCACCACGGTAATCTTGATCTCGGAGGTGGAGATCATCTGGATGTTGATGCCCTCCTCCGCGAGGGTGCGGAACATCTGCGCGGCGATGCCGGCGTGCGAGCGCATGCCCATGCCGACGATCGAGACCTTGGCGATGCGCTCGTCGCCGGAGACTTCGCGGCACTTGATGTGCGGCTGCACCTGCCCCTTGAGGATCTTCACCGCGCGCGGGTAGTCGGTGCGGCTCACCGTGAAGGAGAGGTCGGTCATGCCGTTCTGGCCGACGTTCTGCACTATCACGTCGACGTCGATGTTGGCGTCGGCGATCGGGCCGAGGATCGCGTAGGCGACCCCGGGGCGGTCGGGGACGTCGTGCACGGTGATCTTCGCCTCGTCGCGGTTGAAGGCCACGCCCGAGATCACTGCCTTTTCCATCGCCATGTGCGGGTCTTCCTCGAAAGTGATGAGCGTGCCCGAGCGGCCCTCCTCCGCCACCGGCAGGTCCGGGTCGGTGAGACTGGAGAGCACGCGCGTGGGCACCTTGTACTTGCCGGCGAATTCGACCGAGCGGATCTGCAGCACCTTGGAGCCGGCGCCGGCCATCTCCAGCATCTCCTCGAAGGTGACGCTCTTCAGCCGCCGCGCCTCGGGTACGAGGCGGGGGTCGGTGGTGTAGACGCCGTCCACGTCGGTGTAGATCTGGCACTCGTCGGCCTTCAGCGCCGCGGCGAGCGCCACCGCGGAGGTGTCCGAGCCGCCGCGGCCGAGCGTGGTGATGTTCCCCTGCTCGTCCACGCCCTGGAAGCCGGCGACGATGGCGACTTCGCCGTTATCGAGGGATTTCTTCAGCTTGTCCTGCTCGATCGAAATGATTCTTGCCCGACTGAAAGCGGCGTTGGTGAGCACCTTGACCTGCCAGCCGGTGAAGCTTCTCGCCTTCACGCCGAGCTCGAGCAGCGCCATCGCCAGCAGCCCGATCGTCACCTGCTCGCCGGTCGAGGCGACGACGTCGAGCTCGCGCGGGTCCGGCTGCGCCTGCACCTGGCCGGCGAGCGCGAGCAGGCGGTTGGTTTCCCCGGCCATCGCCGAGGGCACGACCACCAGGCGATGCCCGGCGGCGCGCCACTTGGCGACGCGGCGCGCGACGTTGCGGATGCGCTCGAC
>CBDDRQ010000027.1:0-6611 GCA_965233125.1 uncultured bacterium
CGGTGAAGGTCTCGCCGAGCGTGAGCCACGCGGCGAGGCCGGCGATCGGCGGCATCAGGTACTGCAGCGGCGCCGAGCGCGCCACGCCGCGCGCGGCGTTCACCCAGGTCCACACCAGCCAGCCGAGGAAGTTCGAGACCAGGATGCCGTACACGAGGCCGATCCAAACCCGGGCGCCCAGGCCCCCGAGGTCCGCGTCGATGAAGCTCTTCGCGCACAGCACGAGGAGCGGCGGCGCGCCGAAGGCGAGCGTCCAGGCGAGCACGATCACCGGCCCGTATCGCTCGGCGAGCGGGCGCACCACCACCGTGTAGAGCGCGAAGAGGGAGGCGGCGAAGAGCAGGACCAGGTCGCCCAGGCCCGCGCCGAGCACGCCGCGCGCGAGCTTGTCGGAAAGGAAGACGACGATGCCGGCGAAGGCGACGAGCGTGCCCGCCACCTGGCGCGGCCGCAACCGCTCGGCGCCGAGCCAGGCGAGGATGAGCAGCGTGAACACCGGGCCGCTCGTCAGCACAAGCGAAGCGGAGAAGGGCGTCGAGAGGTCCATGCCCCAGGTGACGATGCCGACGTGCAGGCTGTGGCCGAGCACCCCGCAGGCGGCGAAGCGCGGCCAGTCCTCGCGCGCCGGCATCGCCTGGCGCGGGTTGCGGCGGAAGACGACGGCGAGCAGGGCGAAGCCGAGCAGCGGCATCACCGCGAAGCGCATGAAGAGGAAGGGCCCCGGGCCGATGTGCTCGAGCACGTACTTGACGACCGGGAAGTTGAGGCCCCAGACCACCATCGTCGCGATCGCAGCGATCAGGGACCAGCGCGCGGCGGACATGGACCGCGAGTCTAGAATAAGAACCGTCATGCGAAGCGAAACGCCGCTCGCCGCGCGACCCGCGGTACGCGCCCTCTCGGCCTCGAGGATCCGCGAGATCTACAACCTCGGGGTCGGGATGCCGGGCCTGCTCGCCTTCTGGGCGGGCGAGGGCGACGAGCCCACGCCCGAGTTCATCCGCCGCGCTGGCATGGCCTCCATCGAGGCGGGCGAGGTGTACTACAGCCAGAACCTGGGAATCCCCGAGTTGCGGGAGGTATTGGCTGGTTATGTCTCCAGGATTCGAAAACCCATCACTTCCGATCAGGTTGCGGTGACCTCCTCCGGGGTCAACGCACTGATGCTCGCCTCGCAGCTCCTGCTCGACCCGGGCGACCGCGCGGTCGAGGTGGTGCCGCTGTGGCCGAACCTGCAGGAGATCCCGCGCATCCTCGGGGCGCAGACCGTGACGGTGCCGCTGCGCCTGCGCGAGGCGGGATGGACGCTCGATCTCGACGAGCTCCTCGACGCGCTCGCGCCGGGGACGCGCGCGGTCTACATCAACTCGCCCAACAACCCGACGGGCTGGACGATGCCGCGCGAGGACCAGAAGGTTCTCCTCGGCCATTGCCGCCGGCACGGCATCTGGATCGTCTCGGACGACGCCTATGAGCGGCTTTATTACGAAGGGAATGTCGCTCCGTCGTTCCTCGACCTGATGGACGAGAACGACAGGATCATCGGCGCGAACACTTTCTCCAAGTCCTGGCTCATGACCGGCTGGCGACTGGGCTGGCTCGTTGTGCCGCCCGCGCTCGCGCCCGACCTGGCGAAGCTGATCGAGTACAACACCTCCTGCGCGCCGGTCTTCGTGCAGCGCGCGGGCATCGCGGCGGTGAAGGACGGTGAGCCGGTCATCGCGCATTCCAGGGAGCGCTTCCGCAAGGCGCGCGATTTTCTTTTCAGGGAGCTGAAGGGAATCGACCGCGTCCATTGCTCGCGTCCTCCGGGCGCCATGTACATGTTCTTCGGCATCGAGGGAATGACGGACAGCCTTGCCTTCTGCAAGGAGCTCCTGAAGAAAACGGCGCTCGGGCTCGCGCCCGGCTCGGCCTTCGGGCCCGAAGGAGAGGGCTACGTGCGCTGGTGCTTCGCTTCAAGCGAAGAGCGGCTTGCGGAGGCGGTGGCGCGCCTGCGCAAGTTCCTCGCATGAGCCGAGGCTACGATGTCGTCGTCGCCGGCGGCGGGATCGCCGGCCTGAGCGCCGCGCTCGCCGCCGCGCGCCTGGGCTGCCGCACGCTGGTGCTCGCCGGCGACGTGCCGGGCGGCAACCTGCTCGCGATCGAGAAAGTCGAGGGCTATCCCGGCTTCCCCGAGGGGGTCGCGGGCTACGACCTGTGCCCGATGGCGCAGGAGATGGCGGCGGCTGCGGGCGCCGAGCTCGAGACCCTGCCGCTCGTGCGCGTGGAGGGCGAAGCCCCGGCGCTTCGCCTTTTCACGTCCAGCAATGAATTCACGGGAAAGAGCCTCATCGTGGCGACCGGCGCGAGCCCCAAGGCGCTGGGCGTGCCCGGCGAGGAGCGACTGAAGGGCAGGGGCGTAAGCCACTGCGCCAGCTGCGATGGCCCGCTCTTGCGCGATGCGGTGGTTGCCGTGGTCGGCGGCGGGGACTCCGCGATGCAGGAGTCGCTCACGCTCGCGGCGTTCGCCTCGCGCGTCATCGTGCTGTGCCGCGGCGGCGAGCTCGGCGGGCAGGCGAGCTACCGCGAGCGCGTCCTCGCGCACCCGAAAATCGAGGTGCGCTTCGGCGCGGAGGTCGAAGAGATCGTCGGCGAGGAAGGCGTGAGCGGCGTGCGCCTTCGCGGCGGCGCGCAACCGCTGGACGCTCGCGCGGTGTTCACCTATATTGGCCTCGAGCCGAATACGGCGTTCCTCGCCGGCCGGCTGTCGCTCGACGCCGCCGGGCGCATCCCGACCGACGCAACGATGGCGACGTCGAGCGAGGGAATCTTCGCCGCGGGCCTGGCGCGCGCCGGCTCCCCCGGGCGCGCCATCGCCTCGGCGGGCGAAGGTGCCGCTGCTGCGGCGACAGCGCATTCGTATCTACGAGGAGGTAAAGCATCATGACACTGACCGTCCACGACCCGCGCGGGTACCCGCCCAAGGTGACGGGCAAGCGCCTGGCGCCGCGGCTGCAGAGCCTCGACGGCAAGGTGGTCTACCTGGTGGACTGCCTGTTCGACAACTCCGAGGCGTTCATGAACGAGCTCCTCGACTGGTTCGGCGAGCACCTGCCTTCGGTCAACGCGCGCATCATCAAGCCGCGCCAGAGCTGGGTCGACGATCCCGACATGCGAAAGACGGTCGAGGCCGATGGCCAGGCCGCCATCCTCGGGGTGGGCCTCTGAAGCACGTGTAGCCCTACGGTCGTAGGGCTTGCGCTATCCCTGGAGCGCGCCGGCGTCCCCACGGTCGCCGTCCACACCGATCCGTTCGCGCGCCTCGCGCGCGCCAGCGCGCTCGCCAACGGCATGCCCACGGCGCGACAGGCGTTCGTGCCGCAGCCGGTGGTCGGGCGCACGCCGCCGCAGCTGCGCGCCTACATCGAAGGCGTCGACCCGGTGGCGAAGCGCCCCTTCATGCAGGAAGTGCTCGAGGGCCTGACCCGGCCGCTGGATGAAAAGGACCTGAAAGGCGTCGCCTTCGAGCGCTCGACGCCGCGCCTGCTGCCGCCGGCGAGCGAGGAGAGCCTGCAGCAGCTTTTCATCGACAACAAGTGGACCGATTTCCTGCCGATCACGCTGCCTACCGAGGAGCGCGTGGCGGCGATGCTGCGCGGCACGAGCCGCAAGCCCGGCGAAGTGGTGGGGCGCCTCGCGCCCACGGCGTTCCGCGAAGCGTGGGAGTTCACCGTGGAGAAGGTGGCGGTGAACGCGGTGATGGCGGGCTGCAGGCCGGAGTACCTGCCGGTGGTGCTGGCGCTCGCCGCGAGCGGCCAGACGGCGCGCTCCTCGAGCACCACCTCTTTCGCCACGCTCGCCCTCGTCAACGGGCCGATCCGCGACGAGATCGGCATGGATTCGGGCATCGGCGTGCTCGGCCCCTTCAACCATGCGAACGCCACGATCGGACGCGCCTACAACCTGCTCTCGCAGAATCTACAGGGCGGCTCGGTGCCCGGCGAGACCTACATGGGATCGCTCGGCAACTGGTACAACTACAGCGCCTGCTTCCCGGAGGCCGAGGCGCGCAGCCCCTGGCCGCCGTTCCACGTGCAGAAGGGCTTCAAGGCGGAAGAGAGCGTGGCGAGCGTCTTCTTTGGCGGGCGCTACACCCTGGCCGGCTTCGGCCCGCGCGAGACCTGGCGGGAGGAGTTCCGCCGCGTGTTCGCCGCGTGCGAGCAGCACCTCGCGCCGCTGCTCGTGCTCGACCCGATCGCCGCGCGCGGCTTCGTCGAGCTCGGCTTCGACACGAAGGAGAAGCTAGCCGAGTGGCTTTCCGACAACGGCCGCCTGAGCGCGCGCGAATACTGGGACAACCAGTGGGTGCAGACGCTCTTCCGCTCTCTCGCCGTGGCGGGCGTCGAGCCCTACGCCGCGAAATTGAAGGCGAAGCCCGGCGAGCTGATCCGCATCTACGAGCCCGCGCAGATCAGCATCGTGGTCGCCGGCGGCGAGACCCAGGGCGCCTGGCGGATGTTCGGCGGGCGCTACGTGAAGTCGATCTCGATCGACGCGTGGCGCTAGGCGCCCACCCCGGGCAAGGCCCGGGATGGGGCGGCTCGCGCCCGGCGCCGGCTTAGGCGGCGGCGCGGCGGGGGGTCACCGACACGTTGGCCTGCGACTTGTCGAGCACGGCGACCTCGCCGGCGAGCTCCGCGCCTTCCTTGATGCTGATCTTGGCGTAGCGGATCTTGCCCGAGACCTTGCCGGTACCCTCGATGATGAGCTGCTTGCGCACCGTCAGCTCGCCCTCGAAGCGGCCGTGGATCGTCGCCTGGTCGACGGCGATCGTGCCCTGGAACACGCCGTGCTCGTTGATCTCGAGCACGCGCGAGTCGAGCGTCGCTTCCATGCGTCCCTGCACCACCAGCGTGTCGCAGTCGCTGATCTCGGCGCCCTTCATCTTGATGTCCGGTCCGACGACGAGGCGCGCTTCCTTGCGCTCGTCGGCCTTGATCTCGGCCGACACGGAGGGCGCGGGTGCCGCGTTGGCGGCAGGCGCGCTCGCCGGCGCCGGCGCGGCGGCCGGGGGAGTCTGGCGGAAAAGGTTATCGTCGCGCTGCCTGCGGAAGAACCCGTCTTTCTGTAGCACTGTGGATGCCCTCTCTGTAGTGTTGGTTGGTACCGCGCGTCGTGTTACGCACGAACCGTACCAGCGTAAAAGCGCCACAAATTCATGCTTTTGAGGGCAATTTCGTCGCCCGGGGGCGACAGCCCGCGCGGGAAATGATGCAGTCTGCTGTTTACCTTCGCTTTTTCTTGTCGTGCAATCGCTACGCGGAAAATTCACGCAGCAGCCGGCCGGGCAGCTGCGCGTCCGCGCCGAGTGCGACGCCGTTCACCCATACGCCGTGCACGCCGAGCGGCTCGACGGTGAGGCGCGGCTGCGCCGCGGGCAGGTCGAAGACGCGCTTCTTCGGGCCGCGCGCCACCCGCGCCGGGTCGAAGAGCAGCAGGTCCGCGGCGTAGCCCGGCTTCAGCGCGCCGCGGCCGCGGATGCCGAACACGTGCGCCGGCTGGCCGGCAAGGCGCCATGCCGCCTCCTCGAGCGGGAAGAGCCCTCGCTCGCGCACCCAGTGCCCGAGCAGGTGCAGGCCGAAGCCCGCGTCGTTGAAGAACGTGAGGTGCGCGCCCGCGTCGGAGAGCGACACCATGGCGCAGGGGTCGCGCAGCATCCGCCCGACCGCCGCCTCGTCGGAATTGAGCAGCAGCGCGTTGAACACCGTGTCGAGGTCCTCTTCCAGCGCGAGGTCGAGCATGAAGTCGATCGGGTCCTTTCCCGCCGCGCGCGCGAGCTCGGCCACCGGCTTCTGCTCCATTTCCTTCCTTCTGGATTCCACGACCTCGACCTTGTCCCATTCGCCGTTGAACAGGCGAAAGTGCGCCGGCCGCGATAGTTCGAGCCGGATGGCGTTCCTGAATTCAGAAGAAGAAATGACTTTTGCGAATTCGGCCCCCTTCTTTCCCAGCGCAGGCTGCCACGACTCCAGTCCCTCCAGCGTGTAGGGCGAGCGCAGCGTGAAGTCCATGCTGAGCGGGCAGCAGGACACCGCGCCGACGAGCCGGCGGCCGCGCGCATTGGCGTCCCTGATTTCTTCCAGGTCCCTGAAGACCGCATCCGGGTTGGTGCTGCTGTGGAGCAGCGCCGCGATCACCACCGGCCGCGCCGAGTCCGAGGCGAGGTCCTCGAGGAAGGCGATCTTCGTGTGGCCGCCCTTGGTGAGCATGAACACGCCGCGCCCGGCTTCCTTCAGTACGCCGACCAGCGCGCGCAGCTCGCGCTCGTCGGCGAGGCGCGAGGGCATCGGCAGGCCGCCCTCGCCGTTGTGCGCGGGCGAGGTGCTGGTCGAGAAGCCGACGGCGCCGGCGCGTATGCCTTCCAGAACCAAGTCCCTCATTTGAGAAATTTCATGATCGGTTGCCACCCGCTGCGTCGCCGCCTCGTCCAACACGTAGGTGCGCACCGAGGAATGGCCGACGAAGGCGGCGACGTTCACCGCCGCGCCGCGGCGCTCGAGCATGTCGAGGTACTGCGGCACCGACTCGAACTCCCAGCGGATGCCGGCGCGCAGCGCCTCGAGCGACAT
>CBDDRQ010000028.1:0-77793 GCA_965233125.1 uncultured bacterium
ACTCCCCACGGTTGCGCGCGCAGGTGCTTCTCGATTTTGCCGATCGCCTTGCAGCGCAACGCACCAGGATCGAGTCCTGCCTTACGCGTGTGAACGGCAAGCTGCTGCGTGAATCGGTGGGGGAACTGCATGGAGCGATAGCCGAACTGCGCTACTACGCCGGCCTAGCCCGCAATCTATTCGGCCGGATCGTCGAGACCGAGCCTGGCTGCTACTCGAATCTCGCGCGCGAGCCTATCGGAGTAGCCGGCATCATCGTCCCCTGGAATGCACCGGTAACGCTGCTGATGCGCTCGCTCGCGCCCGCGCTCGCTGCCGGATGCACGGCGGTGGTGAAGTCTGCCCACCAAACGTCCGGAGCTACGGCGCTCGCACTCCAGTGCTTGTCCGAAGTGCCCGGGCTTCCGCCGGGCGTAGTAAACCTTTTCACTGAATCGGGAACCCTCGGTGCTGAGTCGCTGGTGCGTTCTTCCGGCGTTGACGTGATCAGCTTTACTGGCTCGAATGCTGTCGGCAAGAAAATAATGGCTAGCGCCGCCGGGACTATGAAACGACTGTCGCTCGAACTGGGCGGCAAGTCTCCATCGATCGTATTCCCGGATGCAAACATGGAACAAGCAGTGAAAACGATTACCGCAGCATCGACCGTGATGGCAGGCCAGATGTGCACAGCTGCCGCGCGCGTGCTTGTCCATGACTCGAGGGCAGCCGAAGTGAGATCGGCCTTGGCGGCGAGCTTGCGGGCCGTGCGCGTGGGTCCGGGAGGCGATCCTGCCTCGGAAATGGGGCCTCTGATTGACCGCCGCAGTCGTGACCGAGTCGCGGATGGCATAGCTCGGGCCGCCGAAGAGGGCACCGTCCATGTATACGGAAAATCGCTTCCTGACTATCCGAATGGCGCCTTCCTCACGCCGAGTCTCGTGGAGATCCGCGACCTATCGTCCGCCTTTATTCAGGAGGAGATTTTCGGTCCATTTCTGGTTTTTGAAACCTTTTCCGACGAAAGCGAAGCAATCGCGCGCGCCAATGCCACTCGCTACGGCCTGGCTGCAAGCGTCTGGACGGCGGACCGGAACCGCGCCGAGCGCGTAAGCCGCCAGCTTGCGAGCGGCACCGTTTGGATCAACAGTTACAACCGTCTGATGGCGGAGGCCGAAACCGGAGGTTATCGGGAAAGCGGCATCGGCCGCTTGCATGGTCTAGAAGGGTTAAACGACTTTCTCCATACGAAACATATCTACTATGAGATCCATGCCTGATTTCCAAATCGCCGGAGAGTGTTCCCCGGAAGATCGGCTGTCTGGTCGAACATGGATGGATACCCGAGGACCGATTCGGAAGCATCGTTTGAACATTTGCCGTTTTGATGAGCACGGTTGGAGCTTAGTAGTGCTGCACAGTCAGGGAGCCCCATGAGCGCCCACGACCAAGCCTCAGGCGGCGCTGCCCGGCGCTTTGCCGGCAGGACCGCGATCGTCACCGGCGCGGCGCAGGGCGTGGGACGCGCCGTGGCCCGGCGCCTTGCGGCGGAGGGCGGGCGCGTGTTTCTCGTGGACCGTGCGATCGAGCCCTGCATGGCGGCGCGCGACGAGATCCGCCGCGCCGGCGGGAACGCGGAGTCGCTCGAAGCCGACCTGGAAACGCATGCCGGCGCGCAGCGCATGGTGCGCGAGGTCCTTGCCGCGGCTGGCGGCATCGATGTCTCGGTGCACAACGTGGGCGGCACCATCTGGATGAAGCCCTTCTGGGAGTACACGCCGGCCGAGATGGAGAAGGAGATCGCCCGCTCGCTCTGGCCCACCCTATGGTGTTGCCTCGAGGTGGTGCCGGTGATGCGCGAGCAGCGCCGGGGGGCCATCGTAAATGTCGGCTCGGCGGTGACCCGGGGCGGCCTGTACCGGGTGCCCTATGCCGCCGCCAAGGGCGGCGTTCATGCCATGACCGCGTGCATCGCAAGCGAGGTAGGCGAGCTCGGGGTGCGGGTCAACTGCGTGTCTCCCGGAGGGCTGGACAACGCGGGACGGGTGGTCCCTCGCAACCCGGCGCCGCTCTCCGAAGCGGAGAGGCGCTGGCAGGCGGAAATGTATGCGCGCAGTGCGGGCAGCCGGGCGATCGCGCGGCTCGGCACGGCCGACGAAGTCGCAGCCGCGATCTGCTTTCTTGCCTCGGACGAGGCGTCGTTCATCACCGGCCAGGTGATCAGCGTGGCCGGCGGCGCCCCCGCGTGAACCGTCGCCTACGCGAAGGCAAAGGCTGATCGCTCACCCATGCAGGGCCCCTATTCAGCCATCGTAGGACTCGGCTTCAGCCGCATGGCTCGGGAAGCCATCGGCACGGCTCGCGACCTCGCCATCGAGGCGGTGATCGCCGCGGTGGAAGATGCGGGCCTCGCGCTCGCGGATCTGGACGGACTGCTTCTTTGCCGCAGTCCCGCGGCGCCGTTCAGCGACCTGCCGCTTCGCGTGCGCCAGGACCTGGCGCTCGGCGATCTGCGCCTGCTCGCTTCCCTTCAGATCGAGGGCGCCTCGTCGGTCGGCGCCATCCACGAAGCATCGCTCTACATCCGCCATGGGCTCGCCCGGACCGTAGCCTGTGTTTTCAGCGATGCGCCTCTCAGGCCGGGGCGCGCCTCGGGCAGCGCCGCGTTCAACCGGGTGATGCAGCTCTCGGGCATCGAGGACTGGGAGGCGCGTTACGGGATGTTCGGGGCGGCGGGTCCGTATGCGCTTGCGGCGAGCCGTTATCTCGCCGAATTCGGCCTGAACGAGCGCCATCTCGGCGAATACGTGATCGCGAGCCGCCGCTGGGCGGCCAAGAATCCGCGCGCCTTTCAGCGCCAGCCGCTGTCGATGGAGGAGTACCTCGCTTCCCGACCGGTCGTCGAGCCCTTTCGCGTGCTTGATTGCGCGTATCCGGTGAACGGCGCCATTGCAGTCGTCCTCACGGCCTGCGAGGCGGCGCGCGACCGGCCGCGCCCGCCGGTCTTCGTCCACGCGCTCGGGCAGGGGCATGCCGCCGAGCGCAATTTCCGCGGTGGCCTTCCCGAGATCCGCGCGGGCGGCGCGATTGCCGCACGGACGCTCTGGGAGAGCGCCGGCATCGGTCCGCAGGACGTGCAGATGTGCCAGATCTACGACGCCTTCTCGTACGTGGGCCTGCAGGCGCTGGAGGACTACGGACTCTGTGCACGGGGCGAGGCCGCCCGCTTCGTCGCCGACGGCCACACTTCTCCCGGGGGCAGGCTGCCGGTCAATACCGGCGGCGGGCACCTATCCGGGTATTACCTGCAGGGCATGACGCCGGTCTCTGAAGCCGTAATTCAAGCGCGCGGCGAGGCTGGAGAACGGCAGGTGGAACACCGCGACCTGATCCTCGTTACCGGAAGCGGCGGCCGCCTGGATTACCATGCCGCGGTCCTGCTCGGGCCGGGCGAGCGGCTGTAGCGCCCGCGCCGGCGGGCGCGGCCTACTACTGCGGCACGATGCCCGCTTCCTTAATCACCTTCGCCCAGCGCGCGATCTCCTCGCGAATGAACTGTCCGAACGCCTCCGGCGTGGACGCCACCGGCTCGAGGCCCGCGGCGAGGTAGCGCTCGCGTACGTCGGCGCTCTCGAGGATGGCGACGATGTGGGAGTTCAGGAGCCGGATGCGGTCGGGCGGCGTGCGCGCGGGCGCGATCACCCCGAACCAGCTCGTCACCGCATAGCCCGGCACGCCCGACTCGGCGACCGTGGGTACGTCCGGCGCAGTCGGGGCGCGCGCGGCGGCCGTCGTGGCGAGCGCCTTCAGCCGCCCCTGCTGAATGAAGCCGCGCGTGGTCGTCACGTCGAGGATGGCAAGCGGAATGTGGCCGCCGACCAGGTCGTTCGCCACCGGGCCGAGGCCCTTGTAATGCGCCACGCCGAGGTCGGTTCCCGCCATGCTGTTGAGCAGCGCGCCGGCCAGATGCATGGCGCTGCCCGTACCCGGGGCTCCGTACACCAGCTTTCCGGGTTTCGCCTTTGCCAAGGCGATGAGCTCGGCGACGTTGTTCGCCGGGAAGGACGGATGGGCGACGATGATGAGCGAGTTGTTCACGGCCATGCTGACCGGCGCGAGGTCCGCAATCGGGTCGAACGGCATCTTCGGAAGCAGCGTCACGTTGACGGCGAGGTTGCCGGAGACGCCAAACCCGATGGTGTAGCCGTCCGGCTCGGACTTGGCGATCGCGTCGATGCCGATGAGGCCGCCCGCGCCCGAGCGGTTATCCACGATGACAGGCTGGCCGATGCGCTCCGAGAGTTTCGTGGCAAGGATGCGCGCGGCCGTATCGGTGCTGCCGCCCGGCGGATAGCCCACGAAGAAGCGGATCGGCTTGGCGGGATAGGCGCTTAGCTGCGCGAGGGCCGGGGCGGCGACGAGCAGCGCGAAGCAGGCGGTCAGAAAGCGGGCGAGGCGCAGCGGCATGAGGTCTTCTCCGTCATACGAGATAGATATCGAGCACGGTGGGAATCACGGCGTTCAGGACGACAATCTTCTTCTTCAGGATCTTCCACGATCGAGCGTGCGGCTCGAGGAGGTAGTCGTACATGCCGAAGAAACCCGTCGTCTCCCCGAGCCGGAAGCTGAGAACCTGCCAGTTCGCCCTCACTTCGGTGCGCCCATCGTCGCGAAAGGCCGCGCGGATGTTGGTCACCTGGTGGCTCGTGCGCGGGAACGGCGTGGATGCGGACGACATTCCGGTGCGCAGCCGGAACACCCGGTCCTCGAGGCCGGCGCGCGAGTTGTAGTAGATCAGCGAAACCTGCGAGTTCGGATCCGTGGTGTGCTCATTTTCCGATTCCCAGGCCGGGATCCAATATTCGGCCGACTCGGAGAAGAGCTCGAGCCATGCATCCCACTGCCGCGTATCGACGAGCTCGGCTTCGCGGAAGAGGAAGGCCGCGACGTCGCCGAGGCGCGGATCATCCACGGCGTTCGTTCCGCGCGGCGGCCCCGCCGACGAGCTCGACCCAGCGCCGATACAGGCCGATGAACAGCCCCTCGTCCTCGCTCCATGCGCCGCAATGCACCGGCCGGATGCCCAGCTCGCGCGCATGCTCGTCGGGGCCGGCAACTTGGTGGGCCGCGCCGCGGCTGAAATCGCTCCAGCGGGATGCTTCGCCGCGGAAGCCCTCCTGGGAAAAGCGGAACTCCGCGAGATCGTCGGCGGTCGCCATGCCGCTCGGATTGAAGAAATCCTCGTAGGCGCGCAGGCGCAGCCGCCGCTGCTCGGGCGCCTCGCCGACCGGCGCGATGGCATAACTGGTCACCTCCGTCCTGTCAACCGCCAGAGGCCGGAAGACCCGGATCTGCGTGCTCATCACGTCGAGCAGCAGCAGGTTCGGGAAGATGAGGATGTTGCGCAACCTTCCGAGCGCCCAGCGCGCTCTCGATTCGCCCATCCGGCGCACGATATCGTGGCGATCGGCGTAATTGAAGCGGTCCTCCGGGTTGCTCCAATCGCGCCACATCATCACGTGGCCGCGCCCCACATCGAAGAACCCGCTCCGTATCTGCGCCGGGTCGTGCTGCAGTTGCATGGCCTTGATCTTCTCGCCGGCATGGGAGGAGCGCAGCCGGTTCTGGACGGTTGCGGCGAAGTTCGCATGCACCGTCGTTGCGTGATACGAATCCACGCCATTCTCGGCCTGCAGCTTCCAGTTGCCGTCGAAGGTGTACGAGACGCTTCCTTTGAGCACCTCCCAGCCGGACTCCGACTGGTCGATGAGAAGATCCATCAGCACCGTGGCGTCCCCAAGGTAGGTTTCGAGCGGCTCCACGGCCGGGTTCAGGCTCGCGAAGATGAAGCCGCGGTAGCTCTGCACCCGAGCTACGGGCGTGAGGCCGAGCTCCTTTTTGTCGAACGACGGCGGATACGCGCCGAGCGATTCGTCCTTGACCGACACCAGCGCACCGTCGGAGCCGTACACCCAGCCGTGATAAGGGCAGGCGATGAGCTTCGCGTTTCCCTTGGAGACCCTGCACAGCTTCGCGCCGCGATGGCGGCAGGCATTGATGAATACCCCCAGCTTTCCAGCCCGGTCGCGCATGGCCACCACGGGCTGGCGGCCGATGTGCGTCGTGAAGAAGTCGTTCGGCCGGGCAACCTGGCTCTCGTGTGCGATGAATACCCACGCCGTTTCCCAGATCCGGCTCATCTCGAGTTCGAAGATGGCGGGATCCGTGTAGACGCGCCGGTCGAGCCTGCAGCGGCCGTCGTCCCGGACCTCGAGGCAGCCGGCGATCCGATCTCCGTCCGCTTCCATCTCACCCCGCACCGCGCGTAGCATTCGTCTGTCCGTGAGGGCCGCCGATTGCGCGGCCTCGACAGGATAGTCGCCCCCGGCGGGGGCGTAAAGGACGAGAACCATTTCTTATCGAAGCGGAGCACAGGTTATGACTGATCGGCAGGCCGGCGAACCTCTCCCCCTGCAGTTGCACTCCGGCTACTCGCGGGCCTTCCTCGAGCATGTGCAGCGCCGCGAGCTGCGCTATGCGCGCTGCGCGCGATGCCGCAGGGCCCTTGCCTATGCAGAGCGCATCTGCGGCAATCACCCGCGGGGCGGTCTTGAATGGGTGGCCGCGAGCGGGTGCGCGACGCTTCACGCGCTCGCGGTCTACCGCCTGTCCTACACCACGGAGCGGCCGGCGCCTTACAACGTCGCGGTAGTGGAGCTCGAGGAGGGGCCGCGGCTGGTGAGCACCGTGCGATCTGCCGCCGGCGCCCCGCCCGCGATCGGCGCTGCGCTGCGGGCAGCGTTCTCCACCGACGGCATGCTCGTGTTCGAGCCCGCATAACCGCCTTCGAGGCCGCATAACCATATGTTCTTTCCGCCTCGTCCGGCCGCCTGCTAACCTCGTCGCGTGCAAATGGCGGATAAAGGCACGCCGCGCGGCGCGGGCTATGCATCGCTCGTCGGAGACCGGCGGGTGCATGGCAGTCTGTACACGGATCCCGCCGTTTTTACCGAGGAGCTGGAGAAGATCTTCTATGGCGGCTGGGTCTTCGTGGGGCACGAGTCGGAGATCCCGGCCCCCGGCGACTACGTCTGCCGCGCGATCGGCTTGGAGCCGGTCGTCCTGCTGCGCGCGAACGACGGCGCGGTGCGCGTGCATTCGAACCGGTGCACGCACCGCGGCAACATGCTTTGTCGATCCGAATCCGGCCGCGCCAAGCTGCTGAAGTGCGACTATCACGGCTGGACCTTCTCCCTCGAGGGCGAGCTCCTCGGCGTCCCGTTCCCGGACGGTTTCTGCGCCGACAAGACCGAGCGCTCGCTGGGCGGTGCGGCCCAAGTGGCGAGTTACCGGGGATTCGTGTTCGCGACGTTCAATCCGCGCGCCGGCAGCCTCGAGTCGTACCTCGGCGCGGGCGCCGCGCTCATCGACCGGGCGGTCGGGGTCTCGCCGCTGTCGCGCATCCGCCTTGGCGCCGGATGGGTCAAGCATCGCATGGCGTGCAACTGGAAGATGCTGCCGGAGAACGCGACAGACGGCTATCACGCCGCGATCACGCATGCCTCCTTCTTCGAGGCGTTCCGCACGCACTACGACTCGCACGTGCGCTCCGAGAGCGCGCGCCTGTCCCTCGCGAGAGACTGGGGCGGAGGGCATGCCGAGCTTGATTTCACCGGCCGCTACCGCCGTCCCCTCGAGTGGCTCGGAACCACCGAAGAGCGCGCCGCCCGCTATGTCGCCGACATGGTCGCCGCCCGCGGCGAGCCGGCTGCGCGCAGCGTCCTGATCGAGGGTCCTCCACACGCCACCATCTTCCCCAACCTCTTCCTCGGCGAGCTCAATATCGTGATGTTCCAGCCGCTCTCTGCGACCGAGTGCGTGCAGTGGCACACGCCGATGCTGCTCGAGGGCGTCGAAGAGGGCCTCAACATGCGGATCATCCGCCAGTCCGAGGGCGCGATGGGACCTTCAGGGTTCCTTCTCGCCGACGACGGCGTGATTTCCGAGCGCGCCCAGGCGGCGCTCCAGGGCCGCTCGGGCTGGCTGGATATCAGCCGCGGCCTGAACCGGCAGGCGACGGAGAAAGGCGCGCTGACGAGCCACAGCACCGACGAGGTCAGCAACCGGGCATTCTGGAAGCATTACCGCACGGTGATGGAGCCGCGATGAGCGCCGCGGACCCGGCAGGCGGGGCCGACGCCGCGCCCGCGCAGCGCGAGGCCTCCGCGCAGGAGCTCGCCGAGGTGACGCGCTTCCTCTACCGCGAGGCGAGGCTCGCCGACGAGTCGCGTTACGACGACTGGGAGGCGCTCCTCGACGACGAGATGTGCTATTGGGTGCCCCGCGGGGCGGGGAATTTCGATCCACGCCAGACGGTTTCGGTGATCTACGACAACCGCTCCCGGCTCGCGAGCCGCCTGCGCCAGTTGCGCACCGGAAAACGCTTTGCGCAGTCGCCGCCTTCGCCGATGCGCCGCCTGCTCTCCAACATCGAGGTCTATGCCGAGCAGGAAGACGGGTACCGCGTGTTCTGCAACTTCGTGCTCTACGAGCTTGCGATTCAGTTCGGCGAGCGCCTCAACATTTGGCCGGGACAATACGAGTACGGTCTGCGCCGGCGCGCCGGCGCCTTGAAGATGTATTTCAAGAAGGCGACGCTGGTGAACGGAGCGCTGCCTTTGCCCACGCTCGCGTTCATCCTCTGAGCCCGCCCGGGAATGATTCCGCGCGATCTGCTCGCCCGCTGTTCCAGCTACTACCCCGAGCGCGTGGCCTATTGCTGCGGCGAGCAGACGCGCACCTGGCGGCGGATGGACGAACGCGCGAGCCGCCTCGGGGCGGCGCTGCAGGGGCTGGGCGTGCGCAAGGGAAGCGTCGTCGCCGTTTTCGGCCGCGAGTCCTTTCAGATCTACGAGCATTTCTTTGCCTGCATCAAGACGGGCGCGGTCCGGCTCGGCGTGAACTGGCGCTATCCCGCGGCGCAGATCCTCTACGTGCTGCGCGACAGCGGCGCGTCGGTCCTGCTCGCCGAAGCGGGCTTCGAGGGGGTGCTGCGCGAGCTCGACGGCGCGCTGCGCGAGCTCGGCATCCGAGTGATCGGCTACGGCGGCGACCATGGCTGGCCGCTCGACTACGAGAGTCTTCTGCAGGCCGCGGCTGAAACGCCGGCGCTGCCGGAGATCGCTCCGGAGGACGTCCTTTTCCATTCGTATACCTCGGGGACCACAGGGCACCCGAAAGGCGTGATGCTCACGCATGGCGGCGTGGTGCACGCTATCTTCCAGTCGCTCGTCGGGCGCGGCCTGACGGTCGACGACGTGTGGTATATGGCGGGCCAGTCGTCCTGGATGGCCGTCATCATGTCGATGTTCGGGCTGGGCAACGGGATGACGCACGTGATCCCGGACGGCCAGTTCGAGATCGCGCGCTTCCTCCGCGACATCGAGCGCTTCCGCGTGACGGTGGCCTCCCTTTTTCCGATCATGATGCAGCGCGCGATCCGCGAGGTGCGCAGCGGGCACTACGACCTCTCAACGCTGTGCACGATCACTTACGGTTCGGCGCCGGCCGCCCCGCGCCTGCTGCGCGAAGCGCACGACTTCTTCGGCTGCGGCTTCCTGCAGGCCTACGGGCTCACGGAATCGGGCGGCTGGGTCACGCACCTCAGCCCGGCCGATCACCGGGAGGGCTTCGCCGGGCGGCCGGAGCTGCTTGCCTCCGCCGGCCGGCCGGGACTGCTGTACGACGTGGCGGTCTGCGACGAGGACGGCAGGCGCCTGCCTGCCGGGTCGCCGGGTGAAGTCTGGGTCCGGGGACCGAGCATCATGAAGGGCTACGTGAACCTGCCCGAGCAGACCGCGCAGGTGCTGAAGGGCGGCTGGCTGCGTACCCACGACATCGGGCGGCAGGATGCCGAGGGCTACCTCTATCTGGTGGACCGCAAGAATTTCATGATCATCTCCGGCGCGGTGAACGTCTATCCGGCCGCGGTCGAGACGGTCCTGCACCGGCATCCCGACGTCGAGGAGGCGGCCGTGCTCGGCGCGCCGCATCCGGAGTGGGGCGAGGCAGTGGTGGCGATTGTCCGGCGCAGGGAAGGGCGCAAGGCCGACGGACGTGAGCTTGTCGCGTTCTGCCAGGCGCATCTGAGCCGGCCCGAATCGCCGAAGCACGTTCTCTTCACGGACGCGCTGCCGAGGACTTCGACCGGAAAAATCGACAAGGCGCTGCTGCGCAACTGGCTGCGCGAGCACGCGGCGCTGCTGCCATGGTCCGCCCAAGCGGCGGCCGAAGAATCTTTGAAGAGGAGCGAGACATGAGACGACATGCCATCCGGAGGCTGCTGGCGGGCGCCGCAGCCGCGTTGCTTGCCCTGCCTGCGAGCGGGCAGGAGTTTCCCTCGGCGCCGGTCCGGATCGTGGTGCCATTCACGCCCGGAGGGCCAGGCGACGTCCTCGCCCGCGAAATCGCGCGCAGAATGGCCGCCACGTGGAAGCACCCGATCGTCGTCGACAACCGTCCGGGGGCCGGCACGCAGATCGGTACGGATGCGGTCGCGAAAGCGGCGCCGGACGGCCATACCATGGGAATTGTGACGACGGCGCACCTGATCAACGCGTCGCTGCGGCAGCAGCTCCCCTACGACACGACAGGCGACCTGCGCGGGGTCTCGCAGCTCGTCGTCGTGCACCTCGCCTTTCTCGCTTCGCCGACGCTGCAGGCGAAGAACCTGGCCGAAGTGATCGCACTGTCGAAGGGCGGCCGCCCGGTGACGTACGGCACGGTGCCGGCGACCACGGGGCATCTGGCGGGAGCCCTGCTCAACCTCCTGACCGGCACGAAGCTGGAATTCGTGCCTTACAAGGGCGCGCGCGACGCGACCAACGATGCGATCGCCGGTCGCCTTGACCTCACGGCGAATCCGCTGACCCGCACCGACCTCGAGCTGCTGCGCGCGGGCCGGCTGAAGGCGATCGCGCTGACGACCGACAAGAGAAGCGTGATCGCTCCCGACATTCCTCTCGGACAGGAGACCGTACCGGGTTACGTGGCGACCGGCTTCATGGGCATGGTGGTACCGAAAGCCACTCCGACGGCCGTGGTGGAACGCATCCATGCGGATATCGCCAAGGCGTTCGAAAGCAAGGAGGCTTCCGAGACGCTGCTGCGGCTTGCCATGGAGCCGCTCATGTCAACGCCGAAGCAGTTCGACGAGTTCATCGAAAGCGACATCAGGAAGTGGCGCGAGGTGGTGCGGGCTACGGGGGCGGGAGCGACCAATTGATGAAAGCACTGATCAAGCGGTTCCCGGCGGTGCTCGTGCTCTGGGTGCTGGCGGCAGCCGCGCTCGCTGCGCCGATCGAGGGCGTGATCCGGCTCGTCGTCATCTATCCGGCCGGGGGCGGCTCGGACAACGTCGCCCGGCTGATCGCAAAACGGATGAGCGCGTCGCTGGGCCAGCCGGTGATCGTCGAAAACCGGCCCGGCGCGAGCGGCCGCATCGCCGCCGAGTACGTGAAGCGCTCGCCGCCCGACGGAACGACGCTCATGATCGCGAATACGGCCGCGATGGTCGTCGGACCGCTTGTGGTGAAGAACGTGCCGTTCGATCCTGTCGCGGACTTCGCCCCTGTCTCGCAGGTGTTCGAGTACGACTTGGCGTTCTCTGTCGCGGCGTCGGTGCCGGCGAGGACCCTCGCCGAGTACGGCAGTTGGGCGGCCGCGAGCCCGAGGAACGCGAGCTTCGGCTCGGCCGCCGCGGGCGGACTGGGTCACTTCCTGGGGCTGCAGGCCGGCCGCGCGCTGAGCGTGAGCCTGACGCACGTCGGTTACAAGGGCTCTGCGCCGCTTCTGGCGGACCTCGTCGGCGGGCACATTCCGGCGACGATCGATGTGCTCGACGGCCTGCTGCGCACCCGCGATTCGGGGCGCTTCAGAATCCTCGCCACTACGGGGGCGCGGCGCTCGCCCTACCTGCCGGAGGTGCCGACGTTCGCCGAGCTGGGCCATCCCGAGGTTCAGGGTGCGGGCTGGTTCGGATTCTTCGTTCCCGCTCGCGCGCCGGGAGCCGTCGTTTCACTCCTTCACCGGGAAATCGTGAAGGCGCTCGGCAATCCTGAAGTACGCGACCAGGTGACGCGCATGGCATTTACGGTTACGGGCACGACGCCCGAAGCCTTCGCCCGCGTTCTCGAGCGGGACCGCGCGAAATGGGGCGCCATGATCAAGGCTTCCGGCGTCGTGATGGACGAGTAGGGTGGCACAAGCCGAGAAAGTCGATATCGCCATCGCGGGGGCCGGGCTCGGAGGACTGACGGCGGCGGCGTGCCTGCTCAAGCGCGGCTGCCGCGTGCGGGTGTACGAGCAGGCAGACCAGCTCGGCGAAGTCGGCGCCGGCGTGCAGATCAGTGCCAACGCATCCAAGGTGTTGCGCGACCTCGGCCTCGAGGCGGAGCTCGAGCGCACGGCCGTGCAGCCCGAGGCTTTCGAGTTCCGCCGCTATGACACCGGGGAGATACTCCACCGGCTGCCGCTCGGATCGGCGCATCGGGAGCAGCATGGCGCGCCGTATTTCCAGCTGCACCGGGTCGACCTCCATCGCGCGCTCGTCGAGGCGGTGCGCCGCCTCGATCCGGGGGCGATCGAGCTGCGGGCGCGCGTGGCCCGTGCGACCGAGTCCGACGACGAGGTGAGCGTCGAGTTCGAGGGCCGCGCACCGGTACGCGCCAACGCGCTGATCGGTGCCGACGGGATCAAGTCGGCGGTGCGGCGCCATGTCCTCGGCGCGGACACGCCGCACTTCACCGGGCAGGTGGCCTGGAGGCTGACGATCCCGGTGGAGCGCGTGCGGCCGGAGCTGCGGCCCGAGGTCGTCTCCACGGTCTGGTGCGGGCCGCGGAACCACGCGACGATGTATTACCTGCGCGGCGGGTCGCTCCTGAACTTCGCCGGCTGCGTGGAGCGGCCATGGGAAGAAGAGTCTTGGACCGCGAAGCGGCCGTGGCGGGAGCTGGACGAGGATTATGCCGGATGGCATCCGATGGTCCGGGCGGTGATCGAGGCGGCTGACCGCGACCAGTGCTTCCGCTGGGCGCTGAACAACCGCCCCCCGGCCGCGCGCTGGGTGACCGAGCGCACCGCGCTGCTGGGGGACGCGGTGCATGCGACGCTGCCTTACATGGCGCAGGGCGCGGCCCTCGCCATCGAGGATTCGGCAGTCCTCGCACGGGCGATGACGCGCGGCGAGCCGCTCGCCCGGGCGCTGAAGACCTACGAGTCGCACCGCGCGCAGCGCGCCGCCCGCGTCGTGCGCGAGTCCACGGAAATGGGCGAGCTCTACCACATCGTCGATGCGGCCGAGATGCGGCGGGCGTTCGCGGCGCGCAACATCGCCGCTTCGCGCAACGGCTGGCTCTATCCATACGACCCGCTCAGGGCGCCGCTCGATACGCCGGCCTAGGATAAGCTTCGGCTGGTTCGACCTGATACGGAATGGCAATGACGACAAGGTTGTGCGCCCGGAGCGATCTCGCCGAGGGCGAGATGCGCGACTTCCAGATTGGCGGCCGCGAGGTCGTGGTCACCTGGTGCAAGGGCGCGGCGCCGGCCGCCTTCGACGCGCGCTGCCCGCACGAGGGCATCTCGCTTGCCTTCGGCGAGTTCGACGGGACCGAGCTCGTCTGTGGCGCCCACCAGTGGTCGTTCGACGGCCGCACCGGGGCGTGCATCTTTCCCGGCGAATGCAGCCTGCGCGGCTATCCGCTGCGGTTCGAGAACGGCGAGGTGTTCATCGACCTGGAGGATGGCGCAGGGGAATCGCGTGTGTCGCAGCCGGCGGTGGAGCGGCCTGGCGAAGCGGGGTGATGGAACGGCAGGGCTACCGGGCGGACGGTTTCCTGGCGGCGTGGCGAGGCCCGGGCGAAGCGCGCGAGCGCGCTTCGCGCAGGGCGCGGTCGATCTCCGTCTTCGTCCAGCGCGGCGCGAGGTGGGAGAGAAAGTCGTACGTATACGCGGCCATTGGGCGATGCGCGTCGAGGATCGCGGTGATGGAATTGGGCTTGAACAGGTGCTCGACATCAATGGCGCGCACGCCCTTCTGCCGCGGCAGAGAAGCCGGCACGATGGCGATGCCGGCGCCGATCGCGACATAGGATTGCATGACGCCCGCGTTCATCACCGAAATCGCCGGCTCGAGCTCCAGGCCGTGCGAGCTGAAGACGCGGCGTACGCCCCAGTCGGCGCTCGAGGAAGAAACCGGGCCGATGAACGGATGGGCGAGCAGGTCTTCGAGGCCGATGGCGCGAAGCTTGAGAAGCGGATGGCCCTCCGGCACGAGGAGCACGAGGGGAACATCGGTGAGGCGCAGTCCGGCAAGACCGGAGCCGGGTGGGGGCGGCTCGATCGTGATCGCGATGTCGACGTCGCCGTAGCGGACCATTTCGACGCCGACGGCCGCAGCCGCCTGCTGCACGACGACCGAGACTCCGGGATAGCGCTCGCGCATCGCCGCCACGGCGCGCGGCACGATGGAAATGGCGTAGGAGTACTGCGTGGCGACGCCCAGCGTGCCGATCTCCCCGCCCGCCATGTCGCGGCTCATGCGCCGCAGGGCGTCCACTTCGCTGAGGATGCGCCGCGCCTTCGCGAGCGCCTGTGTGCCTGCCGCGGTCATCCCGGTGATCCTGCCCCGGTTACGCGAAAGAATCGGCGCGCCGAGCTGCTCTTCGAAGACGCGGATCTGCCGGCTCACTCCGGGCTGCGAGGTGTGCAGCGCAGAAGCGGCGCGGGAGATGTTGAATCCGTGGTCCGCAATGGCGACGAGGTATCGAAGCTGTGTCAGGGTCATCGGTTCGGCGTCCTCCACGCCGACGCGAGCGGCATTACCGCTGCGCATGCAATCGTAACGAAAGCTTCGTGTTTCGGCGGCAGTCTATCAGCCTGATGCAAAAGTCAATCGTTGCGCGTGTGGTCGAATTGCGCAACGGATTCGTGAAGGGGAAATTGCCAGCCATTACAGCCGACCTACTCCTCCGGGCTCAACCAGGTCGAGACGCTGGTCTGGTCGTGGCTCGTTTAGCTCGGTCGCCGACTTGCGTCGCCAGATCGAGCCCTTCGTGCCGACTGTGACGTGCCCCCCTGAAATAGTACGGGTCTGAGGTAGATCCATGTACTGCTTCGCCGGGAGGGTTGGTCGGTGAATCACAAGAAGACGTACAGGCTCTATCGGTAGTGTGGTGTCCGAGAAATGACTGGTGATTTGATTTTTTTTCTTCTTTCGAGTGCGCGGTGCCGTGCAACCGGGCTGGATGTGCTCGAGGGTCTGACGGCAGCGCGTGAGTTTGGCGTGGATGGATTCGACGGTGGCGGTCCAGACGAAGGGGTTGGGGTTTTCGTTCCACGCCCGAGGAACCTGGCGATGGCCGCCTAAGGGCTGATGGGTTCGCAAGAGAAAGAGAAAACGCATAGCGCTTGCTGAGCGCCTGGTACGTGCGGCGCCGACGGCGCCGAACCAGAGCTGGTCGATGGACTACGTGTCCGACTCGCTAATCGACGGCAGGAAGCTGCGGGCGTTGACGATCGTCGACGACTTCAGCAAGGAATGCTTGGCGCTCGAAGTCGACGCTTCGCTACCCGGAAGCCGCGTGGTCGCGGTGCTCGAGCGGCTTCCCATTCAGGCTCAGGCTGGCGTTCCTTCACGATGATCTTGGCGGAGGCGGCGACGCGCGCCGGCCTCGGTGAGCCCTACAATGCGTCCCATGCTGCACGCCAGCACGTTGATGCCGAGCTGCTGCTCCAGCAGGCGGATCTGGCGGCTGATGCCCGGCTGGGAGGTATGCGGCGTTGTGGCCGCGCGCGAGGTACTTGGGTTGCGTCAGCGTCATCGCCGCCACCGCGCATAACCGCTCAGCATGAAGCCATAACGAAGCATTCCTTTCGCCGCTC
Source organism: uncultured bacterium (assembly GCA_965233125.1). Classification (GTDB taxonomy): domain Bacteria; phylum Pseudomonadota; class Gammaproteobacteria; order Burkholderiales; family SG8-39; genus SCGC-AG-212-J23. Next base: position 15,922 of record CBDDRQ010000028.1, read on the forward strand.
GGTGGACCGCTCCTACCATCCGCCTCGGTTGAAGGCAGCATAACCCGGGCAGGATCGATACAAAGTAGGTGGGTTTGCAATGCAGTTAGACGCGCTCAGCATGCCGATCCAGTGGCCGCGGGAGTTGAGCAAAATTCCGAAGGACGTGTTCCACAGGGAAGACGTCTATCGGCTCGAGCTCGAGCGCATCTTTAGCGGGCCCGAATGGTTTCCCATAGCCCATCGCTGCGAAGTCCCGCAGCGCGGGGACTTCAAGACGGCGTACATCGGCGAGGCACCGGTTATGGCGGTGCACGGCAGCGACGGCGAAATCCGCGTCTTCGCTAATACCTGCCCGCACCGCGGGACGCAGCTGAAGACCTGCGCTCGTGGCAACGCCGGAAGGTCCATCGAGTGCCCTTACCATCGCTGGGGCTTCGACACTTGCGGCAATCTGCTCGGTGCGCCCGGCATGCGCGATTTTCCACCGGGCTTTCGCAAGGAAGACTATGGGCTGCGCCCCCTTCGTTCCGATATCGTCCACGGGGTCGTATTCGCCACCCGCGACGCGTCCGCCCCGCTGCTCGACGAGTATCTTGGCGGTACTGATCCCTACATCGCCAAGGCGCTGGCAGACGGTCGCCGGCTCAAGCTGCTGGGCTATCAGAAGATCAGTTACGACACGAACTGGAAGGAGTACGCGGACAACGAGGGCTACCACGCGCCCTTGCTGCACGGGGCGTTCCGTCTGCTGAAGTGGCAAGGCGGTCAGGGACTGCAGTTCATGACCCCGCGCGCGCACAAGGTGATCCACGCGGACCTGCAGCACGCGACCGATCGCGGATTTCTCGCCGACCATTCCCTGATCCAGGCCCGCGACCGCGCCGCGACGCCGCAGTCCGTAATCGTATCTTTGTTTCCACTCACCGCATTCGTTCGCCACCTCGACGTGATCAGCCTGCGCTTCGCCATGCCGCTGTCGCCCGACCGCACCGAGGTGCACTACACTTATTTCGCCCCGGAAGACGACGACGAAGAGACTTCCAGGCACCGCGTACGCCAGGCCTCCAACCTGCTGGGCCCGAGCGGCCTGATCTCGCTCGAGGACGGGGCAGTCTTCAACAGGCTTCACGTTGGCGCGCACGGCGGCGGTACCGTGGAGTTCCAAAAGGGGGTTCGCGATCGGATGGCGTTACCCGAAGTCCTGCAGCAGAATGACGAGGCGGGCAATCTAGTCCGGTGGGAGCACTACCGCAGGGCCATGAGGTTCGAACGTGGCTGATGCCCTCGTGCTCGCGCGCTTGGACGCGCTCCAACTGCGCTATGCGCGCGCGCTCGACGCAGGCGATATGCGCGGATGGGCTGACTGCTTCGCTGGCGAAGCGAGCTACGTTTGCATCAGCCGCGAGAATATCGAACAGGGGTTGCCGGTCGCGCTGATGATGGACGATACGCGCGCGCGCATCGAGGACCGCATCAAGGCGGTCAAAGAGGTCTGGGCAGGAACGTTCGAGGATTACCGCACCCGGCATTTTGTCCAACGCCTCGCCGGCGCGCCGGCTGCGCCCGGCCGCTGGTCCATGGAAAGCAACTTCATGGTCGCCTACACCACGGCGCAAGGCGACGCCCGGCTGCTCACGGTTGGCACCTACCTCGACGAAGTCGTGCTCGAGGGCAACGAAGCCAAGCTAGCTAGTCGCAAGGCAGTGCTCGATACGAACGTCATCCCGCGTTACCTCGTTTATCCGGTCTAACCAACGACAAGGCACACGACATGAAAGCCGATCGCATCTTGAGCCTACTGCGCCTTTGCGGCGCATCGCTTGCGATAGCCGTCCTGCCGGCATGGGCACCGCCAGCATCCGGTCAGATCATGCGCCTGGTAGTGCCGTTCGCTCCCGGAGGCAGCGCCGACGTGACGGCGCGCGCCTTGGCGGCGCGGCTCGGCGACAGGCTAGGGTGGACCGCAATCGTGGAAAACCGCACCGGCGCCTCGGGGCAGATCGGCATCCATTCAGTGGTAAGGGCAAAGAACGACGGCACCACGCTGCTCGTCACGCCGTCGGGACCGATATCGATCAACGCTCACCTGCAGAAGCTGCCGTACGACCCGATGACCGATCTGACACCGATCGCGCCGATCGCGCGGGTCCCGGCAGGCATTGCCGTGCCGGCGAACAGCCCGTACCGGTCGCTAAGCGAGCTGGTGCATGCTGGCAGGGCGTCGAAGAACGGACTCACCTACGGGGTCGGCCTGGTCGGTGGACACATGCACCTGGTGGGACAGCTACTGGCTGACCGAACTGGCATGCAGCTGAACGGCATCTCCTACCGCGGCAACAGCCAGTCGGTGCTCGCGGCCGTCAGTGGCGACGTCGACAGCGTGATCTCCGACATGACGACGCTGCTTCCACTCGCGAAGGGCGGCCGTCTGCGTATCTTGGCGGTCACGGACTCGAAGCGTGCTTCGGTGGCCCCGGATATCCCAACCGTAGACGAGCTCGGCTTTCCTAATGCGAGCGCCGATGCCTGGCTTGGCATGTTCGGCCCGGCGGGCCTGCCGGCGGATTTTGTCAGCAAGGTCGGCGCGGAAGTCGCGCGTATGCTCGGCACCGAGGAAATGCGCTCGCTACTCGCTGCGGCGGGGCTCGAGCCCATGCTGATGTCACATGCAGAGATGAAGCGCTTTCTCGCCGAGGACTACGCCCGCTGGGGGCGCATCGTGAAGGAACGCAACATCAAGCTCGAATGAGCACGCGGTTCCGCAGCAAAGTCGCGATCGTCACTGGCGCGGCGCAAGGCATCGGCCGCGCGACAGCCCTGCAGCTTGCGAGGGAGGGTGCGTCAGTCGTGCTCGCCGATCGCGCCGCGCGCGAATGCCAGGCGGTGCACGACGAGATCAGCCGCGCCGGCGGCGAGGCGCAGGTGATTATCGCGGACCTTGAGTCAAGTGAAGGCGCTCGCACGATGGTCGCCGAAACCCTCCAGATCCATGATCGGATCGACATCGCCGTGCATAACGTAGGCGGCACCATCTGGGCAAAACCGTATTGGGAATATAGCGAAGAGCAGATCGAGCGCGAAATCTCGCGCTCGCTGTGGCCTACCCTATGGTGCTGCCGTGCAATGGTTCCCGTCATGCTGCGACAGAAGCGCGGCGCGATCGTCAACGTCGGGTCCGTGGCGACCCGCGGCATTCATCGCGTGCCGTATTCCGCAGCTAAAGGGGGCGTGCATGCCATGAGCGTGTGCCTCGCGTTGGAATTGGCCGAGCACGGCGTGCGCGTGAACTGCGTAGCTCCCGGAGGAACCGATGTCGGCATGCGTACCATTCCCCGCAGCCCCGAGACACCTACAGAACAGGAAGTAATCTGGCGCCGGCAGGTCGGTCAGCAGACGCTGCGCGACACGCCGCTTGGCCGGTACGGCCGACCCGAAGAGCTGGCTGGCGCCATCTGTTTTCTCGCCTCTGACGAGGCTTCCTACATCACCGGGCAGGTGCTGTTCGTGGCTGGCGGTGGCATTGGCTAGGACGGATGTTTGATCTCTTCGGCAGGTCGCGCGAGGGCCGTTTCGGCGTGAGCCGGCGGGCGTTCACCGACCCGGAATTCTTCGAGCTCGAACTGCGCATCTTCGAGGCGACCTCGGTGTACCTCGAGCATGAAAGCCAGCTCAAGCGCCCCGGTGATTTCCGCCGGAGTTGCGCGCGCACCAGGCCCAGCGAGGCGTGGAGGTGATCGGAAATACGCCGGCGCAATTCGGCGCCTTCCTGCAATCCGAAATCGCCACCATGGCGGAAATGGTGAAAGCCTCAGGCGCGCGGGTGGATTAATTCCCCAAGCGAGCACGCCCAAATTCCGGGACATCCCCCGTGCACCCGGCCCCAGGGATCCTGCCAATAGTCGTAAGTCTGGCTTCCCAGCACATGGCGTCCGATGCCCCACACATGTTTGTATTTTCTCGACTTCAGAGGTCCGTGCCCCTTCAGCAGATCATCTACGCCTTGCACCTCATACGACACATGATTGAGGCCGCTTCTCGGTCCGGCAAGGCCGAGGAACACATGATGATCTACATACGTATCGCCGCGGTCGCACCGGCCGGTTGAAGGAAGCGATAACGTTTTCCTTTGGCCCTGCATAGACGTCGTCGCAACGGTGAAGCCATTGGAAGCATGAGCGTAAAGGCCAAAAACCCCGTATCTTTAACCCCGGACTCCACTTCGATTCCGTACTAAATCGGGGGGCACGTCAACTGGAACCAACATCCCAAACCGTTAGTGCGACTGGCACCGCCGAGTCCATCCTCGCCAAGCGCAAACGACTTGGCAAAGTTATCTCCGGACACAACATTAGCTGCTTTGCGTCCGCGGAGAAGCATAACCGAGGAACATGGCCTATTCCCAAAAGCTACTTTGTCCTTTCCCAACGCATCGCGATAATCTCCGCTGGCGAGCCAGAGATGAACATCAGATTGAAACGGTTTATGAGGCGATGTCCCGAAGCGTGTTGAACGGTGAGCGAGGGGGCGGCTCCGGGTTGAGCATGTTACGCGACCTTGAGTTTGGCGTCGGAAGCGCTTTACACAGAGCGCGCGAGCGCGGCCATGAGGCGCTTCATGTCGCGATAGCCGCGCACCGCGCGGAAGCCCCGGCTCGCTTCATTGAGACTGGACGCGACCCGGCGCAGCACCATCTGGCCATCGCGCCAGCGCTTGACGTTTCTCGTGTAGTGGGCGATCGAGCCGTCCAGGTTCTCGATCGGGTTGATGGTCCTGAGCGTCCCGTAGAGCGGCATCGTCCACGCCGAGGGCGATCAGGTGAGCGTCTCATCGAGACCCTCGCGCAGACTCGCTGCCGCGCCCGGATGGCTTTTGGCAAGCGACTGTACGAGGCGTTCGAGCTGTCGGGTGGCAAGAAGAGCGTCCTTGCTTTGCCAGGCTGCGCGGCGCACGCTCGCGTGCAGCTCCTCAGGCAGGTGATCGAGGACATTGCGACGTTTGTGCTCCTGGCAGCGCTGCACCAGGGCGCTGCCAACAAATTTCGATTTGATCGACTTCGTGAGAGACTTCATCTTGGTGGCTCCTTTTTTTGGTTTGGCGACCGCCTGCGTGGCCACATGCAGGCAAAAGGAGCCGCCACTCTCACCTCAGTCGTTTAACAGCTTTTGGGACGTCGCCGTTTATGAATACGAGGATTGATACTGACTATGCTCGGCTGATCGAGGACGACCGTGTTCAGAGCAGCCTCTACACGGACCAAGCGATATTCGATGATGAGCTCAGGCGGATCTTCTACGGCGGCTGGGTTTTTGTAGGTCACGAGTCGGAGGTTACGCAGCCGGGCGACTATGTTTGCCGCACGATTGGCCTCGAGCCGGTCATCATGTTGCGCAACAAGCGCCTTGAAGTGCGTGTGCTATCGAACCGCTGCACACACCGCGGAAACACGGTGTGCCGTCAGGAAAAAGGCTCGGCTAAATTATTGACCTGCGACTATCACGGTTGGACGTTTGCGCTCGACGGCGAATTGCTCGGAGTTCCGTTTCCCGGAGGACTTTGCAAGGAAAAGGCGCAGTTAGGGCTTCGCGGCCCGAGCAAAGTACAAAGCTACCAGGGATTTGTGTTCGCGAGCTTCAATCCAGATTCGATCCCGCTCGAGCAACACCTCGGACCCGCGATGGATCTGATCGACCGAGCCGTGAGCATGTCGCCGGTAGGGAAGATTCGCCTTAGCGCCGGTTGGGTCAAGCAGCACGTCGCCTCAAACTGGAAAATGATGCCCGAGAATTCGACCGACGGGTATCACGTCACGACGACCCATTCCTCGTTTCTGGCAATTTTCCGCTCGCAACCAGAGAGTTCTGTTGCGACCGAGAATCAGCGGATTTCTGAGGTTAAAGACTGGGGTCTCGGGCACACCGAGCTGAACTTCGCTCCCAGATACCGTGTGCCCCTCGAGTGGCTGGGAACGAGAGAAGAGAGCGTGCCCGGTTATGTGAAACGCATGACGGCTGCTTACGGCGAGCAAAGGGGGCGCGAGTTGCTCATGCACGGACCGCCGCATGCAACCGTGTTTCCGAACTTGTTCCTGGCGGAAATGAACGTGGTGATGTTTCAGCCGCTGTCGGTCGATGAATCCGTGCAATGGCACACTCCCATGCTTCTGGAAGGAGTAGATGATGCGATGAACGCGCGGCTGATACGGCGCTCTGAGGCCGCCATAGGTCCATCGGCGTTCTTGACGGCCGATGACGGAGTTATTTCCGAGCGCCAGCAGATCGCCATGCGGGGCCGGGCCGAGTGGCTTGAGCTTAGTCGCGGCCTCAATCGCGAAAAGCTTGAGCGTGGAGCCATCACGAGCTATAGCACCGACGAGGTAAACAATCGCGGTTTCTGGAGGCACTATCGCACTGTAATGAGCCAGCTCGCTGTGAGCTCGGGCAGAGCGCGGCAATGAACGCAGGCGCTGAGCCCCTATATGGCGGCGAGCGCGAGGAGATCGAGCAATTCCTGTTCGAGGAGGCGAGATTGGCGGACGAGTCGCGTTACAGCGAGTGGGAGGCGCTGCTCGATGAAGACATGGTCTACTGGGTGCCGCTTGGAGACGGCAACTACGATCCTGAACAGCACATGTCGATTACGCGCGATAACCGCGCTAGGCTCGGCAACCGCATATTGCAACTGACTACAGGAAGGCGCTATGCGCAGACACCACCGTCGCCAATGCGTCGGATGCTGTCAAACATCGTGGTGCGGCGAGAGCAGAATGGCGAGTACTCGGCGGCCTGCAATTTTGTTCTCTACGAACTCAGGCTTCAGTCGACGAACCACCTCCAAGTCTGGCCGGGACGCATACACTACAAGCTGAGACGCAAGGACAGAGGGCTGAAAATGTTCTTCAAAAAGATTGTCCTCGTCAATGGAAACATTGCCTTGCCCGGCCTCGCATTCCTGCTGTGATCGGCTCGGGAAATTGAGCCGAGAGGCGCTAGCCGCGCTCGTCGGCCTGGGGTTCAGCGAGATCTCGCGTCACGAAATTGGATCCGCCCGTGACTTGGCTATCGACGCAGTGAATGCGGCCGTTGCGGACGCCGGTTTGCGCCTGGCTGATGTCGATGGCTTGCTGCTTGGCCGCAGTCCGTTGGCATTGTATGCCGACCTGCCGCTCAAATTGCAGGACGACCTAGGACTCTTTGGCCTGCGAATGTTGTCCTCGGTGGAGGGTCAGGGAACGACAGCGCTGCAAATGGTTCAACAAGCAACGATGGCAATTCGCCACGGCTTGGCGCAGATCGTGGTTTGCGTGTTCGCGGACGCGCCGCTCAAGCCTGGAGCAGCAACCGGATCGGCATCGTTTCGTCGTGCCATGGCGATCACAGGTATCGAGGGCTGGGAAGCCCGCTACGGGATGTTCGGCCCCGCCGGCGCGCACGCGTTGGCTGCGCGCTGTTATCTCGATACCTACGGCGCATCCGAGGAAGATCTTGGTGCCTTCGCGTTGTCGGATCGGCAATGGGCCAGCCACAATCCACGGGCTATGCTACGGACGCCGTTGTCGATGAGCGAATATCTCGCGTCGCGATACGTCGTCCAGCCGTTCCGGATTCTCGATTGTGCCTATCCAGTCAACGGCGCAATAGCGGTAGTCGTGGCCGGCTGTTCGCGGGCGGCCGACCTTTCGAGGCCGCCGGTGTTTGTTCACGGCATGGGGCAGGGGCATCTCGGGCAGCCGGGACTGCGTAGCTTCTTTCGTGAGCTGCGCACCGGTGCGACTCTCGCCGGAGAAACTGCCTATCGAATGGCGGGAATATCCGCCGCCGAAGTCGAAATGTGTCAATTTTACGATGCCTTTTCTTATCTCGGCCTCCTCGCCCTTGAAGACTATGGCATCTGCAGACCTGGAGAAGCGGGCCCATTCGTGCGTGCCGGCCAATGCGCACCCGGCGGTGCTCTGCCGGTGAATACCGGCGGCGGTCATCTTTCAGGGTTCTATCTTCAGGGAATGACGCCTCTGTCGGAGGCCATCATCCAGGCGCGTGGGGACGGCGGGGAGCGCCAAATTGAAAAACGCGATGTCATTCTTGTCAGTGGTGTTGGCGGACGACTCGATCATCACGCCGCTCTGATCCTGAGTCCGCTTTCATCACTATCATGAGCGGCGAGCAAGATCAGTTGGGTCAGCGTACGTCGCGGCGCAGTTCGCGCTTCTCCGAGATATTTCTCGAACATATCGGGCGACGGGAGTTGCGTTACCCGCGTTGCCGCACGACAGGGGCCGTGCTTGGCTATACGAGCCGCCAGTGCGCCGACCACCCCATGGATCTGATCGAGTGGGTAGAGGCGACTGGTCGGGCGACACTACGTTCGTTCGTCATCTATCATCAAGCTTACAGTCCGGAGTTTCGAACGCCGTACAACGTCGCGGTGGTGGAGCTCGAGGAAGGCCCGACTTTGGTTTCGACGGTGTTGGTCGAAAATTTGGTTGATTTGCGGGTGCGAATGCCGCTCAGAGCAGTATTCGAGGCCGACGGGCGCCTCGCGTTCGTGCCATCCTGACCCGGATTGTGCGGAGATTAGGCATGTTACGGTTGTTACCGAGAGATTTGATAGCGCGCTGCGCGCGGAACTACGCGGACAAAGTTGCGTACTTCTGCGGCGAGGGCGCCCGCACTTGGCGCCAGATGCACCAGCAGTCAGACCGGTTGGCAGGGGCGCTGCAGGCGCTGGGCATACGCAAGGGCCATGCCGTGGGCATTTTCGGATACGAGTCCTTCGTGGTTTACGAACACGTGTATGCCTGCATGAAGGCGGGGGCAGTCCGCGTTAGCATCAACTGGCGGTCCCCACCAGCCCAAATCCTGCACGTGCTGCGCGACAGCCGGATACGAGTGTTGCTTGTGCAGTCTGCGTGCTTGGGATCGCTGGAGGCTATACGCGAGGAAATCAGCGAACTCGGCATTACGCTGGTGGGCTATGGCGGAGAGCACGATCTGGCGTTTGACTACGCATCCCTGTTGGCCAAGGCAGAAAATCCCCAGCCGCCATCGATCGAAGAGAACGACCCCCTCCTATACATCTATACCTCCGGGACCACGGGCAATCCGAAAGGCGTAGTGCTCACGCACGGCTCGGTAGTCAATACGATATTCCAATCATTGGTTGCGCGAGGTCTTCATACCGACGACGTCTGGTACCAAGCCGGGCAGTCGTGCTGGATGTCGGTAATCATGCTTCTGTACGGGCTGGGCAACGGCATGAGCCATGTGCTTCCTGACGGCGTATTTGACGTGAAGAAGTTTCTGAGCGACGTTGAGCGGCGGCGCGTGACTGTCGGATCGCTCGTGCCGACAAATCTCCAGAGAGTGATCGACGAATGCAGGCGTGGTACCTATGACGTCTCCTCATTGCGTGAAGTCGGCTACGGTTCGGCGCCTGCGACGCCGAAGCTCATCCGCGAGGCCTACGAGGTGCTCGGGTGCGATCTCTTGCAGGCCTACGGCATGACCGAAGCGGGCTGGGTCACGCATCTGACGGCTGCCGATCATCGCTATGCACTGGCGCACGAGCCGGAGCTGTTGCGTTCGGCTGGTCGCGTCGGCATGAGCTACGAGCTCTCGATTCGTGACGAAGAGGGCAATACGCTCGAACCGGGAGGCAAAGGTGTCGTGTGGATCCGGGGCAACTCGCTGATGAAGGAGTATCTGAATCTGCCGGAGCAGACCGCCGAGACTCTCCGCGACGGGTGGTTATGCAGCAATGACATCGGCTCGGTGGATGACCGCGGTTATCTGTACTTGCTGGATCGCAAGAAGCATATGATCATCAGTGGCGCGATCAACGTCTTTCCATCCGGGGTCGAAGCGGTGCTGGCAGAGCATCCCTCAGTGTATGAGGCAGCCGTGGTTGGCGTGCCGCATCCCGAATGGGGCGAGGCCGTGGTGGCAGTTATTCAGGCCCACTCGGGCGTGTCGGCGCCAAGCGCTCTCGAACTGATTGCATTTTGCGAACGACGCTTGAGCAAGCCGGAATGCCCCAAGCATGTCCTATTCGTGGAGGAACTTCCCAAGGCAGCGACCGGAAAGACCAACAAGATGTTACTCAGGCAGCAGCTGTGCGCGGATCCCGGACTTGTGCCCTGGAAGATGCAGTAGACGCGCGCCATATGTTCCAGAAAATCGTTTCAGAATGATTTAAGGAAGATCTGAATAAGCAGCTGCGAATGATCGCGACGACGACCGATTTGATTGGGGAGCACCAAATCGATGCGAATTCGCGGTTTTTTGCCGCCCGATCGGGCGCTGAACAAGCCGATTTCCAGATTCTGGACGCACTACGCCCCCTGAAGTCGCAACAGTCGATGTCGAACTATGTGCGGATTGGCAAGTGGGCACGTGACGAAGAGCCGGTTGGCGTTCTTCGCGATTCCGCGGTAGCGAATCTTGCTGAAGCCAAACACGCGTTTGATGACGCCGATGGCGTACTCGACGCGCGCCCGCACCCTGGAACGAGCCCGGTTGATCATGCGCCGGCGCGCGTCGCGTTTTCTTTGGTACTTCTCAAATCCGGTGCTGGCCAGCGTCATTTGCTTGTTCTTCATTACCGTCCCCCGTCCTTGTTTGTTGAGCGCCGAGGCGCTGCCCTTCAAACAAGTAAGCAGGGGACCTGTTTCAGAGATTCCTTAACAATCTACTAACTAAGAGGATTGCGCATGTTGATGAAAATAGCCAAAGCAGCATTGATTGCGGTGGGGCTCCTATCCGGAAGTAGCGGTGCTCAAACGCAGGCTTGGCCAGAGAAGCCGTTACGGATTGTCGTGCCGTACTTGCCGGGTGGAATGGGCGACAACGTGATGCGCGCATTTGCGCCGCGCCTGTCCCACCAGCTGGGGCAGCCGGTGATCGTGGAAAACCGTCCGGGCGGATCGCAAATCGTCGGTGCACTTGCTGTCGCCAACGCGCCAGCCGATGGCTATACGCTGTTCCTTGCCAGCCCGACCAGTCTGATTCTCAATCCGATGCTTAGAAGGCGACCGCCATACGATTTGAAGAACTTCGACCTGGTGTCGCTTGTGTTCGAATCGCAATTTGTCTTGGTGGTCGGCTCGCAGCTGCCCGTGCATTCGGTCGCTGACCTGATTGCGCTCGCAAAGGCGAAGCCCGGTTCGCTCAACTACGGGTCGATTGGCGAGGGCTCCACGTCGCATCTGGCCGGCGAACTGTTCAAGCAGTTGGCGAACGTCGAAATCACCCATGTTCCTTACAAGGGCAGCGCGGGTACAAATCCCGACTTGCTGAACGGTAACCTGCAGCTGGTATTCGACGCGAGTTTCCCTAGTGCCATGCCCTTGGTGCGCGATGGCCGCCTGCGCGCCCTGGCGGTGAGCGGGTCCAGGCGCGCTGCCGTGCTACCAGATGTGCCTACAATGGCTGAGGCCGGCCTTCCGGGATTTACCGTGCGCGTCTGGTTCGGCCTGGCCGCGCCGGCAGGTACGCCTCAGCCAGTTGTCAGAAGACTTGCCCACGCCATTGCCGAGGCCGTGAAGGATTCGACTATGCGAGAGCGATTCATTCCGCTCGGGATCGAGTTCGACTCGAGCACCCCGACGGATTTTGCCAGACTCGTGCACGCCGAAACCGATCTTTGGGGCCGACTGGTCGCGCGGCTTGGCATCAAACTGGAGTAGCAATTCCGGCCCGAGATCCGGTTCGCCGTAGCACCGATGGAGATCACCGCTTCCGGTCCCATCCGCCAAAAGTACACGTAAGGAGAAGATCGATGTCCCACCTAGTTAGCCGCATCGCTCTCGTACTCGCGACCATGGGGTTCATGGCGATGCCCTCAGCTCAGCCGGCATGGCCGTCAAAGCCGATTAGACTGATTGTGCCTACCGTACCTGGCGGGTCCATCGACATCCTCGCACGGTTGCTGGCACAGCACCTCGAGCCGCTTTGGGGCCAATCGGTCATCGTCGAATACAAGCCAGGCGCCGGAACGGTGATCGGCACCGATTACGTCGCGAAGTCGGCTCCCGACGGACATACGCTCGGAATAGTCGCTACGGCGCATGTGATCAACCCGAATCTTCGCCCAAAGATGCCGTTCGACACTGTAAGGGACCTGGCGGGCGTCACCATGACGACGGTTGGGAACTTGGCCGTAGTCGCCAACCCTTCTTTCGAGGCGAACAGCTTACCGCAGCTGATCGCCTTGGCCAAAGCGAATCCAAACAAGTTCGCATATGCGTCTCCTGGCACCGGTACTTCATTACATCTTGCTGGAGAGCTCCTCAAGGCGATGGCGGGTATCGAACTTGTGCATGTCCCCTATAAGGGCGGCGCCCCGGCGTTTGTCGACGTCATCGCGGGACGTGTCCCCTTGTTTATCGTTCCGCACTACCTTGCCATGCCGCATGTGAATGCGGGCAAGCTCAAAATGATTGCGGTGACCGGGCCGAGGCGCGCGCGAACGGCTCCCGATACTGCAACTATTTCGGAAACAATACCGGGGTTCAATGTACAGGGCTTCGACGGGCTCGTCGTGCCAAGCGCCACACCAAGACAAGTGGTTGCGAAGCTCAACGCAGACCTCGTGCGCGTTCTTAACCTACCGAACCTGCGCGCGCGTATGGATGAATATGATCTGGAGGTGGTGGGCAGCACGCCGGAGCAGTTTGACGCGTTCATTCGAGCCGAGATCGATAAATGGGCAAAGGCAGTTAAAAGCTCGGGCGCGACGCTTGACTAGTGGTCTGTAGAGCGTCAGGCGTTTTTGTCTCTGATGCGCTCGCGGGTTGCGCCGGCCATCCGATGTGAAGCGTGCGCGGCTCACCAGGTGCTCGATCAAGGCCTGAGCTGGAATGTGATTGGCGAGCGCCTGCCCTGCACAGCCGATTACATCAGCCGTTGGAAGAGACGGTTCACTCCCTTTCTTGCCTCCCCGAACCCCGCCGTCTGGCGCCTGCCGTCAGGCGCCGTTTCTGGGTGGCCACCCGGGGTTAGGCGACGTGTCAATGGCCAGGGGCGCTCGCCGCTTTCCTGAGGTCGGAAGTCGCCAGGATGGGTAAGATCGTGCGTGTCTCGGCGGCGGCGGTGAATTGAGCAGGCGGCATTACTTCGGAACATGGGCGGATAACCAACGCTTCCTTTATCGCCTCCGGCCCGCCGTGGGATGCTCGCGCCTGCGATGCGGAAAATGCTGTTCTTCTTCGATTTCATGAGCCCGTACGCCTATCTCGCGGCGCAGCGCCTGCCCTCGCTCGCCGAGCGCTGGGGGCGCGACATCGAGTACTGCCCGATCGACCTCCCGAAGGCAAAGCTCGCGGCGGGCAACACCGGCCCCGCCAACCGCGAAATCCCCGCCAAGCACCGGCACCTGCGGACAGACCTGCAGCGCTGGGCGGGCCTGTACGGCGTGCCGCTCGTCCCGCCTCGCTCCTATGGTTCCCATCGGCTGAACTGCGGGACGTTTTTCGCCATCGATCAGGGCATGGCCCGCCGCTATGTCCTGAAGGCATGGCATCTCGTATGGGGCTGCGGGGGCCGGATGGACGCGCCCGAGCTTCTCTGGGAAGTCTGCGCCGAGCTCGGGTGGGAGCGCGCGGCGTTCGACAGTTACGTGGATTCGCCCCAAGCCGCGCAGCGCTACGAGGCTTCACAGAAGAAGGCGGAGGAGCTCGGCGTCTTCGGAGTGCCCACGGTGTGCATGGACGGACAGATGTGGTGGGGAAACGACCGTCTGCATTTCGTGGAGGCATATCTTTCCTCGGTTCATCCGCCCCCCGAGCCCGCGAGGGTCGTCCAATGACGCGCCGCCGCGAGCGCCTGAGCGCAGCCGACATCCGGGGCGCGTGGGCCATCATCCCCACGCCGGCGCGGGCCGATGCCGCCGACTGGCGTGCGACGAATACCGTCGATCTCGACGAGACCGCTCGCGCCGTCGAGGCGCTGGTCGCGGCCGGCATCGATGGCATCCTCTCGCTGGGCACGTTCGGCGAGGGCGCTTCCCTGACATGGGAGGAGAAGCGCGCTTTCATGGCCGCGGTCGTCGAGACGAACCGGGGACGGGTTCCCTTCTTCGGCGGCACGACTGCGCTCGGCACCCGGGAGACGGTGCGCCAGACGCGTGCGGCCCTGGATATGGGCGTCGATGGCACGATGCTCGGCCTGCCGATGTGGTGCCGGGCGGATCTGCCGACGGCCGTCCGGTTCTACCGCGACGTGGCCGAGGCCTGCCCAGAAGCGGCGATCTGCGTGTACGCCAACGTCGAGGCCTTCAAGTTCGATTTCCCGCGCGCCTTCTGGAAGCAGGTGTCGGAGATTCCCCAGGTCGTCGCGGCCAAGTACCTGACCATTGCCCAGCTCTTCACCGACCTTCAGCTCACGGGCGGCCGCATCCGGTTTCTCACGACCGACGGGGATCACTACGCGGCCGCGCGCATCGACCCGGAGCAATGCGTTGCGTTCTGGAGCAGCGGCGCATGCTGCGGGCCGGCCGCTGCATTGCGGTTGCGCGACGAAGTGCGCAAGGCGGTCGGCTCGGGAGACTGGAGCGCTGCGAAGGGGCTCGCGGCCGAGGTCAAGGCCGCCATCGCGCCGCTCTTCCCGCGAGGCGACATGGCGGAGTTCGCGAAATACAACATCGGGCTGGAGAAGGCGCGCATCGACGCGGCGGGGTGGATGCGGGCCGGACCCTGCCGCCCGCCGTATCACGTCGTTCCGGAGGAATATCTGGCCGGCGCCCGCAAGGCCGGCGCGGCCTGGGTGCATCTCGCGGCGCAGTGCCTGCAAACGAATGGAGATCGTGCGTGAGCATCCACGGGCTCGAGAAGGCGGTGTTCGACATCGCGTCCGGACCGTCGCAAGCGGAGGCGTATAAGAAGGATTCTGACGCCTATCTGGCGCGCTACCGGCTCGCGCCGGATGAGGCGCATCTCGTGAAGGCCCTGGACGTGCGCCGGATGGTGGAGCTCGATCTCAATCCGATGCTGGTGATGCGGCTCTTCACCACCCTCGAGGGCCGCGCCAGCCTGCCCGAGTACCTGCGCCGCCTGCGCGAGCAGGCGCCGCCGGCGCCGAGCCGGGCCTGAGGCTGCGATGGCGCATCTCGTGGGCGGGTTCTGCGTTCCTCACGACCCTCTGATCCTGGGTGCGCGGGACGCGGCGGCGCCGGACCAGGCCGCCCGCATCTTGGGATCGTTCGAGGCGATCCGGCAGCAAGCGGCCGCGCTTCGACCCGAGGCGGCGGTCGTCATCGGGGACGACCACTGCGCGATGTTCGATCCCGCATGTCGGCCGAGCCTGCTGATCGGTATCGGCGAGCTGGAAGGCCCGATCGAGCCCTGGCTCGGCTTGCCGCGCGCGCCGGTCCCGTGCGCGACGGGGATGGCCGAGTTCATCATGGACTACGGCTTTGCCCGTGGCTTCGACTGGGCGGTGTCGCGGACGCTCGCCCTGGACCACTCGACGATGGTGCCGATCCACCTCGCCTTGCCGCCCGGCCTGCCGATCGTCCCGGTCTACATTTCCTCCGGCATGAAGCCCTTCATTCAGGCGCGCCGCTGCCGCGAGCTGGGCGCAATGCTCGGCGATGCCGTGCGCGCAATGCCGGGCGACGCGCGCGTGGTGATCGTCGGCACCGGAGGAATCAGCCACTGGGTCGGCATGGCGGACATGGGGCGCATCAACGAGGCGTTCGACCGGCGCGTCCTGGACCTGGCGACCCGCGGGGACGTAGAGGGACTCGCCAGCCTGGCAGACGACGAGATCATCTCTTCGGCCGGCAACGGCGCGCTCGAGATCCGCAACTGGATCGTCGCCATGTCTGCCTTGCCCGGGGCCCGGGGCAGGGTCGTCTACTACGAGGCCGTCGCGCCCTGGATCACGGGCCTCGGATTCGTTGCATTTTCAAGCCACGCCGTGGAATCTGCGAATTTCCGTGTTCGGGTAAGGCAGGATTCATGCTACGCGGGACGCGGTGCGGTCGGCGAGAAGATTCCTGTTGCGCCCGGGGACTATAGTGCCACGCTCGATCTCAGGGAATCCTTATTCGGACCGGAGCTTGTCTTGATGCTGTTCAAGGGGGAGCCTCACGCTTGCGACGGCGTGGAGCTTGTGCTGGCGCGTTACCCGGACTTGTGGGACTTTCCGCGGCTTCCTGACAATTCAGGGCTGCAGGTCGTAGGGTAGCGATGCGGCAGTCAAGCAGCGCAGCTTGCTAAACCAGCCGCCGGCGAACAGCGAACGGCAATCACTGGCCCCGGCGCAGAATGCCCTCCGCGCAGCGCCGGTCGATCTCGGCCGGCGAGGATCCGAGATCCTCTGCGATCTGCCGGTTGTGCTCGCCGAGAGCCGGGACCCGGCGTCAATCGCAGCCCCGACGTGCTTTTGACCTCGCACCATCCAACGGCCCCGGTGGCGGCCGGGGAACGGCCCGCGCGCCAATCTTGTTCCACCTGCTTTCTTCTTCCGGCCTCTCCAGCAGGCTCCGGTAGTCGCTTTCGATGCGCTTCGCGGCGCCGCGTAGCGGCTCGTGGAAGCGCGCCACCGCGGCGTCGAGGTTCATCGCCGAGTCGATCCAGATCACGTTGATGCACGCGAGCACCCGGCCTGCGGCGCGGATGGGCAGGGCGATGCTCGAGGTCTTCGCCGAGATCTCGCGCTGGCGCACGCCGTATCCGCGCTTGCGCGTAAGCTCGATTTCGCGCTGGATCCGCCAGCGCTGCCTCGTTCCGGCCGGTTCGGCGCCGGGGCGGCGTGCGAGCATGCGGAGAATGGACTCGCGCTCCGCATCCGGGCAGAAGGCAAGGTACGCCCAGCCGACGGCGGTGCCGAGCATCGGCAGCTGCTTGCCGACGGCGACCCGCTCGATCGACAAGGGGCTGCGGGAATGCGTCGTTGCCCGGATCACCATCGATCCATCGTGGTACGTGGCGATGTCCGTCGGCCAGACGATTTTCTCGGCCAGCTCGCCGAGGATCGGAGCGGCGATTTCCTCCATCCAGTCATCGTCCTTGTAGCCGCCGGAGAGCGCCCTGACCTTGAGCGTGAGGCGATAGGGCGCTCGCGAGCCGGTCCGGCCCACGTAGCCGGTTCGTGCAAGGGTTTCCAGCAGCCGGTGGACTGTCGGCCTCGCGAGTCCAGTGGCTTTGGCCACCTCGGCGCTGGTGCCGGTTCCTAGGCGGTTGAGCGCCTGCAAGACATCGAGGCCGCGCACCAGGCCTCTCACCAGGGGGTAGGGGTCATCGCCGGCCTTGTTCATGCAGTGAACATTCTCTCCGGAATCGTTGACCCTGTGCGATTGCAGCGACTAACTTGCGGCCCTCTGAGGAGCGAGCGATGCCCATCGAGACCGCCCCGCGCTACCGAAGCATCTGGCAGCACCTGCAACGGACCGCCTTCCGGCAGGATTTCGTCGAGGCGGGCGGGATACGTACGCGCTACGTTCAGGCCGGCAATCCCCGCCATCCCCCCGTGGTAATGCTCCATGGCACCGCCGGGACCTGGGAAGCGTTCTGCGCCACGTTGGCGGCGCACGCCGAGCACTTCAACTGCTTCGCGCTCGACATGGCGGGAAACGGCTTCAGCGACAAGCCGGACGTTCCCTACGAGATCCCGTTCTATGTCCGGCACCTCAAGGACTTCATGGTTGCGGTCGGCGTGCACAAGGCGTCCTTCATCGGCGTGTCTCTCGGTGCCTGGGTCGCTGCGCGCTTCGCGCTGACCCACCCCGCGCTTACCGAGAAGCTTGTCCTCATCGCTGCGGCGGGAATGATCGCCAATCCGGCGACCATGCAAAAGATTCGTGCGGAGCGTTCGAAAGCGGCGGGCAGCCCGACCTGGGACAGCGTCAAAGCCATCTTCGCCAACCTTATCCACGACCCGCATAACCGGATCGACGATCTGGTTGCCCTTCGGCTGGTGTCGTACGGGCTCCCCGGCGCAGCGAAAGCGATGGACAACATTCTGGTCCTGCAGGATGCCGAGGTGCGCTCGCGCAATCTCATCCCCGAGCGGGACTGGCGCCGCATCGAGGCGCCCGCCCTGCTCATCGGCGCGATAGACCACCCCGACGACTATCTCGAAACGGCACGGCGGGCAGCGAAGCTGATGCCCCGGGCGCGGTACGTGGAAATGCGCGGCGTGAACCACTGGGCGCAGTTCGAGGATCCGGATACCTTCAACCGCCTCAGCATCGATTTCCTGCGGGAGCGACCGTGATCCGGCAGGTGCCGCCCAACGCGCAACTCACGCATGTCGGCCTGTACGTTGCCGATCTGGAGACGATGATCGCGTTCTATACCGGCGTACTCGGGCTGGCGGTAAGCGACCGGGGAACGTTCGCCGGTCGCGGAATCGCCTTCCTCACCCGCAATCCCGCCGAGCATCACCAGCTGGTGTTGGCCGAGGGAGGCCGGCCGGAGGCCGCCTCGAGGATCAATCAGATTTCCTTCCGGGTGGACAGCCTGGAAGATCTGCGCCGCTACTATGCGTGCCTGCGCGAGCGGCAGGTTCCCGTACAGGGGGCGCACAACCACGGAAATGCCTGGAGCGTCTACTTCTTCGATCCCGAAGGCAACCGGCTCGAGCTCTACGCCGGCTCCCCCTGGCACGTGAGCCAGCCCTTCGCGCAGCCGCTCGACCTTACCCAGCCGGCCGACGCCATACTGCGCGAGACCGAGGCGCTGATCGGCAACAATCCGACGCGCCGGCCCGCAGGCGAGTGGTCGGCCGAGCTGGCGGGCCGGCTCGGCTGATGGCGAGGAAACCTCGAGTCGCCATCGTCGGCGCCGGGCTGGGGGGGCTGGCGGCGGCGATTGCGCTGCGGCGCGGCGGCAGCGAGGTGACCGTTTATGAGCAGGCGCCGGCGCTCGGCGAAATAGGCGCCGGCGTAAATTTGACGCCCAACGTTCTGCGCGTCCTGGGGCAATTCGGGATCGAGCCGGCCGTGCTGCAAAAGGCGTTCCGGCCGGAGCACCATGTATTCCGTGACTGGCAGTCCGGACGAGCGCTGTTCAAGCTGCGAGTGAAGGGCGAGTACGAAAGGCGCTACGGTGCCCCCGTGTGCAACGTCCATCGCGCCGACCTCCACGAAATTCTGCGCTCCGCCCTGCCGGCGCAGGTCATCCGGCTCAATGCGCGCTGCACGGGCATAGCGCGCTCCGAGGGCGGGAGCGCCGGCGTCGCCTTCGCCGACGGCACGAGTGCCGAAGCGGATCTGATCATCGGGGCGGACGGAATCCGCTCGGTCGTGCGACGAAGCCTGTTCGGGCCGGACTCCCCGCGGTACACGGGCAACATCGCATGGCGGTTCACGGTGCCGACGTCCTCGCTTCCCGCCGGGCTGGTCGCCCCGGACATTACCAACTGGCTCGGGCCCGGCGGACATTTCGTGCACTACTACGTGCGGGCCGGCGCGCTCGTCAATGTCGTGGCGGTGCATGAAACCGATGCGTGGACGGAGGAATCCTGGGTCTTGCCGGCGGAGCGCGCGGAAGTCGAGCGTGCCTATGCGGGATGGCACGAGAACATCCTGCGCTTGATCTCCGAAGCGCGAGCCTGCTTCAAGTGGGGCCTTTTCGATCGCGATCCGCTGAGGCGATGGTCGCTCGGGCGAGTGACTTTGCTGGGCGATGCCGCACATCCCATGCTGCCGTTCCTGGGACAGGGGGCGGCGATGGCGATGGAGGATGCCTTGACCATCGGGCTCCTCTTGGCCGGGCGCGGGGACGAAAGCATCGAAGACCTTCTCGCGCGTTACGAATCGGCGCGAATCGCCCGCACTGCGCGGGTGCAGCTCGGCTCTCGTGCCCGCGCGAGGGAGAACCATCTCAGGTCCCCGCTCGCGCGCTTGCGCCGCAACCTGCGTTTTCGCTTGCGGCAATGGCTCCGCCCGCACGCCACTCTGCACGCCGCGGATTGGATCTACAGCTACGACGTTGCACGCGCCTGCGGCGCGTTCTTTCCCGGGAAGGGGGGCTCTACATGAGATCAGCGCGCACCTTTGCTCTTGCCTTTGCGCTCGCCGCCTGCGCCTTGTCTTCCGCGGCTCGTGCGGACGACGACTATCCGAGCAGCACAATACGCATCGTCGTGCCGGTGCCGCCCGGCGGCCCGCTCGACTTCACGGCGCGGCTCCTCAGCGAGCATCTCTCGCGCGCCGGGAAGCAGCCGGTCATCGTCGAGAACCGTCCCGGCGCGGCGACGCTCCTGGCGACGCGCGCCGTCGCGGCGGCGCAGCCGGACGGCTACACGCTTCTCCTGAGCTCTTCTTCGCTGTCGAGCTATTCCGCCTTCTTCAAGGATCCGAAGATTGACGTCGGCAGGGACCTTGCCTTCGTCTCCATCGTCGCACGCATCCCGCAGTTTCTCGCCGTGACCGGTGAGCGACCGTTCCGGTCGGTTGCCGACATGGTCGCGTACTCCAAGGCGAACCCGGGGCGCCTGAACTACGCCACCTACGGCAATGCGAACCGCGTCATGACGGAGCTGCTGAACAAGACCCTCGGCCTCCAGGGGACGCATATCCCGTACCCGGGAGGCGCCCCCGCCGTGCAGGCTCTCGCGCGCGGCGAAGTCGACTACATCCTTGAAGCGATGTCGACTTTGCGGCCGCTCCTGGCATCGCAGAAGCTGAAGGTCCTGGCGGTGTACGAGCCGAACCGCGTGCCGGCGTTACCGGCCATACCCACCATGGAGGAGTCGGGCTACCGGCTGCCTGACTTCGGCATCTGGTACGGGCTCGCCGCGCCGGCGGGCACGCCGAAGCCTGTCCTCGGGAAGCTAAGCCGCGAGGTCGGCGTCTTCGCAGGATCGCCGGAAGCGAAGGCAAAGCTCGGCCAGTTCGGATTCGTCGCCACCAGCTCGAGCCCGGAGGACTTCAGGGACACCGTGCTCGCGG
Source organism: uncultured bacterium (assembly GCA_965233125.1). Lineage (GTDB taxonomy): Bacteria > Pseudomonadota > Gammaproteobacteria > Burkholderiales > SG8-39 > SCGC-AG-212-J23. The sequence goes on from CBDDRQ010000028.1 coordinate 36,796, forward strand.
GCCAGGCGATCTTCCTCGAGATGGCGAAAGAGCTCGGCATCCCGCGCGAATAGCCGCCCAGGAACGGAAGATACGACATGCCCGCACGCACCGGAGCGAGTTACATCGAGGGACTCAGGGATGGCCGCGAGGTCTGGCTCGACGGCAAACGGCTCGCCGACGTCACGAAGGACCCGCGGCTGCGGCCCGCCATCGAGGCCACCGCGCGGCTGTACGACCTGCAGCACGATCCCAGGCATCGAGAGCTTCTTACCTTCCAAAGCGAAGAGCTGCGCGACAGGGTAGGGCGCACGTTCCAGGCGCCGCGGACGCTTGAAGACCTCGTCGCCCGGCGCGGGGCGATCGCGCTGTGGATGGAGCAGTCGTGCGGCTTTCTCGGGCGCGCTCCGGACTTCCTCAACACCATGATCACGGCAATGTGGCAGAAGAGCCGTTTCTTCGCGCAGCAGTCTGCCGAGCGCCAGGCGGCCATGGAGGCGTATTACCGCCATGTCGCGACAAGCGATCTTTTCCTGACCCATGTCTTGCATGAGCCGCAGGTTGACCGCTCGAAGCGCCGGTCACAGCAGCCTGACCCGAGCGTCACCCTGCATGTCGTGGAGGAGACCCGGCGCGGGCTGATCGTGAGCGGGACGAAGACCATCGCTACCGCAGCGCCTTATGCGGACGAGGTGCTGATCTGGCCGGCCGTGCCCAACTGGGGCCCCGGAGACGAGCCCTATGCCCTGGCATGCGCCGTTCCCATGGCTGCGCCCGGGCTGAAAATCATCTGCAGGCCTTCGTTCACCCGTACCGGATCGCTTGCGGATTTCCCGCTCTCGTCGCAATTCGACGAGATGGACGCCGTTCTGGTGTTCGACAAGGTTCTGGTTCCTTGGGACCGGGTCTTCCTGCGCGGCAACCTCGAGCTGGTCGCGAAGATGTACGCCGGCACGCGCATCCGCGAATTGACCGCGCACCAGACCAACGTCCGGCTGCAGGTCAAGCTCGAATTCATTTATGCGCTCTTGACTCGCATGGCGGAGGCGATCGGGGTAGCCAGCCTGCCGCCGGTCATGGCTACCCTCGGCGAGGCCGCGGCGTACGTCGAGATCATTCGTGCCTCCGTCCTCGCGGGGGAGTATCAGGCGCAGGTCGATCCGGAGAACGGCGTGCTGTATCCGGATTTCCCGGCGCTCATGGTCGGCAGGCTCATGGGACCGCGCCTCTACCCCGAGTTCCTGCACAAGGTCCGGCGGCTGGGGGCGAGCGGCTTGATGCAGGTGCCGTCCCGCCTCGCCGACTTGAGCACAGAACTGGGGCCGGAGATCGAGCGGATTTACCGCGGCGCGGCGATATCGGCGCGGGAAAAGATTACCTTGGCGCGCCTTGCGTGGGACGTCTGCGGCAGCGAGCTCGGCTCCCGGCACTCGCTTTACGAGATGTACTACGCAGGCGATCCCGACCAGAACCTGATCAGGATGCAGGCCGAGTACTCGCGCAAGAGCGCCCACCTGGCCAAATTCGACGCCTTCTTCAAGTCTTTGTTGACGGCGTAGGGGCTGAGTTCGTTGCGCCGCAGCTTGATCGATATCAAGTCCGATGTGGTGGTGCGGTGTACTGTCGGCTGCATCAGCCTCTTTTCGGGAGCAAAAATGGGCGCGTTAACGGAAATCGGTGTAGGGGTCTTGGGAGTGGCGCTTCTTGTTGTTGCTCTGAGCGTTCCCTCCATGCTGCGGTCATTCAGGCGTGTCGTCGCCACTGAAAGTCCATCGCCGTTCGGCAGCGTCATGCGCCACTATGGCTTAGGCCCCGACGATGCATCGGGGCGCGAGTACGAGCTGGCTTTTGCAGCCGGCCGCTGCGGCTCATGCAGGAGCGCCGACGAATGCCGCGGATGGCTTGAATCTGGAAACGACGCGGCCATCGAACGCTCTTGCCCGAACGGGCCGTTCTTGCGGGAACTCAAGAAGCACCGCTAGCCGGTTTGCGCTACCGTGCCTCGGCGCAGCGCGCTCCGCCGAGGGCGCTTCGTCGGTCGAGAGTTCCGAGCCGGCGGTCGAAACACGAGGTTGTGCGCCGGCCGTGCCGCGTGCAGTATGTGGCCCGGCATGCCTTTGCTGCTCGTCACCTTCACGCCCGAAGAGCGTGGCCGTCGCGCCATCGCCGAGGCCCTGGAGGGCGCGGCCACACCGGTCTATCTGCAGGATGTCCAGGAGGACGCACGGCGCCCGGCCCTGGCCGAAGCCGACGCTGTGCTTGCCCGTAACACCGCGCGCGAGCTGCGCCCCGGCGAGGCGCGGCTTCTGCGCCGTGCGCGGCTGATCCAGTTCGTCAACGCCGGCCTCGACTTTGTGCCCCTCGGCGAGCTGCCTGCCGAGGTCCCTGTGGCGAGCAACCGGGGCGCGTACGCCGATCCCATCGCCGAGCACGCGCTCGCCCTCGCCCTCGCAGGGGCCAAGCGCCTGATCGCGGAGCACGAGGCGATGCGGCGCGGGGAGTTCAACCAGCGGGCCCCGAACCGCTCGCTCGCGGGCGCGGTCTGCGGCATCCTCGGCTTCGGCGGCATCGGCCAGGCCACGGCGCGCCTGATGCGCGCCATCGGCATGCGCATCCACGCCGTCAACCGCCGCGGCAGGAGCGAGGAGCCGGTCGAATGGATCGGCACGCCGGAGCGCCTGCCGGAGATGCTCGCGGCGGCCGACGTCCTGGTGGTCTCGGCGCCGCTCACGGCGGAGACGCGCGGGCACATCGGCGCTCGCGAGCTCGGTGCCATGAAAAGCGACGCGATTCTCGTCAACGTCGCGCGCGGCGAGATCGTCGACCAGCACGCGCTCTATGCCCACCTGCGCGCGCATCCGTCGTTCTTCGCCTGCTTCGACGCCTGGTGGGTGGAGCCTGTGCGCCACGACAGCTTCCGGCTCGAATGCCCCTTCTTCGAGCTGCCCAATTTCGTCGGCTCGCCACACAACGCCGCCACCGTCCCCGGCGTGCACGAGGCGGCGCTGCGCCGCGCCGTCGCCAATATCCGGCGCGCGCTCGCCGGCGAGGCGCCGGGCGGCCTGCTCGCGGCCTCGGAACGGCAAGGCTGAGCGCCCGCGCGCGGCCGCCGCAGTAGAGAAACTGCCGCCCGAATGGTGAAACATGGGCTCGGTTTTTCGCGGCCTGCCTTAACCTGCGCCCGCAAGGAGGCAGCGATGGGCTTTGACGTCTCGTTACAGGTTTCCCCGCCGCGGGAAGGGGTCCGGTATGGGCAGTGGATCCAGAAGGACCGCATCGACGGCAGGCTCTATACGAGCGCGCAGGTGTTCCGCGACGAGCTCGAGCGCATCTTCTACGGCGGCTGGGTCTATGTCGGTCACGAGTCCGAGATCCCGGCGCCGGGGGATTACGTCACCCGGTGGGTGGGGCTGCAGCCGGTCGTCCTCGTGCGCAACAAGTCCGGCGAGGTCCGCGTCCTGTCGAATCGCTGCACGCACAGGGGAAACCTCGTTTGCACCCAGGAGCGCGGCTCCGCGAAGCTCCTGACCTGCAAGTATCACGGCTGGACCTTCTCCCTGGACGGGGAGCTCGACGCGGTGACGTACCCGGCCGGGCACATGCGGGACCGGGCGAGCCTTGCTCTGGAGAAGCCCGCGCAGGTGTCCGCGTACCGCGGCTTCGTCTTCGCCACGTTCAGCCCGCGCTCGGGAAGCCTCGACGCTCACCTCGGCCGCGCCAAGGAGCTGATCGACCGGACCGTCTCGATGTCGCCGCTCGGGCGTATCCGCCTCAGCGCGGGCTGGGCGAAGCACCGGTTCCGAGCCAACTGGAAAATGCTCGCCGAGAACGATACCGACGGATACCACGCCGTTTCGGTGCATTCCTCCTTTCTGCGGGCCTTCAAGTCGCAATCGCAGTACGACGACATCATGGTTTCGGAGGAGCGGCGCAAGTCGCGCACGCGCGACTGGGGGAACGGGCACCTCGAGATCGACTACTCGCCGACCTACCAGGGGCCGCTCGAGTGGCTCGGCATTTCCGAGGAGCGCGGCCAGCAATACGTGAGCGCCATGACCGAGGCCTACGGCGCGGAGCGCGCCCGCGCCATGCTCACCGTCGGGCCGTCGCACGCATACATCTTCCCCAACCTCTTTCTCGGCGAGATGAACATCGCCATGTTCCAGCCGCTTTCGCCCGACGAGTGCATCCAGTGGCACACGGCGCTTCAGCTCGAGGGGGCGCCCGACCACATCAACGCGCGCGCCATCCGCCAGTCGGAGGCGGCCATGGGGCCGGCGGCGTTCCTGCTCGCCGACGACGCCGTCATCTCCGAGCACCAGCAGATCGCGCTGCGCGACCGGCCGGCCTGGCTCGAGCTGAGCCGCGGCCTGAATCGCGAGCGCCTGGAGAACGGCGTGCTGTCGGGCAATCACACCGACGAGACCACCAACCGCGCCTTCTGGCGCCACTACCTTTCGGTCATGGAGCCCCAATGAGCAGCGTCGCGACACGGGCGGGCGCGCCGGCGATCGACAGCCAGCCATCCGCAGGACGGGCCGTCGCCGGCGAAGAAGCCGAGGAGATCAGCCGCTTCCTCTTCGCGGAAGCGCGCCTGCTGGACGAGTCGCGCTACGGGGAATGGGAGGCCCTTCTCGACGAGGACATGTACTACTGGATCCCGCGCGGCGAGGGGGATTTCGACCCGCAGAAGCACTTGTCCATCGCGGCCGACAACCGCCGGCGCCTCGCGAGTCGCGTCAGGCAGCTGCAGACCGGCACGCGCTACTCGCAGTGTCCGCCGTCGCCGATGTGCCGCATGCTGTCGAACATCGAGCCCACGTGCGCGCCGTCCGGGGAGTACCGCGTCTTCTGCAAGTTCGTGCTGTACGAGTACCGCGTGCAATCGGTCAACGAGCTGTTCGTATGGCCGGGGCGGATCGAGTACCGCATCCGCCGCAAGAACGGGGATCTGAAGATGTTCTTCAAGAAGGTGGTTCTGATCAACGGTGCCGGCCCCCTGCCGAGCATCGGCTTCATCCTCTAGCGCGATGCAGATGCTGCTGCCGCACCGGCTCCTCGCCCATTGCGCGCGCAACTTTCCGACGAAGGTCGCCTACTACCTGCGCGACGAGAGTCGCACGTGGGCGCAGATGCATGGCCGTTCCGATCGTCTCGCCGCCGCCCTGCAGCGGCTCGGCGCCGGCAAGGGCCGGCCGGCGGCGCTCCTGAGCAAGGAATCCTTCGAGGTCTACGAGCACTTCTTTGCCTGCCTGAAGATCGGCGCCATCCGTTTGGGCGTCAACTGGCGCTATCCTCCCGCCGAGGTGCTTCACGTCCTGCGCGACAGCGGCGCCCGACTGCTCCTCGTGCACGCGGAATGCCTGCCGGCGCTGCAGCCGATCCGTGGCGAGCTCGAGGCCCTGGGAGTGACGCTGATCGGCTATGGCGGCTCGCACGGCCTTGCGCTCGACTACGAGCGGCTGCTCCGCGAGGCGGAGGGCGTCGCCCCGGAGGAGCCCGAGCTGCACAGCGAGGACGCGGCCCTCTACACCTACACCTCGGGTACGACGGGCAAGCCCAAGGGGGTGATGCTCTCCCACGGCGCGCTGGCTGCCGCCATCTACCAGTCGGTCATCGGCCGCGGCTTCCTGCCCGACGACATCTGGTACATGCCGGCGCAATCGTCCTGGGTCGCGGTCGTGCTCAATCTCGCCGGCGTCGTCTCCGGGATGAGCCACGTGATCGTCGACGGCGCTTTCGAGATCGGCCGCTTCCTGAGGGACATGGAGCGGCTAGGCGTTACCGTCATCAATCTCGGCCCGACGCTGCTCCGGCGGGCAATCGAGGAGTACAAGCGCGGACGCTACGACCTTTCGTCCCTGCGGCTGCTCACCTACGGCTCGGGTCCGGCGACGCCCGAGCTCATCCGCGAGGCGGGCGAAACCTTCAAGTGCGACCTGCAGCAGTCCTACGGCACCACCGAGGCGACGGGAGGCTGGATCGCCTATCTGTATCCCTCGGACCACCGTTACGCCCTGGCGCACGAGCCCGAGCTGCTGAAGTCCTGCGGCCGTGTGGCGCCGGGCTTCGAGGTCTCCGTCCGCGGCCCGGACGGGCGTCCGCTGCCGCACGGCGTTCCCGGCGAGATATGGGTGAAGGGGCCGACGCTCATGAGCGGCTACGTGAACTTGCCGGAGCTGACCGCGGAAGTCCTGCGGGACGGCTGGCTGCGCACGAACGACATCGGGCGCATGGATGAGCGAGGCTATCTCTTTCTCCTGGAGCGCAAGGCCGACATGATCATCACCGGCGGTGTGAACGTGTTCCCCTCCGGCGTGGAGGCCGTGCTGCTCGAGCACGCCGCCGTGCAGGAAGCGGGCGTCGTCGGCGTGCCTCATCCCGAATGGGGCGAACAGGTGGTCGCTGCCGTCAAGCCGAGGCCGGGCGTGCCGGCGCCCAGCGCGCTGGAGCTGGCACGCTTTTGCGCGCAAAGGCTGAGCAAGCCCGAATGCCCGAAGGTGTTCGCGATCGTCGAGGAGCTGCCGAAGACCGACAACGGCAAGGTCAAGAGAAGCGTCCTCCGGCAGTGGTTCGCCGATAGCGCCGCGGCCGCGCAGGGCGCGCGCTCGCGCGTCGCATAGGCAAGGCACCGTGCCGACCCGTGAAAAGGGAGCGATCACCGGCATCGGCGAGACGCCGTACACGAGCGCCTCCGGCAAGAGCTCTCTCGCGCTGCAGCTCGAGGCTTCCCTCATGGCCATCGCCGACGCGGGCCTCGTGCCCGGGGACATCGACGGGCTGATAACCTACTCGACCGCGCAGGAGAGCGCCGAAGACTTCGTCGTCAACTTCGGCCTCGAGGAGCTGCGCTTCAGCGCGACGGTGCCGATGGGCGGGGCGAGCTGCGTCGGCGCCGTGCAGTGCGCGGTGGCGGTGATCAGCGCCGGGATCTGCCGGCACGTCCTGATACCGGTTGGCCGCAACGGCCGCTCCGGATCGCGCGCCAACGCGCGCGCCCTCGGGCTGCCGCAGTTCCGCGTCGTGCGCGAGTTCGAGATGCCGGTCGGGGCGATCGCCCCGGTGCAGTTCTACGCGCCGATGGCCCGCCGCCACATGGAGCTGTATGGCACGACGAGCCGGCAGCTCGGCGCCATCGCCGTGGCGGCGCGCTGCCACGCTTCGCTCAACGAGAACGCCGTGATGAAGAAGGCGATGAGCATCGAGGACCACCAGAGCTCTCCCATGGTGTGCGATCCGCTGCGGCTTTTCGACTGCTGCATCGAGAGCGACGGCGGGGCCGCCATCGTCGTCAGTAGCGCCGAGCGGGCGGCCGACGCCCCGGCCCGGCCCGTGTACGTGATGGGAACGGCCGTCGGCTACGTCGACTCGCCGCAGGCGATCAGCCAGCGCGCTGACTTGACGACGCTGGGACTCGCGAAGGCGGCGCCGCGCGCCTTTGCGATGGCCGGCGTGAGCCACGCTGATATCGATATCGCGGAGATTTACGACTGCTTCACCTATGTCGCGCTTTGCCAGATCGAGGACCTGGGGTTCTGCAAGAAAGGCGAAGGCGGGCCGTTCGTCGAGAGCGCAGGCATCGGCATCGGCGGCAGGCTTCCCGTGAATACCCACGGCGGCCTGCTCTCGCAGGCGCACATGCTCGGCATGAACCACATCGTCGAGCTCGTCCGCCAGCTGCGAGGCGCAGCCGGAGTGCGGCAGGTGGCGGGCGCGGAGGTGGGGCTCGTGACCGGCTACGGGGACATGGGCAATGGCGCCATCGCGATCATGCGCCAAGGATGAAGATGCCGGCGCCGGATCTGTCGCCCGAGCCGCAGCCGGAGTCGGCGGCGTTCTGGGAAGGCCTGCGCAGGGGAAAGCTCGTCCTGCAGAGATGCGCGGCCTGCGGCAAGGTAAGGCACTACCCCCGGCCGATGTGCGACGCGAGCCATTCCATGCACACAGAGGCTTTCGAGGCGAGCGGGGGCGGCGCGCTTCACAGCTGGACGGTCGCGCATCGCGCCTTTCATCCCGCTTTCGAGGCGCGGGTGCCGTACATCCTGGGGATCGTCGATCTCGACGAAGGCGTGCGGATGAACGCGCCCCTGCTGCACGTTCGCGCCGACGCCTTGCGTGTCGGGATGCGCTTGCAGGTCACCTTCGAGGACGCAGACAGCAACTTCGGCCTGCCCTCGTTCATGCCGGCCGAGCGCTGACGCGGTGCAGCAGCAGGAGCGGGCCGAATACCGATCCGCTTTCACGAATAGTGAAACAGCGCGCGGCTCTCAGCGCGCTGCATTGGAGACTGACGCGCTTAGCGGTCTACAAGGAGAGGAGCGATGCTACACCGCGTCGTAGCCGTGCTGTTTCTCGGGATGTTGGCGAGCGTTGCCACGTTCGTCAACGCGCAGGAGGACTACCCCACCAAGCCGATCCGCATCATCGTGCCGGCGCCCGCCGGAGGCGCGACCGATACCCTGGCCCGCGCAATGGCGGAGAGGCTCGCTACGGCTTGGGGAGTCGCCGTCTACGTCGAGAACCGGCCCGGCGCGAGCGCCACCGTGGGCGTAGGCGTCGCCGCCCGGGCGGCGCCGGACGGGTACACGCTGGTCCTGGCGTGCACTTCCTGCCTGGTCATCAATCCAGTGCTCTACCGGGACCTTCCCTACGATGTCGAAAAGGACCTCCAGCCGGTCATGCTTTTCGCGTCGATGCCCAACGTCCTGATCGTGAACAAGGACTTCGCCCCGAACAACCTTCGGGAACTGGTGGCGCTCCTGAAGGTGAACCCGGGAAAATTCAACTATGCTTCTGCGGGAAGCGGCAACAGCGGGCATATCACGGCCGAGTGGTTCAAGAACGTCGCCGGAGTCAACGTCGTTCACGTCCCGTTCGCGGGCGAGACGCCCGGGGTGACCGCGCTGCTTGCCGGCCAGGTGCAGATGATGTTCGTCGTGACGGTCAATGCCGCCCGCCGCATCAAGCAGGGGCAGGTGAAAGGCATTGCTGTCGCCTCAGCCGAAAGGGTCGAGGCCCTTGCGGACGTGGAGACATTCGCCGAGGGCGGCTTGAAGGACTTCGACAGTACCGCCTGGTTCGCGTTCTACACCCAGGCCGGCGTACCGCGGCACATCGTGCGCAAGCTCAACGCAGAAATGAACAAGATAGTGCAGCTCCCCGATATCCGGGCGCGCCTGGGCACATTCGCCGCCACCCCTGGAGGCGGCACGGTGGAGGAGCTCGATGCCTTTTACCGCTCCGAGCTGGTCAAGTGGCGCAAGGCGATCGCGATCTCCGGCGCGAAGGTGGACAACTGAAGCGCGCCACGCGCCATTCGGAGGCAAGCGATGCGGTTTGACGACGTGGCGAAGCTGGTCGACGACCGCGCCGGGGAGGGCGCGTTCAGCGTGCATCGCGACATTTTCTGCGACCCGCGCATCTTCGAGCTCGAGATGCGGCACATTTTCGAGGGCACTTGGGTGTTCCTGGGCATGGCCTGCCAGGTGCCGAAGCCGCACGACTTTTATACTGCCTGGATCGGCCGGCAGCCGGTCGTTGTCACGCGTGACGGGAACGGCCGGCTAGGCGCGTTCTTCAACACCTGCCGGCACCGGGGGGCGATCCTTTGTCACACCGAGCAGGGCAACGCCAAGTACCACGTGTGCCACTACCACGGCTGGGCCTACGATTCCTCGGGCAGGAACATCGACATCAAGGACCGCAAGCACGGTTGCTATGCCCAGGCGTTCGAGCGCGAGAATCACGACTTGGTGTCCTTGCCCCGCTTCGGGGAGTATCGCGGTTTCCTGTTCGGCAGCGCGAGCGCCGATGTGCCGCCGCTCGAGGAGTACCTCGGCGGCACGCGCAAGTTCCTCGACCTGATTGTCGACCAGAGCCCCCGGGGGGTCGAGCTCGTGCCCGGCCGCTCCACCTACACCTTCCGCGGGAACTGGAAGCTGCAGATCGAGAACTGCGCCGACATCTATCACCTGACCTCGACGCACCGCAACTTCATGGACATCGTCGAGCGCAGGAGCTCCGGTCGCTCGACGCACGCGCTCAAGACGATCGACTTTTCCGCCATGGAGGAGCGCCGCGTGGTGCGCGGCAGCTACACGTTCGATTACGGGCACACGGTGATCTGGGGAACCAACCCCACTCCCGAGGTGCGGCCGCTGTTCGCCCAGGTCGATGAGCTGCGCCGGCGCGTCGGCCCGCGCACCGCCGAATGGATGCTCGGGGGGCGAAACGTCACCATCTACCCTAACGTGCAGTTCACCGACAATGCGGCGTTGCAGCTGCGCATCATCCGCCCGCTCGCGGTCGACAGGACGGAGATGAAAATCTACTGCCTCGCGCCGGCCGGGGAGACCGACGAGGTGCGGGAGTACCGGCTGCGGCAGTTCGAGGACTTCTTCAACGCCACGGGGCTTGCCACGCCGGACGACAACACGGTGTACGACGACTGCCAGATCGGCTTCGCCGCGCGCGGAGCCGGATGGCTGCAGGGCTACGCGCGCGGCCTCGCCGCGATGCGGCGGGAAGCCGACGAGTACTCGCGCGAGCTCGGCGTTCAGCCGCGAACCAGCGTGACGGGAACCTTCGGCGTTGCCGATGAAACCGTTTTCCACTCGGGCTACCGGGAATGGCTCCGCCTCTTGAAGAAAGGGCTCGAGCGCGCGCCGGATGCAAAAGCCGGCCGCGCCGCCGCCCTGCCTTCCTGCGCGGGGGCCGACGCGCCGTAGCGGGCCGCGCCGCCGGAGGCGAAGCGTCTCGATGCGCCGGCCCGTCTATCAGGAGACGGTTTCCGACAAGTACTTCGCCACGACGCTTGCCCGTGGACTGATGATTCTGCGCTGCTTCACCCCTGAGCAGCCGGTCCTCGGCAACAAGGAGCTTGCCGAGCGCACCGGCCTTACGCGGGCCGCGGTCTCGCGGTTCATCCACACCCTGACGCGGCTCGGCTACCTGCGGCAACTGGCGGCGCAGGGAAAGTATCGGGTCGGCTCGGCGGTGCTCTCGCTCGGCTATCCGCTGCTTGCCGCGATGCCGCTGCGGCTGCTGGCACGCCGGCACATGAGCAGGCTCGCCGAGGAGGTCGACGGCGTGGTGGCCATGGGCATCCGCGACCGTCTCAACATCGTGTACGTCGAGGTGAGCAGGAGTAATTCCACCTTCGCCCACCAGTTCGCCGATATCGGCTTCGCGCATCCGATCGCCGCCACGTCGATCGGCTGCGCCTACCTGGCGGTCTGCGGCGGCGAGACGCGCCGCGCGATCATGAACGAGATCAGGGTGAAGACGCCGGAGGACTGGACGCTCTACGGCAGCTTCATCGAGCGCAACCTGCAAACCTATGCCGAGCGGGGCTACTGCACGTCCTCCAGCCGTTACCGGCCCGACATCGCCGGCGTGGCGGTGCCGTTCCGGCGCATGGCGGAGGGCGAAATCGTCATATTCAATTGCCTGGTGCACGCGCACCGGTTCAGCCGCAGCCAGGTCGAGACGCAGGTCGGGCCGCAGCTCGTCTCGCTCGTGCGCGCCCTGGAGATGCAGTGACGGCCCCGGGATCCGGGCCGGGCTGGGCGAGAAAATCTCCCAGCCTCGATTATCGACTGGATCAAGGGAAATCGATTTAATGCCATAATTGTTAGGGCAACCGGGAGATGGAGGAGGCGTATGAATCGCAGTTGCGGTTTCTTGCAGGCGCTGCTGGGCACTTTGGCCGTCGCGGGGATGCTGGCGGCGGACACCGGGCCGGCGCGGGCGCAGGGCGGGCTGGAGCCGGTCAGCATGGTCGTCGCCTACGCGCCGGGCGGTCCCAACGACATTATCGCGCGCGCCCTCGCGCACGCGATGAGCGGCACCCTCGGCCAGCCCGTGGTCGTGGAGAACCGCAGCGGCGCCGGCGGCGTGGTGGGTACCAACTACGTGGCCAAGGCCGCGCCTGACGGACGCACGATCGGCTGGGGGACGAGCTCTCAGCTCGTCATGAATGGCGCCATCCACAAGTCGCTACCGTTCGACGTGGAGAAGGACCTCGCGCAGGTCGGCCTCGCGGTGAGGTTTCCGATCGTCGTCGTCGGCCGCAACGACATCAAGTCCCTCAAGCAGTTCGTGGAGAACGCCAGGGCGAACCCGGGAAAATTCAGCTATGGCTCTGGCGGCAAGGGCTCGGTCTCGCACGTGATGACGGAGCTCTTCGTCAAGGAGGCCGGCATCGAAGTGGTGCACGTTCCCTATCGCGGCGTGGCGCCGGGGCTCCTCGACATGGCCGCCGGCCGCATCGAGATCTTCATGGACACCGTGACCGCCACCAGAGCTGCGGTGCAGAGCGGGCAGGTCCGCTGGCTCGGGATCGGCGGGCAGCAGCGGAGCTCCTACGTGCCTGAGGTGCCGACGTTTAAGGAGCAGGGCTTCGATTTCGACCCTTACAGCTGGAATAGCGTCTTCGTGCCGGCGAAGACGCCGCGAGAGGTGCTTGCCCGGCTGAACGCCGGCTTGAACGCGGCCCTCAAGTCCGACCAGTTCGCGCAGCGCCTCAAGCAGTTCGCCGCCGAGCTCCTCGGGCCCAGCACGCCGGCGGAGGCGGAGAAGTTCGTTGCCCGCGAGCGCGCCAAGTGGGTCCCCTTCATCCGGGATTCCGGCATCGCGGCGGAATGACGGCTGGAGGCGGAGCATGAGCGCGTACGAGGCACCAGCGCAGCCGCCCGTCACGGCGCGGCAGGATCCGCCTTTTCCGCCGGGCGACTACACGCGCGTGCCCTACTGGGTCTTCCAGCAGCAATGGGTGCACGATGCGGAGCAGGCGCGGATTTTCCAGGGGCGCACGTGGAGCTTCCTCTGCCTGGAAGCCGAGATTCCGGAAGCGGGCGATTACAAGACGGTGTACCTCGGCGACATGCCGGTGATCGTGGTGCGCGCGGACCCCGGGCGGGTGGCTGCGTTCGAGAATCGCTGCGCCCACCGCGGTTCGCTGCTGGCCCTGAAGAACTCCGGGCGGGCGCGCGACTTCACCTGCGTGTACCACGGGTGGCGGCACGATCTCGAAGGCAATCTGCGCACGGTGGCGTTCCAGCGCGGCGTCAAAGGCCAGGGCGGCATGCCCGAGGACTTCGACCCTGCAGCGTTCGGGCCGCGCAAGCTCAGGGTCGCGGTGTACCGGGGCCTTGTGTTCGGTACGCTCGCCCCGGACTTGGAGCCGCTCGACGCCTACATCAGCCCGCCGGTCGCCGCGCGTCTCGAGCGCGTGCTGCGCCCGCCGCTCGTGCCGCTCGGCTCGTACGTCCAGGTGCTGCCGAACAACTGGAAGCTCTACTTCGAGAACGCGAAGGATTCATACCACTCGAGCATCCTGCACCTGTTTTTCACCACCTTCAACGTCATCCGCCTGTCGCACGGCGGCGGTCTCCTCGTGGACGAGTCCGGGGGGCACCACGTCAGCTATTCCACGGGTGCGCCCAAGGGCAAGGACGAGGACTACGCGCGCTCGGCGCTGCGCTCGTACCAGGAGAACAGCTACCGGCTGGCAGACCCGGGCATTCTCGAGCAGCGCGACGAGTACGGCGAGCCGGGAAGCCTGCAGATCCTTTCGGTGTTCCCCAACCTCGTCGTGCACCAGATTCAGAACAGCCTGGCGGTGCGGCAGCTCGTGCCGAAGTCGCCGCGGGAGACGCATCTGGTGTGGACCTTCTTCGGCTACGCAGACGACGATCCAGCGCTGCGGGAGTTGCGCCTAAAGCACGCCAACCTCGTAGGTCCCGCGGGTTACGTGTCGATGGAAGACGGCGCCGTCGGCGGCTTCGTGCAGCGCGGCGTCCAGGGCAGCCCGCACGAGGCTTCGGTCATCCAGATGGGCGGCCGCGGCACCGAAAGCCAGGCCTTCCGCACCACCGAAGCGTCGCTGCGCGGGTTCTGGAAGGCGTATCGCCGCCTCATGGGCTTCGAATGAGCGCTACGGCGATGGCGCACGCCGAGCGTCTCGCCCTTGCCGCGCGCGTGCAGGCGCGCCTGGCCGAGTACGTCTGGTGCCTCGACAACGACTGCTTCGAAGAGTGGCCGTCGTTCTTCACCGAGCGCTGCCTCTACAAGATCACGTCCGCCGAGAACTGGAAGAAGGGCCTGCCGGCTGGCCTCATCTACTGCGATTCGCGCGGCATGCTCGTCGACCGCGTGAGCGCGCTGCGGCGCGCCAACATCTACGAGGAGCACGCCTATCGGCACGTGCTCGCGCCAACGGTTATCCGCGCGGTGGACGGCACGGAGCTCGAGGCGCACACGGGCTTCGTCGTCATGCGCACGATGCGCGAGGGCGACACGAGCGTGTTCGTCACCGGCCAGTACATGGACCGGGTGCCGCTTGGCGACGACGACGCGCCGCTCCTCTTCCGCGAGAAGATCGTCGTATGCGACAGCCCGCGCATCCACACGCTGCTCGCGCTGCCCCTGTGAGAGGGCCTAGCGACGCGCCGGGCCGGCCGCGCATCGCCGTCACGCTCGGCGATCCGGCGGGCATCGGGCCGGAGATCGCCCTCAAGGCAGCGCTGTCCGGGCAGGTGCAGGCAATGTGCCGTACGCTCCTCGTCGGCGACCCGCGCGCCCTCGAGAGCCACGCCGCTGCCTGCGGCTACGGCGCGCTGCCGCTTCGGACCTTCGCGCGCCCCTCCGACGTAACCTGGGAGGAGGGGGCGATCTCCTTTCTCGCGGTCGACGTCCTGCCGGACGAGCCGATCGCGCTCGGGCAGACGCGCGCCGCGTACGGCAGGGCCGGAATAGAGTTCTCGCGGGTGGCGATTGAGGCGGCGCTGGCAGGCTGCGTCGACGCCGTAGTCGTCGCGCCGCAAAGCGAGACGGCGATCGCGCTTGCCGGCATTCCCTTCGATGGCAACCCGTCGTTTCTCGCGCGCTGTACCGGCACGGCCGTCGAGGACGTCTTCCTCATGCTCTGCTTCGACGCCTACCGCATCGTGCACGTGACCGGGCATCTCAGCCTGCGGCGCGCCATCGAGGCGGTTTCCACCGAGCGCGTCCTGAAAGCGATCGCAGCCACCGCGTCGGCGCTGCGCAGGCTCGGCGTCGAGCGGCCGCGGATCGCGGTGTCGGGATTGAACCCGCACGCCGGCGAAAGCGGTCTGTTCGGCACCGAGGAGATCGACATCATCGCTCCCGCCGTGCACACAGCATGCGAGCGCGGCATCGCGGCCGAGGGCCCGTTCGGCGCGGACATCATGTTTTCCAAGCCGGGCTTCGACGCCTTCGCCGTCATGTACCACGACCAGGGGCACGTCCTCGCCAAGACGCTCGCGCCCAACCGGGGCGCGGCTCTCTCCATCGGCACGCCGGTGCTGCTCTCGTCGGTTGCTCACGGCACGGCGTTCGACATCGCCGGGAAGAACCTGGCGAGACCCGACGCTCTCATCGAGGCGATCGAGCGCCTTAGCGGCGCCGCCCCGGGCGTTGCGCGCTTTTCGGACCTGCAACCTTCAGAGAGAGGAGGAGTACAGTGAGGATCATCCGCGCCGCATT
Source organism: uncultured bacterium (assembly GCA_965233125.1). Lineage (GTDB taxonomy): Bacteria > Pseudomonadota > Gammaproteobacteria > Burkholderiales > SG8-39 > SCGC-AG-212-J23. The sequence goes on from CBDDRQ010000028.1 coordinate 52,282, forward strand.
TGCCATTTTGGCTCTCGTTTCCGTCCTGCCCGCCCTCGCGCAGACCTATCCCTCGCGCCCCATCAAGCTCATCGTGCCGTACCCGCCCGGAGGGTATTACGACCTGGTCGCAAGGGTGATCGCGCAGCACTGGAACGCCAAGCAGCCGCACCCCATCGTCGTGGAGAACCGCGCCGGCGCGAACGGCATCATCGCGGCGGAAGCGGCCGCACGCGCGGCGCCGGACGGCCACACCATCATCCTCGGGGGAATCGGCCCGCACGGAGTCAATCCGGCGCTCTATCCGAAGCTGCCCTACGACGCGGTGGCGGACTTCGCGCCGATCATCGCCGTTTCGTCGCAGCCCAACGTATTCGTCGTCCACCCGTCCTTCCCCGCCAGGAGCGTTGCCGAGTTCCTCAAGCTCGCCCGCGAGAAGCCGGGCGAGATCAGCTACGCCTCGAACGGCTCCGGCAGCTCCAACCATCTTTGCGTGGAGCTGTTTGCGATCGCGACGGGGATCAAGCTGAACCACGTCCCCTTCCGCGGCGCCGCGCCGGCAGTCACGGCAACCTTGGGCGGGCAGACGCCCGTGCACTTCGGCACGCCGACTGACCTGATCCCCCTCATGCGGGCGGGGAGGCTGCGCGGCCTGGCGACGACCGGCAGCCGGCGGGCGCCGGCCCTCAGCGAGCTGCCGACCATCGCCGAATCCGGCGTTCCGGACTACGCCTGCTTCTCTTGGTCGGGGCTTTTCGCGCCGGCCGGAACGCCTGCCGAGATCGTCGCCAAGCTCAACTCGGAGGTCGGCGCAATGCTTCAGCTATCGGAGGTGCGGGAGCGCATAGCCCCGGGCGGCACGGGCGAAATCCTTGCCGGGGCTCCGGCTGCGCTGGCGGCCCTGCAGAAACGGGAGATCGCCACTTGGACGGACGTGGTCCGCCGGACCGGCCTGAAGGCGGAGTGAGCCGGCTCTAACGGCCGCTGTTCATTCCGTCGCCGGCCAATAGGCGAAGCCAAGCCCGGTCTTGGTGTGGTGGGCGGGAATGTAGTCGACGATGGTCGCCGGCCGCTGGCAGGCGCCCGCTGCCACGATCCAGGCGCGGATCTCGGCCGTTCCCCCGCGCAGGGTATCGGAGTCGAAGGTGAAGAGATTCGTCAGGTCGCGGCCGCGGTTGCCGCGCAAGCGCTCGAGCACCCAGTGGTCGAGCGGCTGGTCGATCCAGCCCGCGCGCGGGCCGAACGGATCGTGCGAAAGCCCGCCGGAAGCATAGATGGCGACTCGTTCGGGGGCGTCCTTGAGGATGTCGGCGAGCGCTTCGCCGAGGTTCCAGCAGCGCCGCGCGGTCGGCAGGGGCGGATAGTACTCGTTCAGGAAAATCGGAATCACGGGCGTCTCCAGGCTCGGCAGGATGCGCGGCGCCGGGTACATGAGCATGTGCGAGGTGCCGCGCGCGCCCGGCTCCTCGGGCGCGGCCATGCGCGAGCTGTTGACCGGATCGAACTCGCGCTCGAGCAGCCCCTCCAGGAGCCTGAGCGCGAGCTTCTGGTGCACGCGCAGCCGCGTGCGCGAGGCCTCCGGCGGCTCGTTCATGTAGAACGACGTGGTGGATCCCCAAACGTCGGTCCCGGTATAGATGGCGAGCGTCGGATTGGCCGCCGGCCCGTACATGTCACCCTGGTCGTCGCCCACGAAGATCACCGCGTCGGGACGGTATTCGACGAGCTGCCTCTTCAGCACGGCGAAGGCGGCGTCGATGCGCTTGACGTAGCCGGAGATGACTTCGGGGGTTTCCTCCCTCGCCGTCGGCGGCTGCGAAGCCTTCATCCGCTCCGGGATGGTCGCGTAGGCACGCGGCCATACTTCCGGCGGGCAGAACATTCCAGGTGCATGGGAGGAGGCGAGGCCGAATCCGATCATGGCATTTAACCCTGTTCGCTTTGCAGAAGAAAGTCGAGCACCGAGCGGTTGTGCTCTTCGGCGTTCTCGAACTGGGCCCAGTGGCCCGTTCCCGGAGCGCTGTAAAAGCGCCCGCGACCCAGCATGCGGCTCATCTCGACGCCGGCGGCCTCAGACAGTAGATTGCGCTCACCCCAGTAAACGAGGCAGGGAGCGTCGATGGCGCGCAGGACATCCGCGGTGAGGGCATGAGGCAGGACCGCGTCGCTGAAGTAGGCCTCGGTGACCAGGCGCTGCACGGCGTTGAGCGCGGGATCGTTGTAGAGGGCATGGCGCACGGCGATCGACTCGGGCGTCAGGGTGCTGGGGTTGGCGACGATGCGCTCCATGCGCGCGCGCACATTGTCGTACGTCGGATCCTCCAGCACGGCCAGCGTCGAGCGGCGCAGCTGCTCGCGGGTCTGGGCGCCGTAGTCGATGGCGCCCGCGCCTCGCGGGACATAGCCCATCGGCGTCGTCAGCACGAGCTTGGAGACGCGTTGCGGCCGGTGCGCGGCGTACAGGGCGGCGACCCAGCCCCCGAGCGACTGGCCCTCGACGTGCGCCTGCGCGATGCCGAGGACGTCGAGCACGTCGTCGATCTGCGCAAGGAAGGCGGGGAAGAGCTGCGGCTCGAAGCCTTCGCGCTGCGAGCACCCGTGCCACAGCAGATCGATGGCCACGACGCGGTGGCGGCGCGCATACGGGCGGATGTTGCGCGCGAAGTTCTCGAGATGCCCGCCGGTGCCGTGCAGGAGGAGCAGCGCCGGTCCTTCGCCCATGAGCAGGGCGCGCGTGCGAAACCGCCCACTCACCATGCGAAGCTCCGCTCCCAGGAAGTCGACCCAGTAAGTGCTGGAAGGCGCGACGCGCTCCTGCGCTGGCACCGCCGCGTTCACGGCGTCGGCGGCCTCTTGCGCTGGTGCGGGACGCGCGGCATGGCGGCCTGGACGATGCGGCCCGTGCGCTCGATGTGCTGACGCACGAGCACGGCGGCGCGCTGGGCGTCGCGGGCAAGCACGGCATCCACGATGGCTTTGTGCTCGGCGCCCGCGTTGCGCTGCGGTGGATTGCGCTTCAGGAAGATGCGCCGATAGCGGTCGTTCTGGTCGTGAAGCACGCTGCAGAACTGCAGCAGCAGCGGCATGCCGCACGCAGACACCAGCGTCATGTGGAAATCCCGGTGCGCGCGCTCCCACGCCTCGATGCGCTCGCCGAGCCGCTGGCCTTCGAGCTTGCGCAGGCGATGGAAGACGGCGACCACCGCTTCCTCCCACGCGTCGTCGCCTTTGCGCACGGCCTGCTCGAGCGCCTTCGCCTCGAGCTCGGCGCGCAGCAGCGTGATCTCCTCCAGCCTTTCGCGCGAAACGTCGGGAACGCGGAAGCCCCGGTTCTCGTGGCCTTCGACGAAGCCCTCGGCCGCCAGCCGGCTGAGCGCCTCGCGCACCGGGCTAAGACTCACGCCGAAGCGCCCGCGCAGATCGTCGAGCCGCAGGCGCGTCCCGGGAGCGATCTCGCCGCGCAGGATCGCCTCGCGCAACTGCTGCGCCAGGGAGACGACGAGCGTGCGGGCGGCGCGGGGTGCCTGAAGGGGGGTGCTGGCAACGCTGGCCATGAGTCTCGTACTGTGGTCGATGGGTTGTGAAACGGCAATAAGATCGATTATAGTCCCTACAATCGGTAATACCCTTTCATACCCACGCGGCGGCGATGGCCGATGAACGGCTGCGCGCCCCCCAACACGGAGGTGGCAAGCGATGCAAGGAAAGAAGACCGGAACGGCGGGAATCGTCGGTTTCTGCCTGTCGCTCTTGTTGGCATTCGGGCTCACGGCGCAGGCTGCTGCGCAGGACTATCCGTCCAAGCCGGTCAAGATCCTCGTCGGCTTCCCGGCCGGTACGAGCCCCGACCTGATTGCGCGCGAGCTGGGAAGCTCGCTCAGCGCGCGCTGGGCACAGCCGGTCGTCATCGTGAATCGGCCTGGTGCGGCAGGAGTCGTGGCGGCGGAAGCGGCTTCCCGGGAAGCGCCGGACGGGCTGACGCTGTTCGTCACCTCTGCATCCGCGCTCGTGTCCCCGCGCTTTCTCCAGAAGGACCTGCGCTATGACCCGCTCGCAGTGACGGCGATTGCCGGGGTCGCGCGCAGCGAGGTGGTTCTGATCTCCAAGACGTTCGCCAAGTTCAACGAACTCCTGGCGGCGGCGAAGTCGAAGCCCCGAGAGGTCACCTATGGCATCTATGGGCTTGGGTCGACGTCTCATATAGCGATGGAGAAGCTAAAGAGAGCGACGGGTGTCGACCTCTTGCAGGTTTCGTACGGATCAACTGGTCCCATCCCCGACGTGCTGGCGGGCAACGTCGACGCTTTATGGTCGGGACTGCAGGTCGTGGGCCTCATAGAGTCGGGAAAGGTCAACGGCCTCGCGTACAGCGGGTTGAAGCGCGCCCCGAGCCTGCCCAACGTGCCGACGGTAAGTGAAATGGGGTATCCGGATTTCGAGTACGTCCTTTGGTTCGGGCTGTTCGGCCCCCCCGGTGTGCCGAGCGCGATCGTGAAGAAAATCGCAACCGACACAGAGGCGGTCGCGCGGACGGCCGCGTTTGAGCGCCGTGTCGCGGATCTCCGGATGGAAGCGGCGTTCCTTGACTCGCGGCGGTTCACGGAGCACATCCGGAGAGAGTACGCTGACTACAAGGCGCTGTTCGAATAGTCCCGGTTATAGAAACCAGGTATGGAATGGTGAAACAGCGTTCCCCCGGCGGAGCATCCGCTCCTATCCTTTTTCGGTTCCCTTCACTCGTTGTCTGCTCTACAACCGAGGAGTGATCATGTCGGCCAACATCGCAGCGGCAAAGAATGCGCGCAGCACAGACGCCAAGATCTCGGACGCCGAATGGCAGGCGAGGGTGGATCTCGCCGCGGCCTACCGCATGGCTGCGCACCTGGGCTGGGAATATCTCATCTACAACCACATCGCGCTGCGCGCGCCCGAGGGGCCCTATTTCCTCGTCAAGCCGCACAACGTGATGTTCTCGGAGGTGCGAGCTTCGAACCTGGCCAAGCTGCGCCTGGACGGCAAGCCGGCGCAGTTCGAGGACAACGTCAACGCCGCGGCGTTCGTCATTCACACCGCCGTCCTCAACGCCCGTCCGGACATCAACTGCACGCTGCACGTGCACACCACCGCCGGGATGGCGATGTCGGCGCACAAGAAGGGCCTCTTGCCGCTCACGCAGAACGCGATGCGCTTCTACAACCGGCTTTCGTACCATGACTTCAAGGGCTATGCGACGGACATCGAGGAGTCGGCGGCCATCGCGCGCGACCTCGGGCCGACCAACAAGGCGATGATCCTGCGCAACCACGGGCTGCTGACCTGCGGCGAGACGGCGTCGGAGGCAGTTGGCACCATGTGGGCACTCGTGCTGTGCTGCGAGACGCAGCTCATGCTCGAGGCGAGCGGCGCCGAGATGTTGATTCCCGACCCCGAGATATGCGAGAGCAGCGCCCGGCAGTTCGCCGAGCTGCGCAAGTACAGCGTGCACGAGGACCGACTGGCGTACTTCCGCATCCTCGACCGTTTGGATCCGTCCTACAAGACCTAGCCCGGGCGAAAGGTCGATGCGATACGAAGATTTGGCGAGCCTCGTCGACGACCGCGCTGGCGAAGGCCACTTCAGCGTGCGCCGGGAGATCTTCACCGACCCGGAGGTCTTCGAGCTCGAGATGCGCCACATCTTCGAGGGGACATGGCTGTTTCTGGGCCTCGCCAGCCAGGCGCCCAAACCGCACGACTTCTTCACCACCTGGGCCGGCCGCCAGCCCGTCGTGGTGATGCGCGACGCGAAGGGCAGGCTGGGCGCGTTCTTCAACACCTGCCGGCACCGGGGGGCGATCCTTTGCCACACTGAGCAGGGCAATGCCAAGTACCACGTGTGCCACTACCACGGCTGGGCCTACGACTCGGGCGGCCGCAACATCGACATCAAGGACCTGAAGCACGGCTGCTACACGGAGGCCTTCCTGGGCCTCGATCATCACCTCACGCCGCTGCCGCGCTTCGGCGAGTATCGCGGCTTCCTCTTCGGCTCGGCGAGCGCCGACGTGCCCGAGCTGGAGGAGCATCTCGGCGGCGCGCGCAAGTTCCTCGATCTCATCGCCGACCAGGGGCCGCAGGGTGTGGAGCTCGTGCCGGGCCGCTCGACCTATACCTACCGCGGCAACTGGAAGCTGCAGATCGAGAACTGCACCGACATCTACCACCTGACCAGCACTCACCGCAGTTTCATCGATCTCGTCAACCGGCGCGATTCCGGGCGCTCGGGCCACCACCTGAAGGCGATGGACCTCGCGGCGCTGCGCCGTCCGGGTGTGAATCGCGGCAGCTTCACCTTCCGCTATGGCCACGCCGTGTCCTGGGGCAACAACCCGGCGCCCGAACGCCGGCCCCTGCACGCGCAGGTAGAGGAGCTGCGCAAGCGCGTGGGCGAGCAGAGCGTCGAATGGATGCTGTCCAGCCGCAACCTGACGCTCTTTCCGAACGCACAGTTTCCCGACAACGCCTCGCTGCAGCTGCGCATCATCCGGCCGCTCGCCCCCGACCGCACCGAAATGCGCATCTACTGCGTGGCGCCCGTCGGCGAGCCGGACGCGGCGCGCGAGTACCGCCTGCGGCAGTTCGAGGACTTCTTCAACGCCACCGGGCTCGCCACGCCGGACGACAACGTCACCTACGAGGACTGCCAGGTAGGCTACCACGCGCGTGAGGCCGGCTGGCCGCAAGGCTACGCGCGCGGCCTCGCGGTCATGCAGCGCGGCGCCGACGAGCACGCGCGCGAGCTCGGCATCGATCCGGAGACCAGCGCCTGCGGGGCCTTCGGCATGGCGGACGAGACAGTGTTCCACGCCGGCTACCGGGAGTGGCTGCGGCTCCTGAAAAAGGGGTTGCAGCGCGAGCAGCGGGCGGAGGGTGCCGGCCGCGTGGCCACCTTGGTGCAGGGGGAAGTGCCCGCGTGAGCGCTTTGTTCGAGGCTGCCACCGAGCTCCTCTACCGGGAGGCGCACTACCTCGACGCTCAGCGCTGGGACGACTGGCTCGCGCTGTACTCCCCGGACTGCGAGTTATGGATGCCGGCGTGGAAGTCCGAGCATGAGATGACGGACAATCCGCGCCGGGAGCTGTCGCTCATCTACTACGGCAGCCGCGCCGGGCTGGAGGATCGGGTGACTCGCGTGCGCTCGGGGCAGTCGGTCGCTTCAATCCCGCTGCCGCGCACTCAGCACGCGGTCACGAACGTGCGGGTCGAGGAGGGCGGGAGCGCCGACGCGATGCGCGTACTTTCCAATTGGACCGTTCACCAGTTCAGGACGAAGCACCGCGAAGTCGAGGTTTTCTTCGGACGCTACGAGCACGACCTGGTGCGCCGCGACGGCGAGTGGCGCATCCGGCGCAAAAAGATCGTGCTCCTGAACGACTACATGCCGACGCTGCTCGACTTCTACAGCCTTTAGCACGCCAACGAGGAGGAGCTTGAACCCATGATCCGTTTCTGCCGTCCAGTGATCCTTGCCGCGCTCGCCTTCGCACCGCTGCTGGCGGGTGCCCAGGAAGAGCGCTATCCGAGGGAGATCGTCAAGGTCGTCGTCCCTTACCCGGCCGGCGGCTGGTTCGACCGCGTCGGGCGCGCGATCGCCGATGCCCTGCAGCTCTCGCTGAAGCAGACCTTCATCGTCGAGAACCGCGCCGGCGCCGGCGGCACGATCGGCGTCGAGTACGTGGCCCGCGCGAAGCCCGACGGCTACACGCTGCTGATCGGCGGCCAGGCGCAGAACGTGACCGTGCCGCTGCTCAACCCGCAGGCGGCGCGCTACGACAGCCTGCGCGACTTCGCACCGATCGCGCTGATCATCGAGGCGCCCAATGTGCTCGTGCTGAAGCCCGACGCCAAAGCGAAGACCTTCCCGGAGTTGATCGCCATGGTGAAAGCGGCAAACGGCAGGGCCTCTTTCGCGAGCAACAGCGCCGGATCGGGCTCGCATCTCGCGATGGAGCTGATGAAGGCGCACTTCAAGCTCGACATGATCCATGTGCCGCACAAGGGCAGCGCGCCGGCTGTGGCGTCGGTAGCGGGCGGGCACGTCGACATGCTGCTTGCCACCATCCAGGATATCCTTCCGCTCATCGATACCGGCCGCGTCCATCCGATCGCAGTGAGCGTGAAGCAGCGCCTGGAGGCGCTGCCGAACGTGCCGACGATCGCGGAGGTGACAGGGGTCTCCGGCCTGGAATCGGCGACCTGGAGCACGCTGCTTGCACCCGCCGGAACGCCGCCCGCCATCGTTCGGACGCTGAACAGCGCGGTCAACAAGGCCCTCAAAGACCCGGCCACCGTCAAGCGCCTCTCGACGCGCGGCGAGATGGTGTTCCTGGGCGGGGCGCCGGAGGACGTCACAGCGGTGATGAAGGCCGAGTTTGCCAAGTGGAGCAAGGTCATGAAGGACGCGAACATCAAGGCCGACTAGGCCGCTCCGCGCATGCCTGGGCTGAATGCCGCCATCGCCGGTATCGGCTGCGCGGGCTTTGGCGACTTCCGGACGGAAAGCACCGCCTCGATCGCCAACCGGGCGGTCGAGGCCGCCTTGCGCGACTGCGCGCTGTCGCGCGCGGACATCGACGGCCTGCTCGTGCACATCGGCTCGCCCCGGGGCCTCGATTACGACGAGATGGCGCGGCTGCTCGCGCTCGAGGTGCGCTTCGCCTCCCAGACATGGTCCCACGGCCGCTTCTGCGCCACCCTCATCCAGCACGCCGCCATGGCGGTGTCGCAGGGCCTCGCCGACCACGTGCTCTGCCTCGCCGCCTTCCGCAACAGTCCTTACACGCGCCACGGCACGCCGGGCTTCCCCGGATTTTCGGAGAACTTCCGGGAAGGCGGCGGGCCTCACGCCGAGACGCCGCATGCCGGGCTCCTTGCGCCGATCGGCGGCGCCGCTCTCGCTACCCAACGCTACCTGCACCGCTACGGGATCCCGGGCGAGCGGCTTGCCGCCGTGGCGCTCGCGCAGCGCAACATGGCGCAGCGCAATCCTCTGGCCGCGCGGCGCGAGCCGCTCGCCCGAGAAGCGTACCTTGGCTCGCCCTTCGTTGCCGAGCCCCTGCGGCGCCATGACTGCTCGTTTCCGGTCGATACCGGCATTGCGGTGATCGTTACCTCGCTCAAGCGCGCACGGGACCTGGCGAAGCCGCCGGTGCGCGTGCTTGGAATGCAAGGGCTGGCGGCGGGCCCGAACGAGTTCGTGTTCGGCCTTCCTTCGCTCGGCGTCAATGTCGCGACGGACGAGGAACAGGCTGCGTACGAGACGCCGCGCGCGCTCGAGCAGGCCGGCGTCGCGGTCGAGGACATCGACACGCTGCACTGCTACGACGGCTTCGCGCCGCAGGTGCTGTGGACACTCGAGAGGTTCGGTTTCGCCCCACCCGGGGAAGCCGCCGCCTGGGTACAGGACGGCAGGATCGACCTCGACGGCGAGTTGCCGGTGAACACGAGCGGCGGGCACCTTTCGGAAGGCCACGCGAACGGCTGGGGCCACACGCTGGAGATCGTGCGCCAGCTGCGCGGCGAGGCGGGCGAGCGCCAGATCGCGCGCTGCCGCCTCGCCCTCTGGGCGACGACTTTCGGGGACGCCATTGTCTATGGCCGCGACTGAAGCGCTCCTCGACTTGCGCGAGTTCCCCGGCGGCGCCGAGGGGGCGCGCGTGCGCCCCCTCGTGAGCCCGGACGCCGCGCCTCACTACGATGCGCTCGCCCAAGGCCGCTTCCTTCTCCAGCGATGCGCCTCCTGCCTGCGCTTTCGGCTGCCGCCGGGACCGGTCTGCCCCTATTGTGCCAGCGGCGCGGCAAGCTGGGAGGCGGCCTCGCCCAAGGGTATCGTGCATAGCTGGACCCGTTATCACCGCGCCTATCTGCCCGAATTCGAGCCGCTCGTGCCTTACGTGGTGCTGAACGTGCAGCTCGACGCGGGCCCGCGCCTGATCGGCCGGTGGACGGAAGCGGCGGAGGTGTGCATAGGCAGGCCGGTGCGCGTGGTCGTCGAGCGCTGGCGCGACGGCCTTTGCGTTCCCGCCTTCGCGGAGGCGAGGGATCGATGAAGGCGGCGGTGCTGCATGCCCCCGGGCCTCCCGAAGCCTTTCGCATCGAGGAAGTGCCAGAGCCTGTCGCCGGGGAGGGAGAGGTTCTTGTCGAGGTTGCCGCCTGCGGCGTGTCCTATCGCGACGTCGTAGAGAGAAACGGCATCTATCGGCGGGACGTCTCGTATCCGCTCGTCATGGGTCTGGAGATCGCCGGAACGGTGAAGGCGCTCGGGCCCGGCGCCCGCCGGCTCGCCGTCGGCGAGCGTGTCTGCTCCAAGGCCTTCTCGAGCTGCGGCGACTGCCGCCTTTGCCGGGGCGGCCGCGAGAGCACCTGCGCTTTGCGCAAGCCGGTGCGCGGCGGCTACGCGCAATACGTCGCCCTGCCGGAGGACGTCTTTGCCCGCATCCCGGGCGCGCTCGCCTTCGAGGCGGCGTGCTGCCTCGGGCCGGCCGCCGGGGTCGCGCTCAACGCGGTGCGCGACGTGGCGAAAGTGGCGCTGGGAGAGACCGTGCTCGTCACCGGCGCCAGCGGCGGGGTGGGCCACGCCGCGGTACAGCTCGCGAAGGCCGCCGGCGCGCGGGTGCTCGCCGCAACGCGGGACGGGCGCAAGGCCGAGCTCCTGCGCGCGCTCGGCGCCGACGAGGTGGTGGCGGCCGGCGGCGACTCGCTGGCCGCGGAAGTGAGGCGCCTCACCGGCGGCGAAGGCGTGGACGTGGTGATCGACAACATCGGCAGCCGGGTCTTCAACGCCTGCTTCGACGCGCTCGCCCGCCACGGGCGCTACGCCATGGTTGGCCAGCTCTTCCGCGAGGACGTGGCGCTCAATCCCGCGCGGGTTTTCTTCAAGCGGGCCCAGCTCCTCGGCGTGGGCAGCGTGAGCCGCGCCCAGCTCGAGGACGTCATCCGCCTCGCCGCCGAGGGTCGCTTCAAGACCCACGTCGCCTGCGTTCTGCCGCTCGATGAGGTTTCCCAAGCGCACCGCCTCGTCGAGCAGGGCCAGGTCTTCGGGCGGGTCGTTCTCAATCCGCAACTGCCGAGCCGAGGTAAATCGTGAGCCACCAGCAACGCATGACCGAGATCTGGGAGCGCTCCGTGCGCGCCCTGCAAGCCGTGGTCCGCGAGTTGCGGGTCACCGAGGACGAGCTGAAGCTCGCCGGCCAGTACTTCAACCGCCTCGGCAAGTCCGGCATGTTCCCCAGCCTGCTCGCCGTCGGATTCTCCATGACGAGCATCGACGCGACGCGCACGCCGGGCAGCGGCACGCGCCGCAACCTCGAAGGCCCGTACTACAAGCCGGGCGCCCCCTTGCGCGCCGACGGCGTTCTCTTCGACAAGGCGCCGTCCCCGGGGGTGCCGATGCTCGTGCTGCGCGGCCGTGTCTGCGATGCCGTGAGCGGCGAGCCGCTGGCCGGCGCGGAGGTCGATCTCTGGCAGGCCGACGAGAACGGTGCGTACGACAACGACGGCTTCAACTTGCGCGGGGTCGTGCAGGCCGACGCTTCCGGCGCCTACCGCGCGCGCACGGTGGTGCCCAAGGACTACTCGGACCACGACCACGACCCGATCGGGGAGCTCTTTCGCGCCATGGGCAGGCACAACCGCAGGGCGGCGCACATCCACGTCAAGGTGCGCGCGGCCGGCCACGAGCCGCTCACCACGCAGCTGTTCATCCCATGGTCCGACTACATCGACAGCGACTACGTCGAAGGCGCAGTGTCGGAGGACCTGATGCTGCAGCCTCTGCCGCGGCCCGGCGGGCCGCACGAGCACGAAGCGTCCTTCGACTTCCTGCTGAAGCGGGCATGAGTGTCCTGCGCGAGCTGCTCAAGCGGGGCTCCTTGATCGCCGCGCCGGGAGCCTACGATCCCTACAGCGCGCGGCTGATCGAGGACCTCGGGTTCCCGGCGGTTTACCTCGGCGGCAACGCCGTCGGGCTGCACCTGTGCAAGGGACAGCCCTTCGTGACGAGCACGGAGCAGGCGGAGGTGACCGCCCGCGTGCGCTCGGCCGTCGATATCCCGATCATCGTCGATGCCGGCGCCGGGTTCGGCGACGCAGCGCATGCTTACCGAGCCGTCCTCGACCTGCAGCAGGCCGGAGCCGCCGCGCTGCACATCGATGACCAGGTCTACCCGAAGCGCGCCCACTACCACCGGGGTAAGGTGGAGCTCGCGCCGGTGGAGGCGGTCGTCGCCAAGTTGCGCGCGGCGGTAGCCGCGCGCCGCGACCGCGAGCTTCTCGTCATCGCCCGCACCGACGCGTTGCGCGCCACCGGCTCGTTCGAGGCGGTTCTCGAGAGGGGGCGCGCGTATGCCGGCGCCGGCGTCGACGCTCTGCTCGTCCTCGACCTGCAGGGGGACGACGCCGCGCGCGTGGCGCAAGCCTGCCCCGGCCTGCCGCTCGTCTGGATCGGCGGCGTGCGCGAGCAGGCGCCGGCGCTCGCCGAGCTTGAGGCGGCCGGCTTCGCGATGGCCCTTTACCCGTTCCAGTCGATCGCCGCAGTCACCGAGGCACTGCACGAGACCTGGAGCGCGCTCGCGCGGGAGGGGAGGCCGCGCCCCACGCGGCGTCCCGGCCGCGAGCTGCTGGACCTGGCGTTGCGCCTCGTCCGCATGGAAACGTACTGGAAGATCGAGGCGCCCTGACCGTGTCGAGGCCGCCCGTCCCGACGCCTCGCCCGGCCGCCCGCACGCTGCCGGCGCTTCTCGACGAGATCGCCGCGCGCGGTCCCGCCCGGCCGGCGATCTACTTCGAGGACCGCTGCATCACTTACGGCGAGCTGCAGGGGGAGGCGAGGGCGGTCGCAAAAAGCCTGCTCGCGCTCGGCGTGCAGCGTGGCGACAGGGTCGGCGCGTGGCTCGGCAACCAGCCGGAATGGGTCGCGGTCTGCCTGGGGGCGGCGTACGTGGGGGCGACTTTCGTGCCGCTCAACACCTGGTACAAGTCCGGGGAGGTCTCCTGGACGCTCGCGCACTGCGACATCAAGGTCGTGGTGAGCGCGTCGAGCTTTCTCAGGCAGAGCTTCGCCGGCATACTGGGCGAGCTCGCGCCCCGGCTCCCCGCGCTCCGCGCCGTCGTGCTCCTCGGCGACACGGCGCCCGGCATGCTCTCGTGGCGGGATTTTCTTGCACTCGGCGCGCGCACGAGCGATGCGGCGCTCGCGCAGGCGCTCGCCGCCGTGCGGCCGGACGACCCCGCTTTCATCCTCTACACCTCGGGCAGCACCGCCGAGCCGAAAGGCGTGCTGCTCGCGCACGGCGGCGCGGTGGGCAACGGCTATGACATGGGCCAGAGGCGCTTCGTAGAACCCGATGACCGCGTCTGGATCGGCTCGCCGCTTTTCTACGGCCTGGGGGCCACCAATGCCCTGCCGGTCGCCCTCACGCACGGCGCCGCCATCGTCCTGCAGGGCGTCTTCGACGCCGGGACCGCGATCGAAACGATCGCGAGGACGCAGGCGACGGTCTACTACGGCACGGGCAACATCACGCGGGCCATTTTCGAGCACCCCGGCTACGCGCAGCGCAAGATCGGCAGCCTGAAGAAAGGCAACGCCGGGACGATGAGGGACTACAAGCGCATGACGCTCGTCGATATGGGCATGTCGCTCGCCTCGCCGGCGTACGGGCTGACCGAGTCGTACGGCAATGCGACCGTCGGCTGGGCCGACGATCCGCTCGAGGCGAAGCTCGCGACCTCCGGTCATCCGCTGCCGGGGACCGAGCTCGTGGTCGTCGATCCGAAGTCCGGCGAGCCCCTGCCGGCCGGCACGGTCGGCTTGATCCTCCTTCGCGGCTACACGACGCCGGGGTACTTCCGCAACCCCGAGGAAACGAAGCGGGCTCTGCGCCCCGACGGCTTCTTCGACACGGGCGATCTCGGCTCGCTCGATCGCGGCGGGCGCCTCGTCTTCCACGCGCGGCTGAAGGAGGTGATCAAGAGCGGCGGCATCAACGTGTCGCCGGTTGAGGTCGAGCAACTCCTGGCGCGGCATCCGGACGTGCGCGAGGCGTACGTGGTTGGCGTGCCCGACGCCGCGCGCGGGGAGCTCATCGTCGCCTTCGTGGACGCCGCGGCGCCGCTCGAGCCCGACGCGCTGCGCCGGTTCGTCAAGGAGCAGGCGGCGTCCTTCAAAGTGCCGCACCATGTCCTCTTCAGGACGGAAGCGCAGCTCCCGCGCCTGGCAAGCGGCAAGGTGTCCAAGGCGCGCCTCGTCGAGGAGGCCAGGGCCGAGCTCGGTCTTTAGACCGAGCTCGGCTCCAGGTCGACGAAGACCTCGCGTCCCTCGATGCGGATCGGGTAGCAGCGCAGCGGATCGACGGCCGGCTCGCGCGTCGGGTTGCCGTTGCGGATGTCGAAGCAGCCGTCGTGCAGCGGGCAGGAGATCTCGTAGCCTTCGAGGCAGCCGTCGCCGAGGTAGCCCGAGCCGTGCGTGCACATGGCGTCGAAGGCGTACACCCGCCCCTCCACGAGCGCGAGCAGGATCGAGCGTCCGGCGATCTCGACCGGCACCACCTCGTTCTCGCGCAGCGCGTCGAGCGAAAGGAGCTTTTCCATGCCGGGAAGATAACCGCGCGCGCGGCTTGCCGAGGCGACGTGTTACTATGCGGGACAGCGTTTCGCTATTCCATCCATGCCGAAAGCGATCTTCGAGGAAACTCTCTCCGACAAGCAGTTCGCCACTACCTTGGCGCGCGGGCTGGAGATCCTCCGCGCCTTTACGCCACAGGAGCCGCTGCTCGGCAACAAGGAGCTGGTGAAGCGCACGGGTCTGCCCAAGGCGACGATATCGCGCTTCACCTATACGCTGGCCCGGCTGGGCTACCTGCGCGCCGCAACAACCCAGAGCAAGTACCAGCTCGGTTCGGCGGTGCTGTCGCTGAGCTATCCTCTGCTCGCCACGATGCCGCTGCGCCAGCTTGCGCGCCGCGCCATGAACGAGCTGGCCGACGAGATGGGCGGCGTGGTCGCCATGGGCATCCGCGACCGGCTCAACATCGTGTACGTGGAGACCTCGCGCAGCCACTCGACCTTCGCGCCCCAGTTCGCCGACATCGGCTTCGCGCACCCCATCGCTGCTACCTCCATCGGCTGCGCTTACCTCGCCGCGTGCACGCCGGAGTCGCGCGCCGCCATCCAGAACGAGATCCGCGTGAAGACCCCCGATGTCTGGATTGCGTACAAGGCAAGCATGGAGCGCAATCTCAAGGCGTTCCCGAAGCTCGGCTTTTGCACTTCCGCAAGCTACTATCGTCCGGATGTGCTGGGAATCGGCGTTCCCTTCCGTCGCCCGTTCGACGGCGAGATTGTCGTCTTCAATTGCCTGGTGCACGCGCACCGCTTCTCGCAGAAGCAGCTCGAGTCGAAGGTGGGACCGCGTCTGGTGTCGCTCGTTCGCAGCCTCGAATCCTACTGAAGGCTTTGCGCAATCTGGCGGCGGAGCGCGGCGAACTCGCGCGCGTTGTTTACGCAGGCCGCGCCGACCAGCCGCCCGCCCGCCATCTGCAGGAGCGTGAAACTCGGTCCCGCCGGGTCGCCGCGCACGACGCATTCATCCGCCGTCGACAGGCCCGCGACCTGCACGTTGAGCTCGTACTGCTCGGTCCAGTACCAGGGCGCCTGCGCATAGGCCGGCGCGGCCGGATCGACCATCGCACGGCCGACTGCGGCGGCCTGATCGCGCGCATTCGACCAGGTCTCGATGCGCTCGAAGCGCCCGCTCAGCGGGTTTCTCTGGCGCGTGACGTCGCCCACCGCATAGACGCCGGGGCAGGTCGTGCGGCCGTAACCATCGACGAAGATGCCGTCGTCGCAAGCGATGCCCGCGGCGCGGGCGAGCGCATCGTCGGCGCGCACGCCGATGCCGACGAGCGCAACATCCCCCGACCATAGCGTCCCGTCCCCCAAGGCCACCTTCCCATCGCGACAGCCGGCGATGGTCGTGGCCAAACGCAGGTCCACGCCCATTCTGCGGTGCTCGGCCGCCAGCCGCTCCGAGATCGCCGGGTGCGCGTTGCGGCTCATGAGGCGCGGCGCCGCCTCGACGAGCGTCACGCGCGCGCCGAGCCGGCGCGCGCTCGCCGCGAGCTCCAAGCCGATCACGCCGCCGCCGACCGCGAGCACATCGGGCTTCGCGCCGAGGATCTCGCGGATGCGCGAGGCATCTTCGAGGGTACGCATCGTGAGGACCGGGAAGGGGGCTCCCTCGAGCGCAGGAAGTGTGCGCGGCAGAGCGCCGGTGGCGATGACGAGGCGGGCGTAGGGCAGCCGGCGCCCGTCGCCAAGCTCGACCGAGCGGCCGGGCGGGTCGATGGCGCGGGCGCGCGTCGCCGGCAGCCATGTCGCCTCGGGGAGCCGCAGGCGGATCTTCGCCGCGTCGCCGTCGAGCTGGAACGCCTTGGAGAGCGGCGGGCGGTCATAGCACTCCGCCTCGCCGGCGACCACGGTGAGCTCGCCGCGGTAACCCGCAGCGCGCAGAGCGCGCGCGCAGGAGATTGCGGCGAGGCCGCCGCCGACGATGACGATCGGTCCTTCCATCCTATCGCGGGCCGGCGAAGGAGAGGATAGCCGCGATGAGCGCCTCGGGATCGGCCACACCGCGGCCGGCAATGTCCATCGCCGTGCCGTGGCCCACCGAGGCGAAGAGCAGCGGCGCGCCCACGACCTGCCCGACGATGCGCCGCGGCGCGGCGATCTTCGCCGCCACGTGGCCCTGGTCGTGCAGCATGGCCACGAAGGCGTCGTACCCCGTCTGGCCGAGCAGCGTATCGGCGCCGGTCGGCCCCTCGGCGAGTATGCCGAGCGCGCGCGCCGCCTCGATGCCCGGACCGATCGCCTCGATCTCCTCGCGGCCGAACAGGCCCTTCTCGCCGGCGTGCGGATTGAGGCCGCATACGCCGATTCGCGGCTGGCGCACTCCCATGCGGCGCAGCGCATCGTGGCAGGCGCGGATCGCCTTCGCCACGCGCTCGCGCGTGATCGACTCGATGGCGTCCCGGACGCTCAAATGCAGCGTGGCGTGGACGATGCGCGTGCTTCCGTAGCAGAGCATGAGGTAGACATTGTCCACCGGCGTCGAGGTCCGGCGCGCGACAAAGGAAGCATGCCCATCGAAGGCAATGCCGGCCTCGTGGATGGCGACCTCGTGAATCGGGGCGGCCACTACCGCCCTTACCTCGCCGGCGCGAGCCGCATCGACGGCCGCCTCAAGGGCGCGCACGGCAGCGAGGCCGTTCGCGGCGTGAACCTCGCCGATCCGAAACTCCTCCATCGAGGGGCTTTCCTGGTGGAGGATCTCGACGGCCGGCTCGAGCTTGAGGGCGCACTGGCTTGCATGCCGCTCGAGCGCCCGCCGGTCGCCGACCAGCACCGGAATGCAGGCTGCTTTCACGCGCGGGTCGAGCGCCCCCTTCAGCGCGATTTCCGGGCCGATGCCCGCCGGGTCGCCCAGCGTTACGGCTATCCGCGGCCGACCACGGCTCAAAGGGGCAGGGCGAGCAACGTGTCGATCCGCGAGCTGTCGCAGACCACGATGCGCTCGCGCAAGGTGATCTCCTCGGCGGCGACGAGCAGCTTGTCGTGGTATGCGCCAGAAGCGAAGATCGCCGTGTCGCCGTCATGCATGATGCGCAGCACGAGGAAGCTCGTCCGGGCCTCCACGTTGCCGCTTTCGTCGACGCGCAGCACGCGCGGCATGCCGAGCAGGTGGCGGTAATGCTGCGCCTCGTAGATATTCACGGTGCGCAGGGACTTGATGCGGTCCCGCAGCATGCGCCCCGAGTCCGCATAGATGACGCCGAAGGGACGGTCCGCGGCGACATTATCGCGGCTCGTCACCTTGTAGGTGCACTCCTCCGCGAAGAAGGACGGCCAGCGCTCCAATTCGTCCTCGTCCAGGCAGCGGGCGTATTCCTCCATGAACACGGCGAGGCGAAGAACAAGGGAAAGATGCTCCTGTGAGGCCATCACAGCCCCATCTGGTGCCGGTAGGCCTTCCAGAACGCGCGCAGCGCGCCCTCGCTCGTGCGCGTATCCTGCGACTCGGTGCCGTATCCGCCCATCTCGACGACCGATGTCTCTTGCAGGGACCCGGCGACGCCGCGCTGGATGAAGCCGCCGACCGCCCCGTCCTCCATCGACACGTAGCCGGCGGGGCCGACGAGGTTCGCGTGCTTCATCCGCAGCATCCGCAACTCGGCGTCGTCGTCCTTGAACCCGATGAAGTGCCACACCAGATGCGTTCGGTCCGGAGCCACCGGGATGATGTGCCGTACGGCGAGGCTGTTGTGGATCTCGTGCAGCACGAAGCCGGGAAATACCGACAGGATCTGCACTTGGCAATCGTCGCCGAACTCGTCCCTGACCTCGAGCAGGCTCGGGTCCTCCAGGCCGAAGCTGCCTTCCTGGTTGGAGCGCAGGCCTTCCTTGTCGAACTCGCGGTCCTCGCCGCCCTTGTCCGCCATCGTCACGCCGACGTGGTGCCCTTTCGGCCCGATCACGATGTGCCCGCGCTGCGTGAGCCGCGACACGCGGAACGTGCCGAAGAAGGTATGCAGCAGGCTGGAGTGGTAGGTGTCCTTGGTGTTCTCGAAGTACAGCTTCCAGTTGTTCGGCAGCACCTGCGTATACACGCCCAGCACTTCCAGCTGCTTGCAAAGCACACGCCGGATGTGCCGGGCGATGTCGGGGCCGAGCCAGGGCTCGAGCGCGGCTGCCTCATCCGACAGCGTGCCGAACACCAGCCCGGCGAAGCTCTCCACGCGCAGCTTGCGCGGGCCGGGGTGCTTCTTCTTGTCGAACTCCGGCGGCATCCCGCCCTTGCCCTTGACGCCCTTCTCGAAGGCGATGCTCTGCAGGTCGCCCTTCAGGTCGTGCCGCCACGAGTGGTAGACGCAGGTGAAGTCCTTTGCGTTTCCCTTGCGCTTCAAGCACAGCAGCGCGCCGCGGTGCGAGCAGCGGTTCTCGAACGCGCGGATGCTGCCGTCGGTGTCGCGCACGACGATGACGGGCATCCTGCCGACGAACGTCGTCTTGAAGTCGCCGGGATTCGGCAGTTCGCTCTCGAGGGCGAGGTAGTTCCACGACGCGCCTTGGTAGATCCGCTGCTGCTCGCGCTCGAAGACCTCGGGATCGCTGAACAGCCAGTACGGGACCCGCGTCAGCTTGTCGGCAGGCCAGTGCCGCACGCCGGGCACCTGATCCATCTCCATGGTCGAGCCCATTCGTTATTCGCCCTGTTTGAGAAGCGTCTAGGATAGGCAGCGTACTCGGTGCCCAAGGCGCCATGTTTTACTATTGCGAACGCCGTTTTACCGCTACCCGTATTCGGCGGCGCGCGCCTGACCTAGACTGCGCGCCGCATGAACCTCGCCCGCGACGACTACCCCGAGATCCGCGACGCCGTGCGCTCGCTGTGCTCGACGTTCGACTCGGCGTACTGGCAGGAGGTGGACGAGAAACGCGCCTATCCCGAGGCCTTCGTGCGGGCGCTGACCGAAGCGGGATGGATGTCCGCGCTGATCCCCGAAGAGTACGGCGGCTCGGGCCTGTCGCTCACGGAAGCCACCGTCATCATGGAGGAAGTGACCCGCTCGGGCGGCAACGCCGGCTGCTGCCACGGCCAGATGTACAACATGAACACGCTGCTGCGGCACGGCTCCGCGGAGCAGAGGAAGCGCTACCTGCCCAAGATCGCCTCGGGCGAGTTGCGGCTGCAGGCCATGGGCGTCACCGAGCCGACCGCCGGCACGGACACGACCAGGATCAAGACCGTGGCGGTGCGCAAGGGCGACCGGTACGTGATCAACGGCCAGAAGGTATGGACCTCGCGCCTGCAGCACTCCGAGCTGATGATCCTGCTGGCGCGCACGACGCCCCTCGACCGAGTGGCGAAGAAGTCCGAGGGCATGTCGATCTTCCTGGTCGACACGAAGGGCAAGGGGCTGGAGGTGAAGCCGATCCGCAACATGGTGAACCACGAGACCAACCAGGTCTTCATCGACAATCTGGAAGTGCCGGCGGAGAACCTGATCGGCGAGGAAGGCAAGGGCTTCCGCTACATCCTCGACGGCCTGAACGCCGAGCGCATCCTGATTGCCGCAGAGTGCATCGGCGACGGCTACTGGTTTACGGAACGATCGGCAAAATACTCTTCCGAAAGAGTCGTGTTCGACCGTCCCATCGGGCAGAACCAGGGCATCCAGTTCCCGATCGCGGAAGCGTACATGGAGATCGAGGCGGCCAACCTGATGCGCTACAAGGCCGCCTCCCTGTACGACCAGAAAAAGCATTGCGGCGCCGAAGCCAACATGGCCAAACACCTCGCGGCGAAGGCTTCGTGGGAAGCGGCGAACGCCTGCCTGCAGACCCACGGCGGCTTCGGCTTCGCCGCGGAGTACGACGTCGAGCGCAAGTTTCGGGAAACGCGCCTGTACCTCGTGGCGCCGATCTCGACCAACTTGATCCTCTCCTATCTCGCCGAGCACGTGCTCGGCCTGCCGCGGTCTTTTTAGTATCTAGAGTATTCCTGCCGGCCTCCGGGATCTCGCCAAGAGCGCTTCGCCCACGTCGCTCATGGTGATGAAACGGCAGGTATACCGGCACCTGATGATGCCGCTTGGCGAGGCGATGCGCGAGACGCGCGGACTCATGGACGAAAGTTTCAAGCGAGCTGATTTCCGTGAAGGCGTGCGTTCGTTCGTCGAAAAGCGCCCGCCGCGCTTCAGCCGCCTGCGCGTGGAAGATGACGTTTTGCCGCCTCAATCAGAATGAAGACTTTACCGCGCGGCAGAGACTTCGTTCATCCGATCTCCACGTTGTCGATGAGGCGCGTCGATCCCAGACGCGCGGCCGCGAGCACGACGAGGGATCGCTCGGTTTTTTGCGGCAATCCGAGATCGGCGCTGCGCCGGACTTCGACGTAGTCCGGCTGCCAGCGGTGCGCGCGAAGCTCGTTCGCCGCTTCCTCGGCTAGCGCCGCGAAATCGCGCTCGCCTGCGCCGGCTCGAGCCGCCACTTTTCGCAGCAGGCGCTGCAGCCGAGGCGCTTCGACGCGCTCGCCGGGCGAAAGATAGGCATTACGCGAGCTCATCGCGAGGCCATCGGCCTCGCGCACGGTCTCGCCGGCGATGATCCTCACGGGCAGATTGAGCTGCTCGACCATGCCGCGTACGACGATGAGCTGCTGGTAATCCTTCTTGCCGAAGACGGCGATAGCCGGCTGGACGCAATTGAAGAGCTTGAGCACTACGGTGGCGACGCCGTGAAAGAAGCGTGGCCGGAAACGGCCTTCGAGCTCGTCCGCGAGCGGCGGAGGCTGGACGAGATAGGTCTGCGGTTCAGGATAAAGGTCTTGTTCGTCCGGGGCGAACACGAGCTCGACCCCTTCAGCGGCAAGGCGGGTGCAATCGGCCTCCAGTGTGCGCGGGTAACGATCGAAATCCTCGTTCGGCCCGAACTGGAGGCGGTTCACGAACAGGCTCACCACGACGGCGCTGGCATGGCGGTGCGCCAGCCGCACGAGCGACAGGTGCCCCTCGTGCAGGGCGCCCATGGTGGGGACGAGAGCAAGCGGGCCGACCGCCCGTGCAGCGCGGCGCAGCGACTGCACATCGCGCAGCACTCTCACGCCTTGCCGCCGCAGGCCAAGGTCTTCCGGCAAGCCGGCGTGCGGCTGGACCCCAAGGAATTCAGCATTCGGGACTCGCCCACGCGAAGCGCACCACCGGCCCGGGAATGCGGCGCAGCGAGCCGTCGGCGCAGAGGAAGTTGAGGTGCGCGAGCGCTTCACCAAGGGCAAGCGAGGCGTTCATGGCGTCGAGGCTGCGGCGAAAGAGAACCGGCACGAGGTCAGCCGCCGTCCGCGGCACGCGACAGGCCGAGCGGGCGGCGGCGAGCATGGCATCGTGGTGGGCACGCAATTGAGCAGTCCTTGTATGGGCGCCGCGGAATGGCAGGCCGTGCGACGGCAGGACCAGCGTGCGCGCGGGAAGCGACTCGAACGCGCCCAACGACTGGAGGAACTGGCGCAACGGGTCGGCTTCCGGCTCGTTTCCCCATACCCCGATGTGCGTGGAGATTCGAGGCAACAGCATATCGCCGGAAATCAGGACGTCGAGCTCGCCGCAGTAGAACGAGGCATGTTCCGGCGAGTGGCCGATGCCCCGGATCACGCGCCACTCGCGGCCGCCGATGCGCAGTTGCTCGCCGGGAAGGATGCGGCGGTAAGAAAGCGGGGCGGCCGGCGCGAGGCGGGCGTAGATGTTGCCGCGCTCGCGTACGCGCGAGAGCGTGTCTTCATCCATTCCATGGCTGCGGTAGAACGCCTCGCGAAATTCGACATCGAAGCCCGGTAGCCCCGCGATCAGCGCCCGCGCGATGAGGTATTCGCCCTGGGTGATCCATAGCGGCGCCTGCCAGCGCGCGCACAGCCATTCCGACAGGCCGATATGGTCCGGATGGCCGTGCGTCACCAGAACGCGCTTCACGCTTGCACCGCGCAGGAATGTCCGCTCGAGCAGTTGCCATGCGCCGCGCGTATCGTCGGTCGCGAGGCCGCAATCCACGACGGTCCATTGCGCTGCTTCATCTCGCAACAGCCACAGATTGATGTGGTCGAGCGCCATGGGCATCGGCATGCGCAACCAATAGACGCTCTTGGCGACTTCAAGCGCTTCCCCGGGCGCCGGCGGCTCGGCGAAAGGATAACTAAGCGCGAGTTCGTCGCTCCGTAGCGGGCGATCGTCCCTCATGAACGCGGGACCGGCGAGCTATACTCCGCGACCAGCGATGACAGGCGGCAGGAGTGTCGATGGAGTCTTCGGCAGTTCAATACCTTCTTTCGTATCGGATGGCCGTGGTGGCCGGCCTGCTGTCTCGAAGCTCCGCGATTCTCTACCGGAGAATGTTCGACGTAAGCCTCCTCGAGTGGCGTGTAATCGCACTGCTTGGAGCGTTCCAGCCAATGTCCCTCAAGGAGCTGTCCAATCATGCCGGGCTCGTCAGGAGCCAGATGAGCTTCCTCGTCGCGGGACTTGTGCGGCGCGGTATCGTGCTCCGGAGCGCCAGTACCCGGGATGGCCGGAGCGTAAGCCTGAGGCTTTCGGAGCCTGGCAGACGTCTCTGTAGGGAGCTCGTGCGAACCGCGTCGGAGCGAAACCTCTTGTTTGGCGCGTGCTTGAGCCACCACGAGCGCCAATGCCTGGACCGCATCCTGGACAAGCTTTCGCACGCTGCCGCCAAAGTCATCGAGAAGGAGCGGACCGCCGCTGCTTCGATGCCTGCATCAAAGCGCCGGCGTCGGACGCGTTGCGCCCGGGCGGACCGTTGACCCGCCGGTCTGAGAAAGGTCATAATGTTACCCATCGGCACTATTGTGCCGCCCTAGGAGGACGACATGCAAGGCGCACAGACCGCGGCGGCCAGCACTTACGCGAGGACCTACGAAATGGGCGACGAGCTGCCCGGTGAGTATCGCGAGCTGCTTCTGCATCTGCTCGAAGCGCACAACGAAAATTTCGGCTCCGAGTGGTATCGCAACCACCTGAAGTATCTTTTCGATCAGGCCATGGATCTCGCGCCAGATCCGGAGTCGCGATTCCGGATGGCGCAGTTCCTCGGCGACGAAGCGACCCACGGCTGGATGTTCTACACGCTGACCCGGGAAATGGGCGTAGACACCAGCGCCTGGGGCATCAAGTTGAAGGTGTTCGACGACCACCTGCAGTCCTGGCCCGACTACGTCTTTTTCAATGCTCTAGGCGACCTGGCAGGTACATACCAGGCGACGCAGATGGCGAATTCGAGCTTTCTGCCGCTCGCGCGGGTCGGCAAGAAAGTCGAGCGGGACGAATGGGGCCATTCGAAGATGGGGGAGTTGCATCTCAAGAATCTGTGCGCCACCCCTGAGGGCAAGGCGCAGGCACAAGAGGCGCTCAAGCGCTGGTGGCCCGTCGCGCTCGACATGTTCGGTTTCTCCAACTCAAAACGCAACGAGCGCTATCGGTACTGGGGCATCAAGCAACAGACTAACGGCGAGCTGCGCGAGCGGTTCAGGAAGCACGCCCGGCCCATGCTCGAGCGCAACGGGCTGGTCGTCCCGGACGACAACGCCGGCCGCAAGACGGTCTAGCGCTTCGTTCGCAAAATCCAAGGAGAGAATGTGAAGATCGAGATCTCGTATGCCGCATGCAAGGGCCACGGCAAGTGCGTTCGCGCGGCCCCCACGGTGTTCCGGCTTGATGAGCACCAGCTTCCAGACGTCCTGATCGAGTATCCAGGGCCGGAACTGGAGAAGGCGGTGCGCCAGGCGGCAGAGCTTTGTCCCACGCGCGCGGTGCAGGCGCTGGCATGGGTGCCCCCTGCCAAGCAGGGGAAGTAGTCGCGGCGCGCGCGCCATGCCGCTGACGGCGGGGATAGCCTTCGACGAGTTCACTTTCCGCGTCGAGATGTCGAAGGTGGAGGAGCTCTGCTTCGCATTGCGCGAGCGTAGCCCGATATATCGTGACCTGGCGCTGGCGCTCGCGGAGGGTTATCGAGCGATTCCCGTCCCGCCGACGTTTCTCAACAGCAGCATCCAGACCGGCGTGACGGGCGCGAATCCGGTAGACGCGTTGGGGATATCGCGCAGGCGCGCGCTGCATGCCGGTCAGGAGTACGAATATCTGTCGCCGATTTGCATCGGCGATACGCTGACCGGCCGTACCACGCTCACGGAGCTCACGGAGAAGGAAGGACGTTCCGGACGGCTGCGTTTCCTCACGCTCGAGACCCGTTTCAGGAGGGAAGGTGTCGAGGTCGCAGTGGTACGCAATCGCGTCGTGGAGCGCCTCGGTCGGGAGGCCGAATGATCGGTGCCGCCCGCGAAGCGCGCGCCTTGGCCGTCGGCAGCTCATTGGGCCGCATTACGCACCCCGCGCCGACGCGCATGGAAATCGCGTGGTACATGGTGGCGAGCTACGACAGAAATCCGATCCACGTGGATGAGCCGTTCGCTCAGGCGGCTGGTTTTCCTACGGTCATCGGCCAAGGAATGATTCCGTTGGGGTACCTCGCCTCGCGGCTGGTCGGGGAGGTCGGGCACTCGCGACTTCGCGGCCTGGGCGCTGAATTCATCGGTCCTGTGTTTCCGGGCGAGGATCTCGTGACCGAAATCGTGCTGGTCGGCGAAAAGGATCACGGCGAAGGGGTGGAGCTGAGTTGGAAGATTGCAGCGGAGAATTCAAAAGGCGAGGCGAAATTGCGCGGCTGGGCGCGGACATTTCACGAGGATGACGGTGGAAAACCCCGCTGACCGCTTTACCCGCGGTGAGCTTGAGGCGCTCCAACTGCAGCGCCTGCGCGAGCAGGTGCGCCGGCTCGCGCGCAACCCTTTTCATCGAGAGCGCTTCCGTGCCGCGAGGCTCGAGGCGGAGAGCCTCAGGACGCTTGACGATCTTCGGCGGTTCCCGACGATGAGCAAGCAGG
>CBDDRQ010000029.1:0-11061 GCA_965233125.1 uncultured bacterium
CATGACGAAGCTGAAGCCCTTCTGCATCGCCTGGCCGAAGGTGTCGTTCACGTGCATGAACACCGCGGTCTTCGGCGCCGTGCCGGAGGCGGAGAACACCTCGAGCTGGTTGGCGAAAGCGTCGCCGAGGATCATCGGCGCGGTCGGGAAGTTGCGGAACACGAACTTGTAGCCCTGCTCGGTGATCGGCGGCGCGGCGGCGATGTTGATGACCAGCGGGATGCCGCGCTGCTCGGCGACCTGGGCGATGGCGGTGGTCTGGCCGGAATCGAAGGCGCCCACCAGCAGCTGCGCGCCCTCGCTGATCAGGCGCTCGGCGCGCGAGCGCGCCACGTCGACGCTCGACTCGGTGTCCCCGTTCATGATCTCCAGGCCCGGCAGCCCCATGTCGCGCAGGACGCCCGTCGTCACCAGCACGCCGCGGTGGCAGTCCTGGCCGATGCCGGCCTGCACGCCCGAGCGCGGCAGCAGCACGCCGACCTTGAGCGCGCGCGACTGGGCGCGGACGATGCCGAACGGTGCGAGAGTTGTTGCGGCGGCGAGGCCGGCGGCGGCCTGCGTAAACTGGCGGCGCTTCATGTGTCCTCCTCGAAGATGACGGGCTTTGTTATAGACGATTACAATTCGTCGGTCAATGAACCGCCGCGCCGCTGCCTACCGCCCGCGCGTGCTCGCCCCCATCCGGCACGTCGCGGGACTCGAGTACGACGTGCTCGACGACCTCCTGGGGTACTCGCTGCGGCGCGCCCAGGTGGCGATGTTCATGGCCTTCCACGAGGCGACGCGCGGCGTGGGCATCACCCCGCCGCGCTTCACCGCGCTGGTGATGATCGGCGCCAACCCCGGCCTGTCGCAGACCGCGCTGGGCAACGTGCTGGGCATCGCACGCTCCGGGGCCATGCTGCTCGCCAACTGGTTCGAGGCGCAGGGGCTGGTCGAGCGCCGCCACCGCGCCGACGACGGCCGCGCCTGGGGCCTGTACCTGACCCCCGGCGGGGAGGCGCTGGTGCAGCGCGTCAAGCGCCGGGTCGTCGCCTCGGACCGCAAGCGCGCCGCCGTGCTCTCCGGCCGCGAGCGGCGCGAGCTGCAGCGGGTGCTCGCCAAGCTGGCCGGCTAGTGCGCTTCGGCTCGCAGGAGGTCCGGGCAGAGCGCCGAGCCGACGGCGCCATCTTCCTGCGCGCGACGGGAGCGCTCGACGCCTATCCGCGCCACCTCCTCGAGCGCCTGCGCTTCTGGGCCGAGCGCGCGCCCGACCGGGTGCTTTTCGCGCAGCGCGCCTCGGACGGCTGGCGCACGATCAGCTACTCGGAAGCATTGGATTCCTCCCGGAAGATCGGCCAGTTCCTCCTCAGCAAGAACCTCTCCCCCGAAAAACCGTTGGTCGTGCTCTCCGGCAACGACATCGAGCACGCGCTGCTGCACCTCGGGGCGCTGTACGTCGGCGTGCCCTACGCGCCGGTGTCGCCGGCCTACTCGCTGCTCTCCACCGACTTCGCCAAGCTGCGCTTCATCCGCGACCTGCTGACGCCCGGCCTGGTGTTCGCGAACGGCGCGCCGTTCCGGCCAGCGCTCGAGGTCTTCAAGGGAGTCGAGGTGCTGGAGCGGTTCGACGATGCCCTTCATGAGATTTCTCTTCGGGAAGCGGAAACGGCGCACGCCCGCGTGGGCCCCGACACCATCGCCAAGTTCCTGTTCACCTCCGGCTCGACCGGCGCGCCCAAGGCGGTCATCAACACGCAGCGCATGTGGTGCTCGAACCAGGCGATGATCGCCTCGATGTTCGCGTTTTTCCGCGACGAGCCGCCGGTCATCGTCGACTGGGCGCCGTGGCACCACACCGCGGCGGGCAACCACGACTTCGGCCTGGTCATCTACAACGGCGGCTCCTACTACATCGACGAGGGCAAGCCGATGCCCGGCGCCATCGAGGCGACGGTGCGCAACCTGCGCGAGATCGCGCCGACCTGGTACTTCAACGTGCCGAAGGGGTACGAGGCCTTGCTGCCCTATCTCAGAAAAGACGAAGCTCTCCGGAAGAACTTCTTCAGCCGGCTGAACGTGCTGTGGTTCGCCGGCGCGGCGATCGCGCAGCACGTGTTCGACGAGATCAAGGCGCTCGCGCGCGAGGCGCGCGGCGAGCCCATCCCCTTTCTCACCGGCCTGGGCTCGACCGAGACCGCGCCCTACGCGATGGGCCGCATGTGGGAAAGCGACGACGCCACGAACATGGGGCTGCCGCCGCCGGGCGAGGAGATGAAGCTCGTGCCGATGGCCGGCAAGTACGAGATGCGCCTCAAGGGGCCCAACATCACGCCGGGCTACTGGCGCCAGCCAGAGCTCACCAGGGCGGCGTTCGACGAGGAAGGCTTCTACCGGCTCGGGGATGCTTTTGTTTTTTCCGACGAGAGAAAACCAGAGGCGGGACTGCTGTTCCGCGGCCGCATCGCCGAGGACTTCAAGCTCTCGACCGGCACCTGGATGCACGTGGGCCCCTTGCGCGCGCGCTTCATCGAGCATTTCGCGCCGCTGGTGCGCGACGTGGTGTTCGCCGGCGAGGGGCGCGGCGAGCTCGCAGCATTGGTGTTTCCGGCACAGAACGCTTCTCCCGATGAATTTCTTTCGCGCTTGAAAAGCCTCGAAAGTACCGGCACTTCCAACCGCGTGGCCCGCATGATCGTGCTCGAGGAGCCGCCCTCGCTCGACGCGGGCGAAATGACCGACAAGGGCTCGTTCAACCAGCGCGCCGTGCTCTCCAGGAGGAAGGACCTCGTGGACGAGCTCTATCGCGACCCACCTTCCGGGAAAGTGCTATGGATCTAGAAAAGCTGGTTGCCATCGACGTCCACACCCACGCCTGGAAGTCGGCGCTGCAGGTGGGCGACGCGCCCACCGAGTCGCAGGAGGCGATGGGCCGCTACTTCCGCTACCAACCGCAGCACCAGACGGTGCCGGAGATGGCGGACATGTACCGCAAGCTGAAGATGGCGTTCGTGGTCTTCACCGTCGACGGCGAGAAGGGCGCGAGCCGCAAGATCACCAACGAGGAGATCGCCGAGCTCGCGCACCAGCACGCCGACGTGGCCATCCCCTTCGCCAGCATCAATCCTCACAGGGGTAAGGAAGGGGTTGCGCAGGCGCGCCGGCTGATCAAGGACTACGGCGTGAAAGGGTTCAAGTTTCATCCGTCGGTGCAGGAGTTCAGCCCGAACGACCGGATGGCGTATCCGCTCTATGAAGTGATCGCCGAGGCGAAGCTGCCGGCGCTGTTCCACACCGGGCAGACCGGCGTGGGGGCCGGCACGCCGGGCGGCGGCGGCATCCGGCTCAAGTATTCGCACCCGATGCTGCTCGACGACGTCGCGGCCGACTTCCCGGACATGCCGATCATCCTGGCGCACCCGTCGTTCCCCTGGCAGGAGGAGGCGCTCTCGGTCGCCACGCACAAGCCGCAGGTCTACATCGACCTCTCGGGCTGGTCGCCGAAGTACTTCCCGCCGATCCTGGTGCAGTACGCGAACACGCTGCTCAAGGACAAGATCCTGTTCGGCTCCGACTACCCTGTCATCGACCCGCAGAAGTGGGTGGTGGAGTTCGAGAAGCTTCCCATCAAGCCCGAAGTCCGGCCGCTCATCATGAAGGAGAACGCGGCGAAACTCCTGGGCCTCAAGTG
This sequence comes from uncultured bacterium, assembly GCA_965233125.1. Taxonomy (GTDB): domain Bacteria; phylum Pseudomonadota; class Gammaproteobacteria; order Burkholderiales; family SG8-39; genus SCGC-AG-212-J23. The sequence goes on from CBDDRQ010000029.1 coordinate 3,671, forward strand.
AGGTCGAAGCTCCCATGCCCGTAGCGCAGCACATCGACGAAGGCCGCGTTCCCGTCAAGGTCTACACCGGCGAGATCGAGCCGCAGGCGCGCGCGCAGCTCGTCAACATCTCGAAGCTGCCGACCGTGCACCACCACGTCGCGGCGATGCCCGACGTGCACCTGGGCATCGGCGCGACGGTGGGCTCGGTGATCCCCACGCGCCAGGCGATCATCCCGGCCGCGGTGGGCGTCGACATCGGCTGCGGCATGATGGCGGCGCGGCTGTCGCTTACGCAGAATGACGTTTCCGAGAAGGAGCTGCGAAAAGTCTTCGACCAGATTTCGCGCGACGTGCCGGTGGGCTTCGGGCAGCACGACGAGCGGGATGTGCGCAGCGAGGCGGTAAAGCCTTTCAAGAAGAACCTCTCTTCCATACTGCACAAGCACGCCGGCATCCAGAAGCGTGTCGGGAAGAACTCGCACTGGACGCGCCAGCTCGGCACGCTCGGCGGCGGCAACCACTTCATCGAGGTGTGCCTGGACGAGTCGGGCGGGGTCTGGGCGATGCTGCACTCGGGCAGCCGCGGCATCGGCAACGCCATCGGCTCCTACTTCATCGAGCTGGCAAAGAAGGATGCCGAAAGGAACAACGTGCAGCTCCCGGACCGGGACCTGGCGTACTTCCCGGAAGGCGCGCAGCATTTCGACGACTACGTCGAGGCGGTCGGCTGGGCGCAGGACTACGCGCGCGCGAACCGCGAGGAGATGATGGACCTGGTGCTCGAGGCGATGCGCCGGCACCTGCCGTCGTTCGAGGTAATGCGCGAGGCGGTGAACTGCCACCACAACTACGTCGAGCGCGAGCGCCACTATGGCGAAGACGTCTGGCTCACGCGCAAGGGCGCGATCCGCGCCCGCGCCGGCGAGCTCGGCATCATCCCGGGCAGCATGGGCGCGAGGAGCTACATCGTGCGCGGCAAGGGCTCGGCGGAGAGCTTCGACTCGTGCGCGCATGGCGCCGGCCGCCGGATGAGCCGCAACGCCGCCCAGAAGTGTTTTTCAGTACAGGATTTGCAGAAGCAAACGCATGGTGTTATCTGCAGGAAGGATAAAGGGGTCCTCGACGAGATCCCCGGCGCCTACAAGGACATCGACGAGGTGATGGCGAACCAGTCGGACCTGGTCGAGGTGGTGCACACCCTGAAGCAGGTCCTTTGCGTGAAAGGCTGAAGATGAGACGAAGACAGCTTCTAGGCGCGGCGCTGCTCCTGCCGCTCGAGGGCCTTGCCCAGACCTGTGGCGCGCTTACCGCGCGCCAGACGGAGGGCCCCTTCTACATCACCGATACCCCCAAGCGCATCTCCCTGATCGAGTCGAACTTCCGCGGGAGAAAGCTGGTGCTCGAGGGGCAGGTCCTGTCCCCGCAATGCAAGCCGGTGCCCAACGCGCTCCTCGATTTCTGGCACGCGGACGAGGAGGGCGCCTACGACAACAGGGGCTTCCGCTACCGCGGCCACCAGTACACCGACCCGCAGGGCCGCTACCGGCTGGAGACGATCATCCCGGCCGAGTACCCGGGACGCACGCGCCACATCCACGTCAAGGCGCAGGCGCCGGGCCGGCGTGTGCTCACCACGCAGCTGTACTTTCCGAACGATCCCGCCAACGCGCGCGATTTCCTCTACAAGCCGGAGCTCGCCATGAAGATGGCCGGGCGCGGCGAGGGCACCTTCGACTTCGTCATCGACGCCTAGGCTAGCGCCGGCCGTCGTACCAGACGGCGCAGTCCTCGCGGCGGCGCAGCGTGCGGCCGCCGGTCAGCACGGTCTTGAGGAGGAAGCCGAGGTGCTCGTGCCAGCGGTACAGGCGCGCCTTGCGGTCGCTGGTGCGCAGCGGATGGCGGTGCAGGATGACGATGCTGCGGCCCCGCTTGCGCGCAAGGCGCTTGAGCCGCCGGAAGAGGTCGAGCTCCTCGCTGGCGTAGAGCGCCTCGCTGAAACCGCCGACCTCGCGGAACGCCGCCGCCTCGCAGAAGATGAACGACCCCGCCGCCCAGCGCATCAGCCGGCTGGTCGCATTCCATAGCGCCAGCCAGAAGCGCACGAAGAGATCCCGGGTCTCGAACTCGACCGTCGCCCCTCCGGCCAGCACGCCGCCCGACTGGATGGCTTCGGTTGTTTCGAGAATCAGCTCCCTCGAGGGAAGAGAGTCGGCGTCGACGAAGAGGAGCCAATCGCCGGTGGCCGCTGCCGCGCCGCGGTTGCGGGCGCGCGAAATCTGGTTCACCGGCTCGAATACCAGCTGCGCGCCCGCCGCGCGCGCGATCGCGGCGGTACCGTCAGTCGAGTTGTTGTCGCACACGATCAGCTCGCAGCCTGCCGGAAGTACTTCCTTCAGGTTCGCTAGCGTTCCGGCAAGCAGGCGCTCTTCGTTGAACGCCGGCACGATGACCGAGAGCTTCACGCTCCCAGTTTAAGCGGCGCGGCGCGCCCTCAGGATGGGCTCGACCTCGTCGGCCGGGCCGGCGGCGGCGAAGAGCTCGCCCTGGCAGACCCGGCAGCCGGCCTCGGCGAGGAACTCGCGCTGCGCCAGGTTCTCGACGCCCTTGGCGACGATGTCGAAATTGAGGCCGCGGGCGAGCGCGATGAGGGCGCGCGCGAGGCCGGCGCGCTCGGTGTCGCCGGGCACACCGGCCACCAGCTTGCGGTCGATGCACACGGCGCTCGCGCGCAGGCGCTGCAGGAGCGGGAGCGACGCGTAGCCGGTGCCGAAGTCGTCGACGCCCAGGCGCACGCCGCTCGCGGTCAGGCCATCGAGCGCCGCCTCGAGGGCCTCGGGGGCCTCGCGCAGCGTGGACTCGGCGACCTCTATGAGAAGCGACTGCGCCGGCAGGCCGCTTGCCTGGAGCGCGCTGCGCACCTGCTCGCCGAGGCTGCCGTGGCGCAGCTGCCGCGAGGTGACGTTGATCGCGACCGAGAGCGGCTTGATGCCGGCGTCGATCCAGCGCCGGCCCTGCGCGCAGGCCTCGCGCAGCGCCCACGCGCCGATCGGCACGAGCAGCCCGGTGTCGTCGGCGAGCGGCAGGAAGGACTCCGGCGAGAGCACGCCGTAGCGCGGGTGGCGCCAGCGCAGCAACGCCTCGGCGCCGACCACCTGGCGCGTCGCGATGTCGATGCGCGGCTGGTAGACGAGGAAGAGCTCGTTGCGCGCCATGCCCTCGCGCAGGTCCTGGGCGAGCGCGGCCGCCGCGGCCGCGTCCTCGTTGAGCAGCACCGAGAAGAACTGGTAGCGGCCGCGGCCGAGGTCCTTGGCGCGGTACATGGCGGCGTCGGCGAGGCGCAGCAGCGTGGCGACGTCCTCGCCGTCCTGCGGCACGCAGGCGATGCCGATGCTCGCCCCCGACTCGACCTCGCGCGCGCCGATGCGGTAGGTCTTGCCCAGCTCGTGGAGCAGCTTCTGCGCCACGGCGGCCGCCTCGCGCGGCTCGGCGATGTTCTGCAGCAGCACGCAGAACTCGTCGCCGCCGGTGCGGGCGATGAAGTCCTCGCCGCGCACCGAGGCGCGCAGGCGCGAGGCGATGACCTTCAGGAGCCCGTCGCCCACGTCGTGGCCGAGGCCGTCGTTCACCTGCTTGAAGTTGTCCAGGTCGAGGAAGAGGAACGCCGCCGTCTTGCCGTGGCGCCGCGCGTGCGACACCGCCTCGCGGGCGCGGTCGGCGAACATGGCGCGGTTGGGCAGGCCGGTGAGCGTGTCGTGGTGGGCGAGGAACTCCAGGCGCCGCGCGTCGTGCTGCAGCTGGATCGCGGCGAAGCGCAGGTCCTCCTGCGCGCGCTTGAGCGCGCTCACGTCGTTGGCGAGCATGTAGAAGCCCAGCGTGCGGCGTCCCGGCCCGCGGTGCGGCACGCAGGAGACCTGCAGGCTGCGCCGGCGCTCGCCCTCGCCGGTGGCGAGCTCGAACTCGACCGGGGTTCCGGCGAGCACGCGCTCGATGCTCGGGCGCATGCGCCCGTACACCTCGTCGCCGAAGACCTCGGCGACGGTGCGGCCGACCATCCTCTCGTGCTCGATGCCGAGCCAGTCGCCGTAGGTGCGGTTGCTGAAGCGGTAGCGCTGCTCGCGGTCGACGTAGGAGATGAGCGCGGGCACGTTGTCGGCGATGAGGCGCAGCCGCTCCTCGCTCTCGCGCCACGCCGCCTCGGCCTCCGCGGTGCGCCGCGCAGAGCGGCGCGTGGCGAGCACGGAGGCGGCGAGCAGCAGCGCCGCGCCCGCCACCAGCAGGTGCAGCACCATCTCGCCCGGCAAGGGAGCCGCGCCGGAGAGCCAGTCGCGCGTGCCGGTGAAGATCTCGACCCCCGCCACGGCGAGGAGGATGAGCGCGCCGGCGAGGACGAAGGCGGGGACCATGAGCCGGCTATCTTCGCGCCGCGCCGCCCGAGCGGCAACGGTTTTCTTCGGAGGATGTAGCCGAAACTAGTACAGGGCCGTAGCCAGTTTCCTACGGTACTCGGACACGATGTCGGGCTCGCCTTGCGCGAGCGTGAACAAATGCAGCAATTGCGCGCGCGCCTCGCCGTCGCGCCAGGACTTGTCCCTGCGCACGATCTCGACCAGCTCCTCCATCGCGTCGCGGTAGCGCTTGCGCGCCGCGTGCAGCTTCGCGAGCGCGAGCCGCGCCTCGAGGTCGCTGGGCTCGGTGGCGAGCCTTGCCTGGAGCGCCGCCTCGTCGCCGCCGCCGCGCGCGAAGCCGACCGCCGCGCGCAGCGCCTCGACGCGCGCATCCCAGTCGATGTTGAACGGCAGCGTATCGAGCAGCTTCTCCGCCTCGTCGACCTTCCCTTGCTCCACCAGGGAGGAAGCCAATTCCAGATTCTTCTCGTGGACCGAGGGGAAGAGCTTCTCGATGAAGGCGCGCACCTGCCCCTCGGGCAGCGCGCCGACGAACTGCGCCACCGGCTTGCCGCCGCGGAAGGCCACCACGTAGGGGATCGAGCGCACGTTGAACGCGGCGGAGAGCTCCTGGTTCTCGTCGGAATTCACCTTGACCAGCTTGAAGCGGCCGGCGTACTCGCCCTCGAGCTTCTCGAGGATCGGGCCGAGCGTCCGGCAGGGGCCGCACCACGGCGCCCAGAAATCCACTACGACCGGTATGGTCGCCGAGGCGTCGAGAATGTCGCGCTGGAAATCCATGGGCGAAAGATGGGGGTCATGGTGCGATAATGCAAGCTTCGCGCCTACAACAAAACGATTCCGAAATGACTTACGTCGTCACCGAAGACTGCATCAAGTGCAAGTACATGGACTGCGTCGAGGTCTGCCCCGTCGACTGCTTCTACGAGGGCGACAACATGCTCGTCATCCACCCCGACGAGTGCATCGACTGCGGCGTCTGCGAGCCCGAGTGCCCGCCCAAGGCGATCCTGCCCGACTCCGACGGCAAGGCGGAGAAATGGCTGAAGCTCAACGCCGACCTGTCCGTGAAGTGGCCCAACATCACCCGCAAGGGCACGCCCCCGCCCGACGCCGACGCGCACAAGGACGAGCCGGGCAAGTACGAGAAGTACTTTACCGAGAGCCCGGGCAAGGGAGAGTAGCGCCCCGCCTCTTGCCGGCCATGGTGGGAGGCGCCGAAACCTTCAAAATGGGTACGATCGTACCCATTTTCCGGGAACCGCCTAGAGCTGCTTGCGCAGCTCGGTCTTGAGCACCTTGCCGTAGTTGTTCTTGGGCAGCGACTCGACGAAGCGGTACTCGCGCGGGCGCTTGAAGCGCGCGATGTTCTCCAGGCAAATGGCGTCTAGCTCCTCGGGCTTCAACTGCGATTTCTTGACGATGAAGGCCACGACTTCCTCGCCCCACTCCGCGTGTGGGCGGCCGACGACGGAGCACTCGGCGACCGCCGGGTGGCGCAGCAGCACTTCCTCGATCTCGCGGGGGTAGATGTTGCTGCCGCCCGAGATGATCATGTCCTTGGAGCGGTCCTTGATGGTGAGGAAGCCGTGCGCGTCCATGCTGCCTACGTCGCCGGTGTGCAACCAGCCGGCGCGCTTCGCCCTCGCCGTCGCCTCCGGGTTCTGCCAGTAGCCCGCCATCACGCAGTCGGAGCGCGTCACGATCTCGCCGATCTCGCCGCAGGGCAGCTCGCGATCTTCGCTATCGAAGATCCTTACCTCGACGCCGGTGCGGGGGATGCCGGCGGTCGCAAGCAGATGGGCGTTTTCCTTTCGGTGAATGCTTTGAGGTAAACCCGTTATCGTCATCGGCGCCTCGCCCTGGCCGTAGAGCTGGTACAGGCGCGGCCCGAAGAGCTCGATCGCGCGCAGGGCATCGGCGACGTACATCGGCGCGCCGCCGTAGACGATGGTCTTGAGCTGGCGCGGCGCGCGCGCGGCGCGGCTCGCCAGCAGGCGCACCACCATGGTCGGCGCGGCGAAGAAGGAGCTGCCCGGCCAGTGGTCGAGCAGGTCGAAGATCTCCTCGGGCTCGAAGCTGCCGCTCTCGGGGATCACGTTCGCCGCGCCCGCGGCGAAGTGCGGCAGGGCGTAGCACCCCGAGCCGTGCGAGAGCGGCGCCGGGTGCAGGATCGCGTCGCCGGGCCCGAGCGCGTCGATGTCGGCGAAGTACGCGTGCGTCTGGAACATCAGGTTGCGGTGGGTGAGCACCGCGCCCTTGGGCACGCCGGTGGTGCCGCTCGTGTAGAACAGCCACGCGGGGTCGTCCGGGCCGACGTCCGCCGGCGCCGCGGCGTCCAGCATCAGCCGATCGATCTCCTTTGCTGCCATTCCTTGTGGGATCGATGAAGAGAGTTCCGGCGTCACGAAGCACGCCTTGGCGCCGGAGTTTTCCAGGATGTAGGCGAACTCCTTCGCATGCAGCTTGGCGTTCATCGGCACCGCGGTGAGCCCGGCGTGCCAGCAGGCGAACAGGATCTGGTGGTACTCGGGACAGTTCTTCATCGCGAGCGCCACCCGGTCTCCGCTTTTCAGAGAAAGTCTTTCCCTGAGACCGGACGCAAGGCGGGCAACGCGCGCGGCCAGCTCGCCGTACCTGAGGACCGTGCGGATCCCGACGGCGATCGCGGGCTGCTCAGGCAGCCAGCGGGCGCTGCGCAGCAGCAGATGAGCGAGGTTCATTCAGGTCGAAGAAGTCCCGGGCGTTGCGCGTCGTCTCGGCGGCGATCTCCTCGGGCGGGCGCCCGGCGGCGCGCGCCACCGCGCGCAGGATGTGCGGCAGGAAGGCCGGCTCGTTGCGCCGCGCCTTCGGCTGCGGCCGCAGGTCGCGCGGCACGAGGTAGGGCGAATCGGTCTCGAGCAGCAGCCGCTCGGGCGGGATCTCCTGCACCAGCTTGAGCAGGTGCGTGCCGCGCCGCTCGTCGCAGATCCAGCCGGTGATGCCGATGTAGAGGCCGAGGTC
>CBDDRQ010000030.1:0-82387 GCA_965233125.1 uncultured bacterium
ATTGCCAAAGTGAAAAGACCTCTCCTAGACGCGCTCTGCGGCGCGGCGGCCGGCAAGGCCGTTCGGAAGGAGGACGAGCGCGGCGAGGAGGAGGACAAAAGCGAAGACATCTTTGTAGGCCGACGACAGGTAGCCGGCGCCGAGCGCCTCGATCAGACCGAGCGCCAGCCCGCCGGCGATGGCGCCGGGGCCGCTGCCCAGGCCGCCGAGGATCGCCGCGGCGAAGCCTTTCAGGCCGAGCATCACGCCGACGTCCCAGGAGGTAAAGGAGATCGGCGCAATGAGCACCCCGGCGAGCGCGCCCAGCGCCGCCGACAGGCCGAAGGAGACGGCGAGCACGCGCCGCACGCTGATGCCCATCAGCTGCGCCGCGAGGCGGTTGTGCGACACGGCGAGGATCGCCTTGCCGGTGAGCGTGCGGTTGAAGAACCACCACAGAAGTGCGACCGTCACCACGGTGGCGCCCAGCACCCAGAGCGTCTGCGGCAACAGGGTGGCCGTTCCCACAACGATTGGTCTCTCACCCGAGAACGCCAGCAGCGGGTGGATCTTCTTGTCCCAGACGAGCGCCGCGAGGCCGCGCAGCAGGATCGAGGCGCCGATGGTGATGATGATGAGCGTCACCACCGACGCGCCTCGCGCCGGCTCGATGGCGAGCTTCTCGAGCAGGAAGCCGACCAGGACGGCAATGCCGATGGCAAGAACAATGCTCACCGGCAAAGGCAGGCCCGTTTCGACGAAGGCGGCGGCGGCCATGCCGCCGATCATCACGAACTCGCCCTGCGCGAAGTTGATGACGTGGCTCGCGTTGTAGATGATCGCGAAGCCCAGAGCCACCAGGGCGTAGATCGCCCCGGTGGTGAGCCCCGAGACGAGGGTCTGCGCGATCACCGCCGGCCTACTTCACCAGCGTCCAGTCGCCCTTGCGCACCTCCAGCATGCGGAAGGCGCTGAGGTCGAGCCCCATGTGGTCGCGCGCCGACATGTTGACCACGCCGCCGGTGCCGACGTAGCCCTGCGTCGCTTCCAGCGCGTCGCGCACCTTGGCCTTGTCGGTGGAGCCGGCGCGCTTGATCGCCTGGACCGCGAGCATCAGGCCGTCGTAGGCGTGGCCGCCGAAGGTCGATACCTCCTGCTTGTAGCGGCCCTCGTAGTCCTGCTTGTAGCCGCTGACCACCTTCTTCTGCGGGTCGTAGGCGGGCAGCGTATCGGCGACGAGCAGCGCCGCGGCGGGCAGGCGCACGCCCTCGGCGGCGTCGCCGGCGAGCTTGACGAACTGCTTCGAGGCGACGCCGTGGGACTGGTACAGCGGCGCGCTCAGGCCGAGCTGGCGGTAGTTCTTGGTCACGATCGCCGGGCCCTGGCCGAAGCCGGCGTTGAGCACCGCCTGCACCCCGGGCGTGCTCTTTATCTTGGCGAGCTGCGCGGTCATGTCGTTGTCGCCCGCGCCGTAGGTTTCGTCGGCGACGATCTCCACGCCGTGCTTGCCGGCCACCTTCAGGCACTCGGCGCGCATCGACTTGTCGAAGCCCCCCGAGCCGGAGATGAGCGCCGCCTTGGTGGCGCCGCGCGCGCGCATGTCGACGAAGACCTTCTCGCAGGCCATGCGGTCGGTGTGCGGCGTCTTGAACACCCACTTCTTCACCGGCTCGACGATGACCACCGCGCCGGCGAGCGAGATGAACGGCACGCCCGCGCCTTCGGCGAGGGGCACCACGGCCATGGTCTCGCCGGTGGTGGAGCCACCCACCAGCACGTCGACCCGGTCCTGCTCGATCAGGCGCTTCGCGTAGCCGCGCGCCTTCTCGGCGTCGCCCGCCGAGTCGTAGGCGTGGAGCTGGAGCTTGCGCCCGAGCACGCCGCCCTGGGCGTTGAGCTTCTCGACGTAGAGCTCGAGGGTCTTCTGCTCGGGGTCGCCGAGGAAGGCCGCCGGCCCCGTGACCGCGAGGAAGGCGCCGATGCGAATCGGCTCATTTTGCGCAAATGAGTTCATTGCGACCGCAAGGCCTGCAGCCGCGAGCAGCGTGCGAACGAGCATGGTCCCCTCCTATTCGAGTGTGTGTGCGCACCGTAGACTGCGGCCGTGGCCAGGGATTTGATGCACATTAAGAAAATCCGCCCGGCGCGCGCCGGCGACCTCGCGCAGGTGGTGGCGATCGACGCCGCCATTACCGGCGTGCGCAAGCCGCGCTACTGGGCCGGGGTAAAAAGGCGTTACCGGGACTTCCTGGTCGCCGAAGGCGCGGGCCGCGTCGAGGGCTACATCGTCGGCGAGGTGCGCGACTGGGAGTTCGGCGAGCCGCCGGTGGGCTGGGTGTTCGGCATCGGCGTGCGCCCGGGCGCGCGCCTCGGCGGCACCGGCGCGGCGCTGCTCGCGGCGCTGTGCGCCTCGTTCCGCAGGCGCCGCGTCGCCACCGTGCGCACGCTCCTGCCGCGCGACAACGCGCTGGTGCTCGCCTTCTTCCGCAGCCAGGGCATGATGGCGGCGCCGGTGATTCCGCTCGAGAAGGCGCTCGACTGAAGCTGCAGCGGAACACGCTGATCGCGCTTTGCAGCGTCGCCGAGTGCGCCGCCGACCCGGCGCGCCAGGTGCGCGCGGCCGAGATCGCCGCGAAATACGAGGTTTCGACGCATCACCTGGCGAAGGTGCTGAACCGGCTCGCGCGCGCCGGGCTGCTGCGCGCGGCGCGCGGCGCCGGCGGCGGCTACCGCCTCGCCGGCAACGCCAGGCGCGTGACGCTGATGGACGTGATCGCGCTGTTTGAGGACATCGGCACGCCGCGGCGGCGCGGCGCGCCGCCCGAGGAGCTCGCGCTCGACCAGGTGCTGGAGGAGATCGACGCCACCGCGAAGGCCACCTTTCGCTCCATCACGCTCGACACCTTGATCAAGCTGATCCGCAAGTAGCGAATCCCTTGTTCCATATCAAGTCGGGCGCCCTGGTCCCGGCCGAGGATGCGGAATGGACGAGTTGCGTTTAGGGGGACGAGCGTGCCTGCCGCTGGTGCAGGGCGGGATGGGGGTGGGCGTGTCGGCGCACCGGCTCGCCGGCAGCGTGGCGCGCCGCGGCTGCGTCGGCACGGTGTCCAGCGTGGATTTGCGCCGGCTGCATCCGGATCTCATGCGCGCCACGGCGAAGGGGCGCGACAAGGCGGCGATCGAAGCCGCGAACCTGCAAGCGCTCGCGCGCGAGATCGGCGCGGCGCGCGAGCTTGCCGGGGGCGGCGGCGCGATCGCGGTCAACGTCATGCGCGCGGTGTCGCAATACGCCGACTACGTCCGCACCGCCTGCGCGAGCGGCGCCGACGCGATCGTGGTGGGCGCCGGCCTGGCGCTCGACCTCCCCGAGCTGGCGCGCGACTGGCCGCGCGTGGCGCTGGTGCCGATCGTCTCCGAGGCGCGCGCCGCGTCGCTCATCGCGCGGCGCTGGCAGCGCAAGGGCCGCGTGCCCGATGCCATCGTCGTCGAGCATCCGCGCTATGCCGGCGGCCACCTCGGCGCCACGCGCCTGGAGGAAGTCGACGACGCGCGCTTCGATTTCGAGCGCGTGCTGCCCGAGATCCGCGCGGCGCTGCACGAGGCGGGTCTCGATCCGGAGCGCGTTCCGCTCATCGCCGCCGGCGGCATCAATTCGCCGCAGCGCGTGCGCGCCGCGCGCGAGGCAGGCGCGGCGGCCGTGCAGGTGGGCACGCCCTTCGCCGTGACCGAGGATGGCGATGCGCACCCGAACTTCAAGCGCGTGCTGGCTGGCGCGCAGCCGCAGGATATCGTGGTCTTCATGAGCGTCGCGGGCCTGCCCGCCCGGGCGGTGCGCACGCCCTGGCTCGCCGGCTATCTCGGGAAGGAAGAGACGCTGCGCAAAAGGGCGAAGCAGCGGCGCCAGTGCACGCTCGCCTGGGACTGCCTGACGCACTGCGGCCTGCGCGACGGCCTCGCGCAGGCGGGTCAGTTCTGCATCGACCATCACCTCGCCGCGGCGCTGCGGGGCGACGTGGACCGGGGCCTTTTCTTCCGCGGCTCGGAGCCCGTGCCCTTCGGCCCGGAGATCCGCCCGGCGCGCGAGCTGGTGGAGTACCTGCTCGGCTAGACCGTTAGCCGATGCGTCCCTGGCCCGATTGTATGATTCGGGTCAAAAATGTCCTTCTACGTCCTCGTCAAGTACGTCCACGTGGGCAGCGTCGTATTGAGCATCGCCGGTTTCATCGCGCGCGGCGGGCTGATGCTGGCGGGCTCGCCGCTGCTGCGGGCGCGCTTCGTGCGCGTCGCGCCGCACATCGTCGACACCGTGCTCCTCGCGAGCGCCCTCATCCTCGCCTGGATGCTGCAGCAGTATCCTTTCGTGCACGGCTGGCTCACCGCCAAGGTGATCGGCCTGCTCGCCTACATCGTGCTCGGGGTGGTGGCGCTGCGCCGAGGCAGGACGAGGGTCCAGCGCGTCGGGGCCTTCGCGGGCGCGCTACTTGCTGCCGCCTACGTGGTCGCTGTCGCCTTGACCAAGAACCCGTTACCCTTCCCGCCATGACCGTAAACCGACGCGAGTTCCTCAAGCTTTCCGCGGCCACGGCCGCCGGCGTGCCCCTGCCGGGCGCCGCCCAGAACATCGTCACCCGGGCCGACGCCGCGCGCCTCAAGTGGTCGAAGGCGCCCTGCCGCTTCTGCGGCGTGGGCTGCGGGGTGAGCGTCGCGGTGAAGGACGGCCAGGTGGTCGCCACGCACGGCGACCCGCAGGCGGAAGTGAACCGCGGCGTCAACTGCGTCAAGGGCTACTTCCTCTCGAAGATCATGTACGGCGAGGACCGGCTGAAGCAGCCGCTCTTGCGCATGAAGAACGGCCGCTACGACAAGGCGGGCGAGTTCACCCCGGTCACCTGGGACCAGGCCTTCGACGTCATGGCCGAGAAGTGGAAAGCGGCCCTGAAGGCGAAAGGCCCCTCGTCGGTGGGCATGTTCATGTCCGGCCAGTCGACCATCTGGGAAGGCTACGCGTCGGTGAAGCTGATGAAGGCGGGCTTCCGCTCCAACAACATCGACCCGAACGCGCGCCATTGCATGGCGAGCGCCGCGGTCGCCTTCATGCGCACCTTCGGCATGGACGAGCCGATGGGCTGCTACGACGACATCGAGCACGCCGACGCTTTCGTGCTGTGGGGCTCGAACATGGCCGAGATGCACCCGATCCTCTGGCAGCGCGTCGCCGACCGGCGCCTCGGGCACCCGCACGTGCAGGTGGCGGTGCTCTCGACTTTCGAGCACCGCAGCTACGACCTCGCCGACCTCGCGCTCACCTTCCGGCCGCAGACCGACCTCGCCATCCTCAACTACATCGCCAACTTCATCATCCAGAAGGGCGCGGTGAACCGCGACTTCGTGGCGAAGCACGTCGCCTTCAGGCTGGGCAACGCCGACATCGGCTACGGCCTGCGGCCCGAGCACGCGCTGCAGGTGAAGGCGAAGAACGCCGCCAATCCGGGGGGCGCCAAGCCCATTTCCTTCGAGGAGTACGCGAAGTTCGTCGCGCGCTACGACGCGAAGACCGTGTCGAAGCTCTCCGGCCTCGCGCCCGAGCGGCTCGAGCGCCTGGCGCAGCTCTACGCCGACCCGAAGACGAAGGTGATGTCGTTCTGGACCATGGGCTTCAACCAGCACACGCGCGGGGTGTGGGCGAACCACCTCGTCTACAACCTGCACCTCCTTACCGGGAAGATCTCGACGCCGGGCAACAGCCCGTTCTCGCTCACCGGGCAGCCCTCGGCTTGCGGCACCGCGCGCGAGGTGGGCGTGTTCTCGCACCGCCTGCCCGCCGACATGGTGGTGATGAACCCCAAGCACCGCGCCATGACCGAGCAGATCTGGAAGCTGCCCCCCGGCACCATTCCCGAGAAGCCGGGCTACCACGCCGTCCTGCAGAGCCGCATGCTGAAGGACGGCAAGCTCAACTGCTACTGGACGCAGACCACCAACAACGTGCAGGCCGGCGCCAACTCGGCGCAGGAGACCTGGCCGGGCTTCCGCAACCCCGACAACTTCATCGTCGTCTCGGAGGTCTATCCCACCGTCAGCAGCGCCGGCGCCGACCTCATCCTGCCTTCGGCGATGTGGGTGGAGAAGGAGGGCGCCTTCGGCAACGCCGAGCGGCGCACGCACTTCTGGCAGCAGCTCGTCGACGCCCCGGGCGAGGCGCGCTCCGACCTCTGGCAGATCATGGAGTTCTCCAAGCGCTTCCGCATGGAGGAGGTGTGGCCCGCGGCGCTCCTGGCGAAGAAGCCCGAGTACAGGGGCAAGACGCTCTACGAGGTCCTCTTCAGGAACGGCCAGGTGGACGCATTCTCAAACAAAGAATTGAACTCCGGGTACGCGAACGACGAAGCCAAACATTTCGGCTTCTACGTGCAGAAGGGCCTGTTCGAGGAGTACGCGCGCTTCGGCCGCGGCCACGGGCACGACCTCGCGCCCTTCGACACCTACCACAAGGTGCGCGGGCTGCGCTGGCCGGTGGTGGACGGGAAGGAGACGAAGTGGCGCTACCGCGAGGGCACCGACCCTTACGTGAAGAAAGGCGCCGGCTTCCAGTTCTACGGCAACCCGGACAACAAGGCCTACGTCTTCGCGCTGCCCTACGAGCCGGCGGCGGAGGAGCCCGACCGCGACTATCCGCTGTGGCTCGTCACCGGGCGCGTGCTCGAGCACTGGCACTCGGGCTCCATGACGCGGCGCGTGCCGGAGCTGCACCTCGCTTTCCCGAACGCGGTCGTGTACCTGCACCCGGACGATGCCAAGGCGCTCGACGTGCGCCGCGGCTCGGAAGTCGAGATCGTCTCGCGCCGCGGGAAGATGCGCACGCGCGTCGAGACGCGGGGCCGCAACAAGCCGCCGCGCGGCGTGATCTTCGTGCCATGGTTCGACGCGAGCCAGCTCATCAACAAGGTGACGCTCGACGCCACCGACCCCATCTCGCTGCAGACGGACTTCAAGAAATGCGCGGTCAAGGTGGTGAAGGTATGAGTACCGGCCATGGTGGAAGCGGCCGGAATGGCCAAAATGGGTACGATCGTACCCATTTCAGGAATTGGGTACTGGTCATCGGCTGCCTCGCCGGCTTTCCCGCGCTGGGACAGCACGACCCCCTGAGAGGACCCGCCCCATTCGAGGAGACCGCGCGTCCCGCGCCGATGGTCAACGCGGAGAACGACGACAAGAAGCGCGTGCGCTCGTACGCGATGCAGCCGCCCACCATCCCGCACAAGACCGACAACTACCAGGTCGACCGCTTCGCCAACCGCTGCATGATGTGCCACGCGCGCACGCGCGCGCCGGAGACGCAGGCGACGCCCATCAGTCTCACGCATTACATCGACCGCGACGGCAACTTCCTCGCCGACGTCTCGCCGCGGCGCTACTTCTGCGACCAGTGCCACGTGGTGCAGATGGAAGGCCAGCCGCCGCCGGTGAAGAGCACCTTCCGCGACGTGCACGAGATCATCCGGAACCGCAAGTAGATGCGGGACTTCCTCCGCCGCTACTGGCGCACGCTGACGCGGCCGAGCGCCTACTACAGCCTCGGCTTCCTCACCATCGGCGGCTTCGTGGCGGGGGTGCTCTTCTGGGGCGCCTTCAACACGGCGATGGAATTCACCAACACCGAGCAGTTCTGCATCGCCTGTCACGAAATGCGCGACAACGTGTACCAGGAGATCCAGCCCACCATCCACTTCACCAACCGCTCCGGGGTGCGGGCGAAGTGCTCCGACTGCCACGTGCCGAAGGACTGGACGCACAAGATGGCACGCAAGATGCAGGCCTCGAAGGAGGTGTGGGGCTGGATCTTCGGCACCATCGACACGCGCGAGGAGTTCGTCGCCAAGCGCCGCGAGCTCGCCGAGCGCGAGTGGGCGCGCATGAAGGCGAACGACTCCCTCGAGTGCCGCAACTGCCACGAGTTCGCCAGCATGGACTTCACGCGCCAGAGCAAGCGCGCCGCCGAGGCGCATTCGAGCTCGCTGCAGGCGGGCGAAAAGACCTGCATCGACTGTCACAAGGGCATCGCCCATCGCCTGCCGGACATGGCGAAGCAATAGGAATCGCTCATGGATGACCTGCAGAAGAAAGAGGAATTCAGGACCTGGCTCTTCCTCACGGCGGTGCTGGCGCCGGCGCTGGCAGTGGCGATCGTCAGCGGCTACGGCTTCGTGGTGTGGATGTCGCAGGTCATCGGCGGGCCACCCGGTTCTTGACGTGGATCAACCCGCCGCGGCCCCCGGGCGGCAAGCTTGCGCCATGGACAAGGCCCTGCGACCGATGCCGGTGCTGTTCGCCTGCCGCGGCTGCGAGCACGACGCGCCGGCGCGCGAGGTGGCGCGCCTGCTCGACCGGCACGGGCTGGGCGAGGCGTATCTCGCGGGCGCCGAGGCCGGGCGGGCGCGCGCCCGCTTTCCCGTCTACGCGATCGAAGGCTGCCAGAAGGCCTGCGCGAGCGCGTGGCTGGCCGGGCTCGGCGTGCAGCCGCGGCGCTGCTTCATCCTGAACCCGGCAGGAAAAACCGCCGACGAGGCCGAGCGCATCGCCGCCTGCCTGCGCGGCACGTAATCAAGGAGACCAAGATGAACTTCGCGATCCCACCGGCCCTGCGCCTCGAGCACGAGGAGCTGGAGAACTTCCTCACCCGCGCGAACAAGGAGCCGGGCGAGCTCGGCGAGGCGGCGTGCCTCGTGTCGCGCCTGGCGCGGCCGCACTTCCTCAAGGAAGAGAAGTTCGCCCTGCCGGCGCTCGGGCTGCTGCCCGCGCTTGCGCGCGGCGACTACGAGCCGGCGATGGGCGAGCTGCTCGCGCATACCGACTGGCTGACCGAGCACCTCGGCGACCTGCTCGCCGAGCACAAGGCGATCGTCGCCGCGCTCGAGCGGCTGCTCGTAGCCGCGCGCGCCGCGAACCGCCCGGAGTACATCGACTTCGCGGAGAGCCTCATGATCCACGCCGCCATGGAGGAGCAGGTGCTCTACCCTGCGGCCGTGCTGGTGGGCGAGTACCTCAAGCTCAAGCTGCCCCGCATGCGCGAAGCCGAGGTGCGCCTCGGCATGGCGTAATGCACCCGTTGCCCGGCGCCCCCGCGGACGCCCCCGGATTCGACGAGCCCCTCGAGATGCTCGAGGCCTGCCACGGCCGCATCGAGGCGCAGCTCGCCACGCTCGAGCGCCTGGTGGCGCACCTCGCCGCGCGCGGCGCCGACGCGGAGGCGGCGCAGGCCGCGCAGGCGGTGATGCGCTACTTCGACACCGCCGGCGTGCTGCACCATCGCGACGAGGACGAGGACCTCTTCCCGCTGCTGCGCTCGCTCGCCGCCGAGCGCGGGCGCCCGGAGATCGCCGCGGCCATCGACGAGCTCGAGCGCGAGCACGCCAGCATGGACGCGCTCTGGGGCGGGCTGCGCGCGGCGCTCGACGCGGTGGCGGGCGGCCGCAGCCCGCGCCTCGGCGCCGAGGAGGTGGCGCGCTTCGCCTGGCTCCAGCGCCGCCACATGGAGCGGGAGGCCGCGGCGGTGCTGCCCTTCGCCCGGCAGGTGCTCGCCGCAGAGCAGCGCGCCGCCCTCGGCGAGCGCATGGCGGCGCGTCGCAGAATCGCGGCATGAGCGCGCCGGTGGCGTGAGAGGTCGCAGCGGCCCCGCGTCCCCGGGGCAGACGTCCTGACGCCGATCCGGCAGAATCCCGGCATGGAAACCGTTCAGCTCAGGGTCGAAGGCATGGATTGCGACGGCTGCGTGAAGAGCGTGACCCGCATGCTCTCGGGCGTGCCCGGGGTGTCGGAGGTGGACGTCTCGCTTTCCGGCGCCAGCGCGAAAGTGACCTATGATCCCTCGAAGAGCGGCCTCGCCGATTTCAAGCGCGCCGTCGAGCGCGCCGGCTACAAGGCGCCATGAAGGCTTCTCTCCAGAAGGGCCTTTCTTTCCGCAGGAGCGTGCAGGTCGACGAGGAGCGCTGCATCGGCTTCATGGGGAAGGAAGGCATGGTCTACGCGACCCCGCGCATGGTGAGCGACGTCGAGTACGCCTGCCGCGACTTCCTGCTCGAGCACCTCGACGCCGGCGAGGACTCGGTGGGCACGCATGTCTCGATCGATCATCTCGCCGCGACGCCGCTCGGCCTGGAAGTCGAGATCGGAATACAGATTGCCGAAGTCGACCGGCGCAAGGTGGTTTTCGGCTTTTCCGTGAAGGACAGCGTCGAAGAAGTCGGCCGGGGCACGCACGTGCGCTTCGTGGTCGAGACCGCGAAGACGCGCGAGCGCCTCGCGGCCAAGCGCGCCAAAGCCGGGCTGAAGTGAAGCTGCTCGAGGGCGACCGGGCGCTCGTCACCGGGACCGGCAACGGCATCGGCAAGGGCATCGCCCGGGCGCTCGAGGAGGAGGGCGCGCGGGTGCTGCGCGCGGATCTTTCCGGCTCGGACATCGACTGCGACCTGTCGAGCGCGGCCGGCGCGCGCGCGCTCGCCGAGGAGGCGATCCGCAGGCTCGGCACGGTCTCGGTCTTCGTGCACAGCGCGAGCCCGCGCCGCCGGGAGGACCAGACGGTGCTCGACGCCACCGAGGCGCAGTGGCGCGAGATGCTCGCGGTGAACCTCGACGCGGCGTTCATCCTCACGCAGGCATTCGGCCGGCATATGAAAAGCAAGAGCATCAAGGGCAGGATGCTGCTCGTGACCTCGCTGCACGCCGAGTCGCCCCGGCGCATCCCGCACTACAGCGCGGCAAAGGCCGGGGAGACGATGCTCGTGAAGGAGCTGGCGCGCGCGCTCGGCCCGCACGGCATCCGCGTCAACGCCATCGCCCCGGGCGCGATCCCCGGCGGGGGCTTCCAGGCGCCGCCGGGCATGGTCGGGAAGATCCCGCTGCGGCGCTTCGGCACGCCCGCCGACGTGGCGGCGATGGCGGTGGCGGTGCTCTCCGAGCGCTTCGGCGCCTACGTCACCGGCGCCACCCTCGTGGTGGACGGCGGCATCGCGCTCTACAACTGGATCGAGCCATGAAATACCTCGTGCGCCCCGCCGAGCTCGCCGCCTACGCCCCGGCGAACCACACCGGGACGCGCAACGTGCGCCTGATCGGGCCGGAGACGGTGGGCGCGCGCCAGCTCGAGGTCCTGATCGGCGAGATCGAGCGCGGCAAGGGCGCGCTGCCGCACGCGCACCCCGGCATCGAGCAGGTGTGCTACCTCCTCGAGGGCGAGGCGCACGTCGAGGTGGCGGGCGAGCGCTTCGAGATGAAGGCCGGGGAGGCCTGCTTCTTCCCCGCCGACGCGCTGCACCTTTTCATCGTCACGAGCGCGCGCGCCCGCGTGATGGTCATCTATGCGCCGCCCTACGGCGAGGACCCGGCCAAGGTGACGCATGGCTGAGCCCTGGCAGCCGCTCTCCGGCCTGCGCGTGGTCGACTTCTCGATGTTCGTGCCGGGCCCGTTCGCCTCGGCGATCTTCGCCGACCTGGGCGCCGAGGTGATCAAGGTCGAGGCGCCGCGCGGCGACCCGGGGCGCGCCTACGTGCCGGCGCAGTTCCGCATGGAGAACCGCAACAAGAGGAGCATCGCGCTCGACCTGAAGAACGCCGCCGCCGCGAAAGTCGTGGAGAAGCTCGCGGCGCGCGCGGACATCGCCATGGAAGGCTTCCGGCCGGGCGTGGCGAAGCGCCTCGGCATCGGCTTCGAAAGCCTTTGCGCCTTCAACCCGAAGCTCATCTACTGCTCCATCTCGGGCTACGGCCAGACCGGCCCGTGGCGCGAGCGGCCGGGCCACGACGTGAACTACGTCGCCGCCGCCGGCGCGCTCGCCTTCTCCGGCCAGTGGCTGAAGGCGCCGGTGCGCTCCTCGCTCCCGCTCGCCGACATGAGCGGAGGTGCTTTTGCCGCCATCGCGATTCTTTCAGCTTTGAACGAACGAAATCGCACGGGTGCCGGCGTGCAGATCGATCTGTCCCTGTTCGAGTCGGCGTTCTTCTGGGCGGCGATGCGCCACAGCCTCGACCCGAAGGCCGACCCGCGGGCGCACATCTTCCCGGTGAACGACGTGTTCGAGACCGCCGACGGCAAGCGCCTGACGCTGGGCATCCTGGAGGAGCACTTCTGGGAGAATTTCCTCAAGGTGGCGCCGGCGCTGCGCGACGAGCGCTTCGCCACCGATGCCCTGCGCCGCAAGCATGGCGACGAGCTTTCCGGACGGATCGAAACAGTGATCAAAACCAGAGAAGCGGCGCAGTGGCTGGAGCTGCTGGGCGAGCACGACGTGCCGGTGGACCTGTGCGTTTCGCCCGCGGAGGCGAGGGAAAGTCCTCACGTGAAGGAAAGAGAGACGGCTTCCGGCGATTTCGTGCCCTTCCCGGTGTGGGCGAACGGCCGCCGCGGCGGCAGCATCCGCTCCGGGGTGCCGCAGCTCGGCGAGCATTCGCGCGAGATCCTGGTCGAGCTCGGCTTCGACGACGCGGAGATCGCGCAGCTCAGGAAATCCGGGTCGGTCCCGGTCTAGGGGAAAACATGGCGAACGAACGCGACAGCATCGTCTGGCCGGTCGTGCTGATCGTGCTGGGGCTGCTCTTCCTCGCGCACAACCTGGAGTTCCTGCAGTGGCGGCAGCTGCGCGAGCTGCTGTCCACCTGGTGGCCGCTCATCCTCATCGCCCTGGGCATCGCGCAGCTCGCACGGCGCAGGAAGTGATGAACTTCGAGCTCTCCGACGAGCAGCAGAGGATCCGCGAGGCGATCGGCAGGCTCTGCCAGCGCTTCCCCGACGAGTACTGGCTGAAGCGCGACAGGGAAGGCGGCTTCCCCGCGGACTTCCACCAGGCCTTCGCGAAGGACGGCTGGCTCGGCATCGCCATGCCGGAGGCCTACGGCGGCTCGGGCCTGGGCATCACCGAGGCCGCGGTGATGATGCAGGCGATCGCCGAGTCGGGCGCCGGGTTCTCCGGCGCCTCCGCCGTGCACATGAACATCTTCGGCCTCAATCCGGTCGTGGTGTTCGGAAGCGAGGAGCAGAAAAAGCGCATGCTGCCGCCGCTCATCCAGGGCCGGCACCGCGCCTGCTTCGCCGTCACCGAGCCCAATGCGGGTTTAAATACAAAACGCATTTCTGTGAAAGCGGTGAAGCGCGGCAGCGACTACGTCGTCTCGAGGCAGAAGGTGTGGATCTCGACGGCGCAGGTGGCGGAGAAGGTTTTGCTGCTGGCGAGAACAGACATTGGTCTGACGCTCTTCTACACGGACTTCGACCGCAGCCGCATCGAGGTGCGCGAGATCGACAAGATGGGGCGCCACGCCGTCGACTCGAACCAGGTGTTCTTCGACGCGCTGCCGGTGCCCGAAGCCGACCGCATCGGCGAGGAGGGCAAGGGCTTCGAGTACATCCTGCACGGCATGAACCCGGAGCGCATCCTCATCGCCGCGGAGCTGGTGGGCCTCGGGCGCTGCGCGGTCGATCGCGCCGCGGCCTACGCGAAGGAGCGCGTCGTGTTCGACCGGCCGATCGGGCAGAACCAGGGAATCCAGCATCCGCTCGCCGCCAACTGGATGGCCCTCGAGGCGGCGGGCCTCATGGCCTTCAAGGCCGCCTCGCTCTACGACGCCGGCAAGCCCTGCGGCGCCGAGGCGAACGCCGCCAAGTACCTCGCCGGCGAGGCCTGCTTCGACGCCTGCCAGCAGGCGGTCATGACGCACGGCGGCTTCGGCTATGCGCGCGAGTACCACGTCGAGCGCTACCTGCGCGAGTCGCTCGTCGGGCGCATCGCCCCGGTCACGCCGCAGCTCATCCTGTGCTTCATCGCCGAGCGCGTGCTCGGGCTGCCGAAATCCTACTGAGCGCGCGGCCGCCGGGTGACGGCAATTGCCGTCACCATGACCAAATGCGCCGGCGCCACAAATACTTACCAGCGGGTGACCGAATGCCGATTCGCTGCGGCGACGGCGTGCTACAAGGGTAGGCGGTCAACCTGACCGACAGTTACATCCCTAGGAAAGGGGGGCCTCAAATGAAACAAATCCAACGCGGTTTTACGCTGATCGAACTGATGATCGTCGTCGCGATCATCGGCATTCTGGCGGCGGTAGCGCTGCCCGCTTACCAGGACTACACCATCCGGGCGAAAATCTCGGAAGTGATCCTGGCGATGAGCGCGTGCCGCACCTCGATCACCGAGGTGTACCAGTCGGGCGGCACCGCCCCGGCGGCCAACCAGTGGGGCTGTGAAGGCGTCTCCTCGAAGTACGTCGAGGCGCTCACCACCGACGCTGACGGCGTGGTCAAGGCGAAGATCCGCAACATCGCCCAGACCATCGTCGACGGCAAGTTCGTCACGCTGGTGCCGATGATCGACAGCACCAACCCGGCGAGCTCGGCGAACGACATGGGCAAGGGCCTGTACGGCTGGGTCTGCGGCCATGCGACCGGCACCGACCTCGACAAGAAATACCTGCCCGGCTCCTGCCGCGGCACGCTGTAAGTCGCAGCTCGCTCGTGAGAAAAGGTACCCTTCGGGGTACCTTTTTTTTTGGCCGAGCGATGATCAGGGCACTCGCACTGCTGGCGCTCCTCGCCCCCGCGCCGGGCGCGCAGGGGCAGGGCCGGCAAGACCCTAACCTCGCGCATCCGCACGAGGTGCTCACGGTAAAGCGCGACGGCTACACCATCGCGGGCCTGGTGACCCATCTCCCGGGGAAAAAGGATCTGAAGTACGGCCTCGCGCTTTTTCCCGGGCACCCCGGCATCCTCAAGCTGCGCGAGGAGGACGGCGAGCTCAAGTTCGACATGCGCGGCAATTTCCTGGTGCGCACGCGCCGGCACTGGCTCGACGGCGAGACGCTGGTGATGGTGGTCGACGCGCCTTCGGACCACTGGCCGACCTTCTACCAGGAATGGCGCGAGACGCCGCGCTACGGCGCCGACGTGGCGGCGCTCGTGGGCGAGGCCTCGCGCAGGTACGGCGTCGCGGACTGGACCTTCATCGGCACGAGCGAGGGCTCGGTGAGCGCCTTCCATGCCGCGCGCATGAACCCGGCGCTCGCCCGGCGCGTCATTCTCACCGCGTCGGTGTTCGTCGCCGGAAAGAACGGGCCGGGGCTGTCGCGGGTGAAGTTCGATGCGCTGAACAGCGAGCTGCTGTGGGTCCACCACGCCGACGATCCGTGCCGCTTCACCCCGTACCGCGAGGCGCAGGCGTTCGCGCGGCGCAGCGGCAGGCCGCTCGTCACCGTGCGCGGCGGCGGCCCGGCGCGCGGCGAGGCCTGCGCGGCCTTCACCGCCCACGGCTTCGCCGGCGTGGAGCGCGAGACGCTGAGGGCGATGCACGCGTGGATCAGGACCGGCCGCGTGCCCGCGGACGTCGCACCCTAGGAGAAGACCATGGCATGGCTGAGTGATCCCACCATATGGGTCGGGCTGCTGACCCTGATCGTGCTCGAGGTCGTGCTCGCCATCGACAACCTGATCTTCATCGCGATCCTCGCCGACCGGCTGCCGGCGCGGCAGCGCGACCGCGCACGCATCATCGGGCTCTCGCTCGCGCTGGTCATGCGCCTCGCGCTGCTGGCGAGCATCAGCTGGGTGATGTCGCTCACGGCGCCGCTGTTCGGCGTGCTCGGCGCCGAGATCTCCTGGCGCGACCTGATTCTCATCACCGGGGGCCTGTTCCTGCTGGTGAAGGCCACCACCGAGATCCACGACCGCGTCGAGGCGCAGGGCGCGGGGCACGCGCAGGCGGGCGGGCACGCGGCGTTCTGGCCGGTGGTGGCGCAGATCGTGGTGCTCGATGCGGTGTTCTCCCTCGACTCGGTGATCACCGCGGTCGGCATGGTCGACGAGCTCGCCGTGATGATGGCCGCGGTGGTGGTCGCGGTGTCGCTGATGCTGGTGGCGAGCAAGCCGCTCACGGCGTTCGTCAACAGGCACCCCTCGCTCGTGATCCTGTGCCTGGGCTTCCTGCTGATGGTCGGCCTGATGCTGGTGGTCGACGGCTTCGGTGTGCACGTGCCGAAAGGCTACCTCTACGCCGCCATCGGCTTCTCGGTGCTGATCGAGGTCCTGAACCAGGTCGCGGCGCGAAACCGCGTCAAGTGGGCGGCGGCGCTGCCGCCGCGCCAGCGCGCGGCGCACGCGGTGCTGCGGCTGCTGGGTGGTGTGCCGCTGGATCAATCCGGGGACTTGGCGCTGCAGGCTGCCTCCGGTTCACCATCAGTATTCAAACCCGAGGAGCGGCGCATGGTGCGCGGCGTGCTCGAGCTCGCGCGCCGGCCGGTGACCGCGATCATGACCCCGCGGCGCGAGGTCGCCTGGCTCGACGCCGGCGCGACCCGGGAGGCGATCCTGGAAAGAATCCGCTCGAGCCCCTACCGCGAGTTCCCGGTCGGGCGCGGCTCCATCGAGGAGATCGAGGGCATCGCGCGCAAGGAGGACATCCTCGCGCTGTGCCTCGAGGGCAAGCCGCTCGAGCTCGCCGCCGCGCTGCGCGAGCCGCTCGCGATCCCGGCGAGCGCGAGCGTGCTCTCGGCGCTGGAGCACTTCAAGCGCACCCCGGCCGAGGCCGCGGTCGTCGTCGACGAGTACGGCGCCTTCCAGGGCCTGGTCACACGCACCGATCTTCTCGAAGCGATCGCCGGCGACCTGCCCGATGCCGCGGACGAGCAGCCGGGAATCCGCAAGCTCGGGGAAGGCGAGTATGCGATCGAAGGCGACAGCGCGCTCGCCGACCTGCAGGAGCGCCTGGGCCTGGCCGAGCTGCCCGAAGGCGACTACGCGACGGCCGCCGGCCTCGCGCTCGCGCTGCTTGGCAGCATGCCCCGGCGCGGCGACGCCGCCGACTGGGCCGGCTGGCGATTCGAGGTCGCCGCGATGGATGGCCTGCGCATCGCGCGCCTCGTGGCGCGCCGCGCGGTTCGTCCCCCCGGCTAGCGCGGGCGCTTCTGGCCGCCCTGAATTTCGCCGCGCCAGCCGCCGGTCTCGGCGCCGCGCTTCTCGATGTAATCCTTGAACTGCTCCACCGAGGTCTGCACGCGCCGGCTCATCACGCCCAGCGCGTCGCCGGCGTTCTCCACCGCCCCCTGCGGCTCGTACTCCATCGTCAGGCGCACGCGCGTCTTGTCGGCCCCCAGGGGCTCGAAGCGCACCGAGCCGGCGTTGGGCGCGTCGCCGCCGGTGCTGCGCCAGGCGATGTGCCGGTCGGGCACCTGGTCGGTGATTTCCGCGTCCCACTCCTTGTCCTTGCCCCAGATCTCGGCGTGCCAGTGCACGTGCGTATCGTCGAGCTGCTTCACTTCCTTCACGCCCGCCATGAAGCGCGGGAACTCCTCGAACTGGGTCCACTGGTTGTAGACCGTGTGAACCGGGCAATCCACTTCGATGGCTTTCTCGATGCGTTCCATTGGGTCCCTCCAGGTTGCGATACCGCCATCCGCAGGCAAGAAGCGTTCCGCGCCCCTCAGGCCGCGCAGGCGAGCGCGCGCGCGATGTCGCGCAGTGCGTCCTGCAGGGCGCCGCCGCGCGCGACCAGCACGGCGGGCGTGCGCGTCGCCGCGGCGAGCACGCCGATGCCCGGGTGCGCGCTCACCACGACCCGCGCGCGCGCGACCAGCGCGCCCAGGCCGCCGAGCGTGGTGCGCCCGGCGAGGTCGGCCGCAGGCTCGCGCATCGCGTCCTTGATCGCGCCGGTGAGCGTGCCGCTGCGCGCGGCGCCGGTGAGCGCGACGCGCAGGCCCTCGCCGGCGAGGGCGTCGCCGAGCTCGGCGAAGCGCTCCGCGCGCCAGGGCGCCTCGCCCGCGCCGCCGTCGGGATGCAGGAGCGCGCAGCCTTCGAGCCCGAAGCGGCCGGCCTCGGCGAAATCCGCCTCCTGCAGCGGGAACTCGAGGTGGCTGCCCCTGGGCGGCACGCCCAGGTGCTCGAGCAGCCGCAGCCAGCGCGCCGGCTCCGCCTCGTCGTCGCGCCATTGCAGGTAGCGCCCCGGGTCGGGCGTGAAGCGGCCGAAGCGGTAGAAACCGGCGGTGCGCACCGCGCCCATCAGCATCACCAGCGGGTTGGCGATCTCGCCGCTACCGTGCATCTGCAGGGCGAGGTCGAATTGCGCCGCGCGCGCCCGGTCGAAGAACTCCGGCAGCGCGGCGATCCTGGCCGGGCCGGGGATGCCGGGAAACCCCGGGAACTCGAGGTAGCCGTCCAGGTAGCGGCGCAGCCGCGCCGCGAGGGGGCGGGCGCTCGCCGCGCCGACCAGCGTGATGTGCGCCGCCGGCCAGGCCGCGTCGAGCGCCCGTAGCGCGGGCACCGCGCAGAGCACCTCGCCAAGGCCGAGCGGGCAGAAAACGGCGATTCTCATGGCCCGGAGGCAGCAAGCGTCATTCCGGCTTGTATGCTTGGACCTCGCCGTTAGGAGCGTCACCGCGATGAGACACCAGCGCCTTGCGCTTTGCGGGGAGCAGCACGCCGGGGAAGTCCTGGAGATCATCAACGATGCCGCGCGCGCCTACCGGGGCGTCATTCCCGCCGACCGCTGGCACGATCCGTACATGCCCGCGCAGGAGCTGCGCGCGGAGATGGCTGCCGGGGTCGTCTTCTGGGGTTGCGAGGAAGAGGGAAAGCTGCTCGGCGTGATGGGCCTGCAGTACGTCCAGGACGTCGCGCTCATCCGCCATGCGTACACGCGCACCGCCGCGCGCGGCCGCGGCATCGGCGGCGCGCTGCTCGAGCACCTGAAGCGCGAGGCGAAGGCGCCGCTGCTGGTGGGCACCTGGAAGGCGGCGACCTGGGCGGTGCGGTTCTACGAGAAGCGCGGTTTCGTCCTCGCCGCCGAAGCCGAGAAACGCAGGCTGCTGGAGCGCTACTGGAGCATCCCCGAGCGCCAGGTCGAGGAGTCGGTGGTGCTGCGGCACTGAAATTGCATCCGCGGCGGGGCATGCTCCGCTCCAAGCGCATTCGCACCGCCGGCATCCTGCTCGGCATCGGCCTGGGAGGGTTCCTGGACGGCATCGTCCTGCACCAGATCGCGCAGTGGCACAACATGCTTTCCGCAGTGCTGCCGCCCCACGACATGGCGGCGATGAAGCAGGGCATGGCCGCCGACGGCTGGTTCCACGTCGCGACCTGGATGGTCACTTTTGCCGGTGTGATGGCGCTGTGGAGCGCGCTGCGCGGGCCCGGGCCGCTGCCCTCGACGCGCGCGTTCGCCGGCAACATGCTGATCGGCTGGGGCGCCTTCAACCTGGTCGAGGGCATCATCGACCATCACCTGCTCGAGCTGCACCACGTGCGCGACCTGCCGCAGCACGTGCCGTTCTACGACTGGGCGTTCCTGCTCGTGGGCGGCGTCGGCCTGCTCGTCATCGGCATCGTCCTGCGCGACCGGCGCGGCGCGCCAGGCGCGCAGGAGCGTCGCTCCGGGGTCGAGCGGCGCTCGGGCTCAATGGTCTGAGAGCAGCGACCCCCAGCCCGCGAGCCTGTCCCGGATGCCGTACTGGCGCAGCGCGTACCAGTAGGTCGCGGTATTGATGGCGATCACGGGCTTGCCGAGCCGGCGCTCGGCGGCTGCAGCGAGCTGCGCCAACGCCAGGTTGGTGCCGACCTGCACGACGGCGTCGACCTTTCCCCGGTTCACCCGGGCGATCGCCTGGCGCAGGCGCGCCGGGCCGACGTGCGCGATCAGCACCGGGCTCGCGCACTTCAGGCCGACGAGGTTCACCACCTCGTAGCCGCAGTCGGCGAAGAAGCGCAGCACCTGGCGGTCGCCCACCGGCATGTAGGGCGTGATGATGCCCAGGCGCCGCACCGAGCGGCCGTGCGCCGCGAGCGCCGCGCGGCAGGCGTCGGAGCCCATGGCCACGCCGACCCTGGCTTTTCTTTCCAGTTTCTTTCTCAACCGGGAAGACCCCGAAAGCCCGTCCCAGAAAGTCTCCGACGACATGCCGAGCACGACGTAATCCGGATGGCAGGTCATCACCGCGTCGAGCGCGGGCAGGAGCGCGCCGCGGATGTTGTCCATCATGCGCAGGAAGCTCGCGTCGCCGGTGACGCGCGTGTCGGGGATCGCGAGGCGCGAGTGATGGTTGGTGACCCCGCGCGGGCGCATGGCGTCGAACTCGGGCTGCACCGTGGTGTTCGTCGAGGGCGCGAGCACGCCGAACTTCGCGCGGAAGCCGAGCGCGTCGGTCATCGGGCTAGAATGCCACAGATGAGCGAGGCGCTGCCCGTCGTCGGCCGGGGATTCTGCTTCGAGGACCTGCGCCTCGGCTTTCGCTTCCGCACGCACCGGCGCACCATCGCCGAGTCCGACCTCGCCGCTTTCGCCAACCTCACCTGGCTCACGGAAGAGCTTTTCACCGTGGAGGGGGAAAGCAGGCCGCGCCTGGTCCCCGGCGCGCTCGTCTATGCCTTCGCCGAGGGGCTGCTCCTGCCCACCATGCAGGACACCGGGCTCGCCTTCCTCGGCGCGACGCTGGACGTGAAGGGGCCCACGCGCGTGGGCGACACCATCCACGTCGAGTGCGAGGTGGTCGAGCACCGCCTGACCTCGAAGGGCGACCGCGGCCTGGCGCGCTTCGCCAACAAGGTGCTCAACCAGCGCGGCGAAGTGGTCCTCGAGTACAACCCGCTCCGGCTGCTGAAGAAAAAATGAGCTCCGGTCCCCTGACCGGGATCCGCGTCCTCGAGCTGGGCAGCCTCATCGCGGGGCCGTTCTGCGCCAAGACGCTCGGCGACTTCGGCGCCGAGGTGATCAAGATCGAGCCGCCCGGCGAGGGCGACCCGCTGCGCACCTGGCGGCGCATGCGCAACGGCACCTCGCTGTGGTGGCAGGTGCAGTCGCGGAACAAGAAGTCGGTCACCTGCGACCTGCGCAGCCCCGAGGGGCAGGAGATCGTGCGCCGCCTCGCGCGCGGCGCGCACATCGCGATCGAGAACTTCCGCCCCGGCGCGCTCGAGAAGTGGAACCTCGGCTGGGAGGCGCTCTCGCGCGAGAACCCGCAGCTCGTCCTCGTGCGCATCTCGGGCTACGGGCAGAGCGGCCCCTACCGAGAGCGTCCCGGGTTCGCCGCGATCGCGGAGGCGCTCGGCGGCTTTCGCTACGTCAACGGCTTCCCCGACCGGCCGCCGGCGCGTCCCAACCTTTCGCTCGGCGACACGCTCGCTTCGCTGCACGGGGTCATCGGGGCCTTGCTGGCCCTTCATCACATCAAGAACGGCGGCAAAGGCCAGGTCATCGACGTCGCCTTGTACGAGGCGGTGTTCAACTGCATGGAGAGCCTGCTGCCCGAGTATGCCGCCGGCGGCTACGTGCGCGAGAGGAGCGGCTCGGCGCTGCCGGGCATCGCCCCCTCCAACCTCTACCCGTGCAGGGGCGGCGCGTACGTCCTCATCGCCGGCAACGCCGACAGCCTGTTCCGGCGCCTGATGGGCGCCATCGGCCGCGCGGACCTGCGCGACGACCCGGCGCTCGCGCGCAACGACGGCCGCGCCGCGCAGATGGAGCGCATCGACGCGGCGATCGCGGAATGGACCTCCCGCTTCTCCCAAGAAGAAGTTCTTCAGGCGATGGAAAAGGCCGAGGTGCCCGCCGGGCGCATCTACAGCGCCGCCGACATCGCCGCCGACCCGCACTTCGCCGCGCGCGGCATGATCCGCGACATCGTCGCGGGCGACGGCGAGCCGCTCAAGGTGCCCGGCGTGGTGCCGGTGCTCTCGGGCACGCCCGGCGCGATCCGCACCCCCGCGCCCGGGCTCGGCGAGCATACGGAGGGGGTTCTTGCCGAGATCGGATACTCGAAGGAAGACATTGCAGGGCTGCGACAGAAAGGCATCGTGTGATCGACCATATTGACCACATCGTTCTCACCACCCGCGACAAGGAAGGCTGCATCCGCTTCTATACCGAAGTGCTCGGGATGAAGCTCACGCGGTTCAGGACGCCGACGGAGGAGCGGATCGCCTTCTCGTTCGGGTCGCAGAAGATCAACCTCCACGAGTGGGGCCGGGAGTTCACGCCGCGGGCGCACGTGGCGGCGCCGGGGTCGCTCGACCTGTGCTTCATCGCGTCGGTCGCGCTGGAGGAGGTGATGGAAAGGCTCAGGAAGGAGAAAGTCCAGATCATCGAAGGGCCGGTGGCGAAGACCGGCGCACGCGGGCCGATCCGCTCGGTGTACGTGCGCGACCCGGACCTCAACCTGGTCGAGATCTCCGAGCCGGCCAAATGAGAAAAATGGGGTCTGTCCCCATTTAGGGCCGAAAATTCATGACCTAAATGCCTGATTTGGTTCGAGGCGGGGATCAGAAGGAATAAACAGTACCAAGATAGGCGCGCGAGGGTGAGCCTAGCACTTGAGGGCGCCGCGTGGCAGGACCGCGCGCCCCCGGCACCGGGACCGCCGGCGGACATCGTGAGGATCGCCTGTGAGGCCGCAGGAGCGACGCTGCGCCGGAACGTCCACGTACACGTCTTCGTGGCGGGCGCGCGGGAGGCCGCCACACGCGAGGCTCGCGCCTACGCTGGCGGACGGGCGCGGTTCCGCTTCTCTTCTCTGCGTAGGCGCCCGGCGATGCGAAGCGCCTCGGCCACGGTGCGTGCGGGAGGTAAGGGTGGCACCCGGCCGGGCCGCAGACTCATCGGCGGAATGTTTTTGGATTGGGCGTCCACGCACCAAGTAGTGCGACCGACCCTGCCAAGAACCACCAAGGAGAATCAGTGACCGCGAAGGCCAGGATGATCAGGACGACCATTATGACCAACGGCCCGAAGAGGAGGGCACGTCGCGTCACTGGGTTGCGAAAAATCATTGGGTGGTTGTAGGGTTGCTGGGCAATGAATACGCGTCCGACCCAGCGATAGACGATCAGGTTCAGAACTTGAACAACTACGAGCGCCCAGAATGTCGCATCCGTTGGAACCCGTGTGTCGCCTTGCATTCGCCAAATCGTCACGACGACGATAACGACCCAAGCCCACGCCAAGGTCCGGCGATGTTTGTGAAACAGCGCCGTTGCCAATAACAGACCGAATATGCCGTACCACAGCGGACTGAAGTATTCGCTCAAGACTTCGGCTCGCGCTCGGGCAGCACCAGCAGCCTGCGCTGATTGTGCAGGTCAGACTCGTAGGTGTAAGTCAGTTTGCACGGCGCCTTCGCGCCGCCGCAGGTAAAGGTGTAGAGCACGGGTACCGGCCGCGCGTCGGTCTCGGGGACCGGTACCGCGGACGGCAGATCGTCGTGCATGGCTTTCGTCTCCATCAGTGCCGCGTAGCGGTTAAGTCATGCTCGAACTGTTCGATCTCCTCGGGCGTGAGCGGGTACAAAACGCGCTCCGTACCGTCGGTCAATCGCACGACGACGGACTTAACTTTGCCCGTCGCGCGGTCGGAAACGATTCGCACCTCGCCGGTGGGTGCCGCTGGTTTTTCGCTCTTGCTCACAGCAGCCCCCTTTCGGCGAAGCTGACGATCTGCTCGCCGGCCACGATGAAGTGGTCGAGCACCTTGACGTCGACCAGCGCGAGCGACTCTTTCAGGCTGCGCGTGAGTAGCTCGTCGGCCTGCGAAGGCTGCGCGGCGCCAGACGGATGGTTGTGGGCAAAGATCACCGCCGCGGCGTTGCGCGCCAGCGCGGCCTTCACGATCTCTCGCGGGTACACCGAGGTCTGGCTTAAGGTCCCACGAAATAGCTCCTCCAACACCAGTGCGCGGTGCCGCGCATCGAGCCAGATGCACACGAACACCTCGTGCTCGCGGTCGGAGAGCGAAAGGCGCAGGTAGTCGCGCACGGCGCTCGGCGCGGTCAGCGCCGCCCCGTGGTGAGCCCGGGCTTCGAGGATGCGCAGCGCGCCGGCAACGATGGTGTTCGCGTCGGCGCTGTCGAGGGCTACGCGCACGGTGTTCACGCGGCGGCTCACGACATCACCTCACGGTCGAATGCGCGCAGAAGGTCGCGGATTGCCTCGGCCTCCTCGGGGTCGCGCGTGGCGTCTAGCTCAAGCTGCAGCGTCGCGATGAGCAGCGCCTGCAGCAGCGGGTTGCCGTGCGCCCGACGGATTCTTTCTTCGACACTCAGACCTTCATCGCGGTGAAGATCGCGGTCGCGTTGGGCATCTTCGAGGGACTTGGGGTTAGAGCGGACGACGACGAACTTGGGCATCTCGATCTCCAATTCGGAGCCTCGTTTAGCGGGCTGTTTAAGGTCGTCGCAAGTGAGGCTAAATCCCGACCGGCGCCTAGCTACAGCGCCGAGGCGATGTTACGCCTAGCTAGAGAGATTCACACGACTATTTTCTGGGCATGTAAAACAATGGTTGGCCGAGCGGGAGATTGCAGGCTGTTGACCGGGGTTCGAATCCCCACGGGGATTCCCCTCCACGCGGTGGAGATCCCTTGGTCGAGCCGGGTAGCGGCGTCCGCGCGCGTCCCCACGTTCAGCGGTAGAGTATTGCTCCGATTCCTACCCGGGACGAATAAAGTGGGAAACAGTGACAGGGGGTCTGAGCATGGAAACGAGATCAAAGCTCGTAGCCTTAGAGTTGGTCGGGGGCATTCTCGGTTGGGTGTGGATCGTCGCCTCGATCGCCTCGCTTTACTTTCTCGCCGTCGCGGCGTTCTCAGACAGTCCGTGGTCGCGATTCTTCTGGGCGGTTGGCGTTTCGATAATCGCAAAGTGGCTTGCTCGCGGCTTTCGGGATAATCAACTGCGCATCGGGTTTGAGGCGAAGCTCGTATCTGAAGGCCGCACGCTGGAGGACGCTCGGAAGGAATGGGCCGAGCGGTACATGAGGGGCTAGGGCTTGCCCAACGAGGCGGGTGGGTGACCGGCGCACGACCTATTCGTCTTCAAGATCTTGTCGGCTCTTTGCGGCATGCAGTCAGGCTTCCCTGTTCTTCGACCGATAGAGGTCCTGGAAGCGGCCGTTATCAACGGCCTCTTTTGCTGGCCTCGTGAGCTGGCCGTACTCCCCCAGGAATTCAGGATAACGGTCTATCAGGTCGGGCCTTTCGCGGGCGATCACGTATAAACCCAACGCTCGAACCGACTTCGGATAGCCCAGGATCGAGAACATGGCCGTCTCTTTGGCGGCTTCTTCCATAAGGGCTTCGTCGCTCGGCGTCGGCCCGCGACTGAACATGGCGTGATGCTTCATTCGTCTCGCCAGGACGTATGCCAGGAGCTGGTGCTCATTCGCTGCCCTATTCATCTGTCGCTCGCCCTCGTACATGACCTCGATCGTGCGGATGACTTCCTCTGCGAGCACCTTGCCGTTAAGGATGCCCCGTAGATTGTTCCAAAGCGCGCCCATTGGGTCCTCCTTCCTGGGTCGTGCAAGGACCATGCCCACGCTGCTGAGCGTCAGGGCCTTAACTGAAGGCCCGTACGCCGAGCAGGTAAAGTAACGGGTGGATCTATAAGACAAGAAGACAAGGGTGGGGGCTCGCAGCGAACTCTTCTGGAATGCCCCGTATCGACTTGAGTCGACAAGAGCCATTGATCCGCTTGGGTTCGATGCGCTCAGGGAAGCAATGTCCAACGTACTTGCGCCATTTCTCACCGGCGCCACGCAGCACGCCGAGCATTACATCGCGGTAATCGTAGGTCTCCGTTGGGCAAAGCAGCAGGCCGCCTTGCCCGTTGACAAAGAAATCTGGACACGCTTTGCGCGGTTCGAGAGAGGACTAAAGCAGTTCTGGCATCTCGTGCCGAGCGCGCGGCCGGCACGCAGCCGGTACTTGGGGAAGCGGGAAATCGCGAAGATATGCGCCGGCGACAGGCCGAACATCCATGCGCAAATCCTGGTGGACCAACGCGGTGTCGGTTTGCTCGGCAACTACATCGAATCGCTTCGCGCTATTGGTCTGGTCGGCGCGGGACAGATCGTGGTCGATGACGCTGCCGTTACCCACCTGCTGGGTGATCCGCGCTTCGAGTGGAATGGAGTCAACCCGGCGAGCTGGGAAGCCTTGCGGAAGGTCTTCGCCGCAGTCGATCAGCGCTCGGCGTGGCCTCGGCTGGGCCGCCGGCTTTTCGATGCAAACGGCCTCACCGCGCTGAATGACGAGCGCCTGCGCATGAACAGCGCTGCCCGCACGCTCGTGGCTCACCTCGGCTTGAGCTGGCATCAGCTTGCAGCCAGCCGATTCCTGCTCGAGCCTCAAAGACGAATCGCAAAGGCAACTCGCCCAACGGCAGACCTCGAGGACGGCCTCCGCGAGCTATTCACTCGGTTGCTCAATGGCGAGACCCCGAAGCCGTCGAGGGCCATGGTTCGTCGGCTCTCGGGCTGGGCACAGCAGATCATTGACCTTGACGTCCTCGGTACCGTCTGGGCTGCCGAGCCCGCGCTCGCGAAGGCCCTTCGCCGTCAGATTGACGCGGTTGGGAATGGCCGCGTATCCGCGCATAGCGTGCTCAATTGGCATTTCGAGGTAATGAGTGCCCGCGGGACTGAGCGATGGATACGGGACGTGGGAGAACGATCGTCACTGAAATTGACGTCGCAACGCAACGACCCCAACTACCGGCTCACGAACTTCCGGACGCTCCTCCAGGAGACGAAATGGCGCGGGTGAAGTTGCACTTTGAGCGCATAGCGACGGTCGAGCGACTGCTAAATGCTGTCAAGCAGATAGGGCTGGATCAACTGGAGGCGATCCTCGCCTGCACCTTCACCTTTAACCAGAACTATTTTGCGCAGTTGCTCGATGCAATAGCGGACTGCCATCCGGAAGGCGCGGACCTATTGCGCTCGATACCTGTGGACGTTGTGTGCGACCACCGACATTACTCTGGCCACTCGGGTAACTACAACGTGACCCTATGGCCCGGGAACGGTTTGTTTCATCCTAAGCTCTTTATGCTGATGTTTTCGCAATCCGTTGTCTGGATCGAGGGTTCGCTCAACCTGACCAGGGCCGGATACGCGGTAAACCAGGAGCTGGTTACTTTCCACGAGAGCGATGGCGGCCTTCCGGGAGGTGTCCGAGACCTGATTCGACAGATCGCCAAGGTGCCCGTCCAAGCCGCAAAGGCCATCGAGAGCGGCACGTGGAATAGCAGAACGAGCGCGCATAACCGCAGCGTCAATAGCCTGAATACCCGCCTCCTCGAAGGCTTCCTTGAACGAACGAGAAAAGCACAGAGCATCTACCTTGTCTCACCCTACTTCGATCGACGCGAGCAAGCCGGGCCCTCAATCGAGGCGAGCGCCCTTCGCGCCCTGGTTGGCAAATACCCGAGAGCGCGGTTCCACATCTACCTCCCGGAGATCCTTCGCAAGGATGGCAGTCTCGCCCTGCAGGGTAATAGAGGACTGTTCGCGAGCATCTTTGGCAAGAACGCACCGCTTGATACCGTATCGTTCTGCGGCGTGCCGTCGGCCGAGAGACCCTTGCATGCAAAATTGATTGCAGCCCGATACGGGAAGGGCGGTGCCCGCGCATCGATACTGGCCGGCTCACCCAACTTGACGGAAAGCGCATTATTGAAAAAAGGAGCGCGCGCGAACGTCGAGCTCGCGAGGGAACTGGTATTACGCTGGAAAGATGTGGAGCGGCTGCTACGTCCTCTCGGACGTGGATTCAAGAAGCTTTCGCAGTGCAGGTTCGAGGCTCCGGAAAGCACGATTGCTGATGGCTGGCATGCCGTAAGTTCGGCGACTTTTCATCCCCTAAGCGGCACGCTTGTTCTCCAATGGAGACGCCCAGATTACGCACGACGGACACGTGTGCTGTACGTCGGCAAGCAGCTCCAAGTCTCCGAAACAGGCACCGTCCGACGATTTGGCATCAGAGACGAAGAACTCAGGCTGAGGTGCGTATCGGCCGGAGATGCTACTCGCTGGAGCTGGTGCCCGATAATGATCCCCTACAAGTCCCGCCTTGCGCTTGCCGAGATGCCAGATCAGGGTGAGCCGGCACCGGAGTGGTGGCTGGCCCAGCTTGGGGCGCTCTCGTTCTCGAATGCGGGTGATCGTCGCAGTCGATATGAGTCGATTCGCGAGACGGCTGATACTTCTACGTTTGCGCTTGGGCAAAAGGTCCGCGAACTCGCGTCGCGGATGCGGTACGCGGCGGGAATGCTCCAGGCGGATTCAATTTCCGAGCATCGACTTAGGGCCCACTTAGGCCTGCTGAAGAAGATCTTCGACTCGCATGACCCTTCGACGGCTGGGAGCCCAGAAGAGCAAGCCTGGAGGACCTGGGTTCGCCTAGAGGTGGCGCAGGCTGTGGCGACCGCCGCGCGCGGAACTCGGCTGGGCGAGATCCGACGACTCAAGGCTGAGCTCAAGAAGCGGCTGTCATCTGCCCCTGTGTCAGCGGCCCTGGGCCACTGGAACACTCTAACGGAGTCTCTCTGACTCAGAATCCTCTGCGCGAAATAGATCTCGCACGTCTATCGGCTTTGTACCCTGCCGAACAGCGGCATGAGCTGCGCGATCAGAACGCACGTGCGCGTGGGCTTTGGGTCCGCCTGCAACGCCATGATGTTCCGGGTGTCATCCTGGGTGACGAAGTCGGCAAAGGGAAGACCTACATTGCGCTCGCCTTGGCTTTTGCCACGTTAGCGACAAGCCCCGCTGGCCGTGTCGTCGTTCTCACGCACAGCCGTTCGATGGCGAAGACGTGGGCGTCGCGCTGGAACCAGCAAGTACGGACGATGGTCCACGGGCGGT
The DNA here is from genome assembly GCA_965233125.1 of uncultured bacterium. Lineage (GTDB taxonomy): Bacteria > Pseudomonadota > Gammaproteobacteria > Burkholderiales > SG8-39 > SCGC-AG-212-J23. The sequence continues at coordinate 28,646 of CBDDRQ010000030.1, forward strand.
GGCGCGAACGCTTTGACAATGAGTGGAAAGCCCGCGTTATCAGCCAATACGACGACTTCTTCCACGCTCTCGAAGAAACCAAGCGCAGTCCAGCCATTTTCTTTGCCTCGTACGACACGCTGAAGCGGTTTCACAGCCCGGAAGGGCGACGTCGCCACTTGCTCGGGGCCCTGCGCTTCGCATACCGGGCTCTTGGAATGCGGTTGACCCGAGATGATCGGCTTCGCCTAGTCAAGTCCGTGATTTCCGAGGGCGGCACGATGCCAAGGCGCGCATTGGACGTCCCGGCGCCCGCGGCCATTCGTATGCTGAAGACGGCCCTAGACCCCGAGCAGCGGGACTGGCGGCCGCGCTCCTACCAGCTCATCGAAGACTTTCTCCAAAGTCAGGCAGCGCTCGAACTGCAGATCCGCCCTAAGCTCGATCTGCTGATCGTCGACGAAGCGCACAAGCTGGAAGGAGATCGCCGCGGAAGTGTCATTACCCACCTTCTAAGCGGCAAGTTCCGAAAAGGTGTATGGGTTACAGCCACCCCCTTTGCTCTCACCCTGGCAGAGCTTCGCCGCCGCTTGCGTCAATTCGAGCACGCCGCATCGGCTGCCAGCGGCTATCGCACGCTCATAGAAGAGCTTCCGCTGAAAGAGTACGAGGCGGCGGTCTCGGAGCGGACCGAGTTTCCGCAGATCAGGCTGCTTGAACGCGAGCTAAGGCGGTGCATGGTGCGATCGACCTGGAACAATCGTAACGAGCGTCGAATTATCGCTTGGACCGCTCAGGCGACTGGAGCCGCCTTGCTGCCTAGCATGGCGCTCGAACGGGTCATCTCCAATGTGCTCACCTCCGGCGACCGAACCCATGTGGCCAGCGTACGGGAGACTCTGTGCTCCAGTTGGGCGGCGACGCTCGAATCACTACGCAACGGAGCATTGGCCAGCTTCAAGCGGGAACCGTGGATAGCACGGCTGGAAAGGGCGCTTACGGGGACCACCGGCGTCGACCCCAAGCTGCGGGCGGCGGTCGATAGGCTGGCACACCTCGCTCTTTCCGGGGAAAAAACCGTCGTATTCACCCATCGGACCGAAACTTCAGCGATGCTGGTAAAAGCACTTCATGAGCATTCAGCGCTGCGGGACCTCGCCATTCGGCTTCAAAGATCCGGCAAACGCTGGCGGGAAAGAGCCGAGCACGTTCGCCGGGTGCTATCGATACCTTCTCTTCGGCATGCACAGACGGTCGCGAAGATTATGGCTTCATCGCTCGACGCTCCGGATGCGATGCCTGCAGCTATGCGCAGGTGGTGGCACAGACACGAACGGATACTTGAGAGTCAGCGTCAATCCACTGAGCACGCGACGGTCTTTGACTTTCTGGAATCGATTGCTGGAAAGTCGCGACGGCTGCCGCTAGTGGCTCGCTACGACGGGCAGGTCTCCGGCGGTGATGAGACTCAAGCCGACACCGTAAGCAACGATCAGAAATTCAACCTGCCGAGCGTGCCCCTTATTCTGGTGGCATCCCGCAAGGGGCAAGAAGGTATCGATCTTCACCATTATTGCCGGCGCGTCGTGCTCTACGATCTGCCGTGGAATCCCGCGCTCATCGAGCAGCGCATCGGGCGTGTTCACCGGCTTGGCGGGATGCGCAGCCGTAAGCGCCCGGTCGAGGTCGTCTACTGCTATCAGCAGGGCAGTTACGAGCACAGCATAGCTCAGCGAGTAAAACGTCGTTGCGAGATGATGCACGCGCTGTTGGGCGCGGGCACGTGGCTCGATCAGGACCGGGAAGTTGAGAATCTCCAACGTTATCGCATGACGTTCCCGCCATGACGCCAAGAACGGTGGGTGCTCGACCAGCCAGCTTCAGGGTGCTCGCTTGACGTGAAGCACTAGGTCATACGGCCAACGGCTGGATCGCCAAGGATTCCAGGCATGCTGGAAATCCACTTCCGAATGGAACGCCCGCCTACGCAGGGCAAGGCGCTCCATGATCTGGATGGGATTGAGCCCGGGATCTCCCACTGATGTTCCCAGTTCTCTTTACTCCTTCGGTAAAGCGTGTAGCAGGCCGCGCTCGATTAGGCCGCGAAAATGCGCGACGATACTGCCGGCGAGTGCGCGGTCGCGAACGAGCAATCCCAGCTCTATGTTCCGCTCGAGCGCAGCCTCAGTGAGGTTCGCGGAAGTAACGAAAACGGCTTCCTCGTCAGCAACGACAGCCTTGGCGTGCAATACGCCAGCGGGAGCATCGGGCTCGAGTGCACGGGGATCGTAGAAGACTCGCGGCCGAGCCCCCCCCGGCCACTCTGTGCTCCAAAGACGGTCGGCGAACCGACGGATAAGCTGCTCAGCGGTGGTTGTGTCACCCCGTTTGCGCTGAATATTGAGCAGCAGCGTCACTTGTAGTGCGTTTGTCGCCTCCATTCGTCGAGCAAGGACCTCAAACGCCCTTGGGCCGTCGAAGAATACATAGGTGCTTACCCACAGAGACCGCTCGGCCGAACCTAGTAGCTCCTCATAAACCCGTCGCGTGCCGCGCGCATGCAGGCCGGGCACTTCGGGTCCTGACCACACCAGATCGGTCCGCGGCGCGTTGGCGTGAACCTTGTTCAAGCTGCGGAGCCAAGCCGCGGCAGCGGGTCCGGCCAGCCCCAGGCGGTCACAGTGCGCGAGCGCATTGGCGATCGGCTCCATCTCGCCCGCGCCACCCAGCACCGAGCGCAGTGCGACCACAGATGGAGATCCTTGCAGTAGCCCCGACTCAAGCGCGCAGGCGAGTCGCTCGCGCAGATGCGGCGATACGCTTGCGAGGGCTTCCATCATGCCAGGCCCTCGAAGAATGCCGCGCCGCGTTCGCCGAGTACGGGAACGACGAGCGCGCGGTCGAGGTAGTCGTTACGCATCTCACAGCTCGTTTCTGCAACCAAGGCGCAGCCGTGGCACGCCGCGCCGTGCAGCCATCGGTGCTCCATGCTCTTGCCGGGTGTGTGTCGCGCGCAGATGGGGTCGTTGGAGCAAAGTGTGGCTTGCCGCAGCGCCTCCGCCAGGTGGTCCTCGAAGTGACGCGCTTGCTGGACGAGGCCTCCAAGCGTTCCTTCGGCGTCAGGACTCCCGGTGTACAGCAGGATCCCGAAATGGTCGGCCTGCGTATCGGCATAAATACGCTCCCGGATCGAGCTCGCCGGATAGCCGCAGCGCATCGCGAGCGACTGGAGCAAGAGGTGCGAGAGCGTGTGGAGCAGAACGTATGGTCCGCCAGGAAACGCGCGATTGCTCTTTCGCTCCGTCGCCCAGCGGGCGTGTCCCGTCGCGAGGCCATTGAGTCGTTGCACGACTTCCGGGCGGTCGAGCCAGCTTCGCACAGCGCCGGCGCGCAGCTGCACGAACACGCCCTCACCCCGATTCTCAACTGCGGGAAACCAGGCTGGCTCAATCGCGAGCGACGCGCGCTCCACGTCGCTCTCATATTCGCCATGGATGTCGGGCATTACGGCCTCGAGCCGCGTGAAACCCACTAGCGCGAGCACCTCGCGCAGTCGATGCAGCTGAATAACCGCTTCGACGCCGGCAGTGCGGTTCGAGCGGCGCCAGGCAGCATCGGGTAAACGTCGAGCGTGAAAATTCGGATCGATGGGTACGTCGTCGCCAAAGCCCTCGGCGGCGGCGATAAGTGCGTCGAGTTCGACCTGCTTTACCGGTCGGTCCTGCGCGCCACCGCGTTTGCGGTCGCGGACGGCCTGGAGGACTTCGTCGTCGGGAAACGGGGCGAGACGATCCGCAATTTTTGGTTTCTTTTTGAGAAAAGCCAGCCCTGCGGCGTCATCCACGATCTGGAGGTCGTCCCACAATTCGGCGACCACAGTCCCAACGGCGCTCCCCCGATCCGGGAGGGAGAGCACGCTTACGACCTGCGGAAAGTAGGCGTTCGACGCCGTGCGGATAAGAAGGCGGCTCGGCTGGATGCAGTCCTCGGAGGTATTTCGGCCGAGCCACGGGCGAGCGCCGCGGCAGGTGCCAAGCAAGTTCATCTCAAGCTGAGTTGCCTCGTAGAGACTGCGCTGCTTTCCGCACTCGCAGCGCACCACGAGATCGGCGAGGTCGCCGCTCGTGCCACGCTCGTCGAGCCAGAGCTGTCTCCGGCAGCCGTCCTCAATCCCGTGAACGTAGCGCTGCCAATCGAGGTCGTCCACGTGCCCTCTCGTACACGCGCGGACGAAGCGGGTCGCGACGACGGCGCGGCCATCAAAGCGCCCCCTATCATCCAGCGCCTTACGATGAACCAGGCGGCGGGAACGCCGGCGATCCTCGGCTCCCGACTCGTCCTGCACTACGAACCACTCGGGGAAGCGCCATGCACCGATGCCCCGCGCCGGCGCGCGGGGGTCGTTCGACTCCGGAGGAGGCGCATAGAGCCGCGGATTCGGTACTGCCGTCATGATTCCGAGCTTCTGCGACAGCCGCGGCTCCACGATTTCCTCGAGGTCCGCTGGCTTGGGCCAGGTGTCAAGACCGCCGACAATGGCGGAGTGACGGGGGAGGTCAATCAAAGCACCGGGGCCGTACGTAGTGATGACCTGGCCGCGCCGGACTTGCCCATGGGCCTTGCGGCTCATGCTCGATCCTCTACATCCACTCCGCTTAGATCCTTGAGAAAGAGATTCACCTCCGGCTCGACGTCACGCAGCGAACGATTCGCCCGGAATTTGCGGTGGTGTTCCGACTCAAACTCCCTGTCGAGCATCTCGCGCAGTAGCGGGCGGGGCTGGTCGAGCTCGTACTTCTGGTATTGCACGGCGACTCCCGCGCGTCGATAGTCTTCGAAGACTGTGCGCCATGCATCGAGCAGATCGACGACGCGATTCTGTACGCTGCGTACGCGCTCCTCGCGCTCCTCGTCGCTTGCGAAGGGCTGCTGTCGCACGCGCTCAAGGAGTGCTTGCAAGACCCGCCGTTCGAGCTCCGTCCGGACGGCGGCGATTTGCTCTACACCTCGGGGCGGCGCCAGCTCGGATCGCAGATGCCGCGACAGTCCGACCAGCGCGCCGGCGAAGCCCCGGTCGAGCGCCCGAGCAGAGAACGGCGTGACACTCCCGATTTCCACGGAACGATAGAAGGTCTCGTGATAGTGACGGAAGCGCTCGTAATGCGAGCGGTCGCGAGGCTTGTGAATGTTGAAGAGGGTCACCACCAGCCCAGGGCGTGCGTCGTCGCGGCCCACGCGGCTCGTAGCCTGGATGTACTCCGCATGCGTCTTAGGCTGGCCGAAGACGACCATAAGCCCGAGCCTCGGAATGTCCAGGCCTACGGAGATCATGTTCGTCGCGATGGCGCAGTCCACCCGCTGATCGATCCTGTGAAATGGTGTCTCCAGCCGCCGCCTCGCCTCGGCCACTTTGTCGGTCGAGACCCGCGAGGTCAGCTCCACCACCTCGGAGAACGTCCGGCGATCCTGAAAAAGGCCGGGCTTCTCGTCGATGCGGCGGCGGCTGCCGTAGGCCTTGAGCGTGTTCTGGACCTCTTCTTCCAGGATCCGCCGCGCACCGCCGAGCTCGCGCAGCGCGTTGAAATAGCCGAGCACGGTCATGTAAGGGTCCGCGGGATTGGCTTCGTTCTTGTGCCCTCCAAGGTCGCGATAGGCGCGTTCCGCGGCGCCCATCAGTGCGAGCCAGGCCCGCCGCATTACGACCTTCGGATTGCGCCCCTGCGCAGCGACGCCCAGGTAGAGCCGGGCCGGTATTTCGCCCGGGGGCACCGTATGGGCGAAGAACGAGTCGCGCCGGTCAGGACCGGGCGGAGGAAAAACCTGCGTGATCCCCCGCGCGAAGAGCGCCTGGATCTGATCCTGCGCGCGCCGCACGGTGGCGGTGGACGCGACGATCTTCGGCTTGACCGGGCGCCCATCCAGCTCGCGCACGCACAGCGCCTCGACTGCTGCCTCGTAGAGGCCGACCATCGTGCCCAGCGGGCCGGAGATGAGGTGCAGTTCGTCCTGGATCACGAGGTCGGGGGGCGGCAGTGGCGCCGTGAGGCGCGTGCCGCGTCCCGGCTCAGCGGCGCCGTAGAACCCGGCGGCGTCGTAGCGGTCCGCTCCTCCTAGCAGCGCTCCCGACTGTCCAATCCAAGGCAACGACGCAAACTTGTCCACGGTTGCGATGAGGAAGGCCGGCAAGCGCCGATAAAGGGGCTCATCGACAGCGACGATCGGTAGCGCCCGGTCACGCGTAAAGTCGCACTCGAAGTTCGCGCATACGATGCGCAGCTCTCGAGGGGTATCGTCATTCGGGACGAGCGCGAAGGAATCGCCGCCGAAACGCGTGCCGCACCACGGGCAGTTCTCCAGCGGAATAGGCGACGGCTTGCCTCTCGAGTCCGCCTTGAACTGTCGCACCTTGGTACGCGCGGAATCGGAACGTCCATCGCCCTTGCGACCCAGGATGTTGGGTGTGGCTGCCTTGCCAACCCACAGACCGATCTCGAACGGCCATGTCCCATAGCGCTCGGGATTCCTTTCGCGCTCCAGCTCGAGTGCGCAGACGAGGCCGGCAGCACGTGCGAGCTGATCGAGGGTTAGGAGGCGCAGCGTGTAGCGCATGATCACGCTCACGCCCGCCGCTGCGCGTCCTTCATCGCCCGGATGACGGAGCCGCCGTAGCACCATCGCAAACGCCGCCAACCCCAAATACGCCTCGGTCTTGCCGCCGCCCGTCGGGAAGAAGAGGAGATCCACGGTGTCCCGGTCCGGCGCCTGAGGATCGGCGAGGCCGGGCAGGTTCAACAGCAGGAAGGCCAGCTGGAAAGCGCGCCAGCGCGGCGCGTTAATTCCGAGGCGTTTCTTCAAGGCCCGCGCGACAGCGCGATTCGCGACGCGGAAGGCGTCGAGCGCGTCAGCGTCCGCGGAGAGCTTGGCGATCCCGCGCTCGATCCGCCCTGCCGCCACGCCGGCCAGGCGCAGCAGTTCTCCCGCCGTATCGCGCCGCGCCCCCGTGAGGGATGCCAACCCGACCCGCTGCGTCTCCACCCATCTGCGGTAGGCCACGACGAGAGGCTGGAGCCGTGCCGTTACCGCTGCGCCGTCGGCAAGCGCCCCGAGCGCGTCCATGGACAGCTCAACGTCAGGCACGTCGACCGTGGCCGTCTTCTCTACGTCGGCCTGCGGAACCCAGGCGGTGCGCAGTAGCCGGCAGGCACCGTCCACAATTTCCCAGTCGGCCGAAACCGCGTGCCCCGTCGCGAATTCCGGGGTGTCCGCATAATGAAGGTCGGCGACCTGCTCGTCCCATTCGGCTGCCAGTGCCCCGCGCAGATCAGGTCGCGGCACGAATGGATCCTCTCCGCGCACCTCGATCTCCGCCTGGAACACGTATGAGAGGTCCGGGTTGTCCTCGTTGGGCGTACGGTGGTTGACGAGAAAGATCGAGACCGAGCGCGTGCCAGTAGGGATGCGGTCGGCGAGCTCTTCCGCGACGACCTCGCGCTCGACCAAGTGAAGCTCGAGCCCATGCGAGTCCGGGACAGTGCACACCGCATCCTCTTGCGATCCGGTGAGCTTAAGCCTTACGGTCGTCTCTCGTGGCGTGCGCTGCCAGATCGAGAGCGGCTTACCGTCCTCGCCTGTGATCTCAGTAGGCGCGTAGTCGCCCCAGCGGACGGTCACCATCAGCTCGCGCGCCGCCTTCGCGACCAAGAAGCTTAGGCCCATCGACGATGGGAAATAGCCCTTCTTCGCTGACTTGCGCTCCTCGCTCGACTCCTCAGCAAGCCCAGCTGTTTCCGGAACAACCTCGAAGTCGTCGTCCTCGTCAGCGTCGGCGCTCTTCTCAGCTGGCATGTCCGAGGGAATCAGGAAACCAGTCAGGTACCAGTTCGATGGACGCACCCAGCCTGGCAACCGCTCCGCCACAAAGGCGTGCCCCGCCCACGGACCGACAAGGTCGAGCCGAAGCGCTTCAATCAATCGCTCGCGGACCTCCAGGGAGGTGCCGGTTTTCTCGGGATCACCTCGGTTCATGGTCGTCATAAGAAGAGATCATCTTTGTTGTCGATATCGCGCCTCGCGGATTGCACCGCCTTCTTGCGCCCTTTCTTTCCCACCGCGGCGCCGGCGCGCGCCTCTGCGCGCGCGCGCTCGGCGTTGAGCTCGAGCAACCGTGCGAGCACCTCAGCCTGCACGTCGTCCGACCAACGGTAGCGATACGACACGCCCGGCTCATCTTGTGCGGCGCTACTGGACTCCTCTGCGTAGAAGTCGCTGCGTACCTGCACATCGGCCCAACCGTACGCATTGAGCGCGGCTTGGTCGATTGCCGCGTGAAGCCCACGAAGCGCCTGCATCCTGGAGTCTCGCTCATTCGGATCATGGAATCGATTGTATGTTTTGGTGATTCCCTGGTTCGTGTCGTTCATCAGCTGTGTACGGTACTGGTCGTATGCCTCGCCTGCCGCCATGAGTGCTTCATTCGTTGACCACTCCAGGGGAAATGGAAGTGTTTCAAAGCAATCTGACGCTGAATATCGCAGCGTGTCTCCCAGCGACGAAGTCAAGAGACGTGCCCATTCCTCATGCAGGCGGCTCTGTAGCAGGGCAAAGGCAGCGTAAGAATCGTAGAGAAAAACACAAAGTTCTTTGCTAAAGGTTCGATGCGATGGCTGAAAAGAAACAGCGATGTGCTTCGTTACCTGAGCCGTCACTAACACTCTGTCCATTCTCTTACGAGCCTCGAGAATTCCATGAGCCTGCCCAGCGAAGAGCCACCACCGCGCCTTTCGAGAACGGGCCGCTGCGCTATCGTCTCTAAGCCGCATCCTTTCGGGCCGCACTCTCTCTTCTACGATCTTGAGAAGGTCCGGCCACCTTTGCGCTTCCTCTAATGTCATGTCACGGAAATTAATGACGTATCTCGACGAGGACTGATGGGGATGCGTATTCACATCGCTACCCCCGATATATGACTCCAGCGCCATGGCGTTCGATGCATCTGATCGCACAAGCTCGGCGTACTCTTCCTCGTTCACGACGAAACCTGCGCCGTGAGTCGTGACTCCAAATAGTGCAAGGCCAACATTGCTTGCAAGCCGTTGCGGGTCCACCTCGTCAGTTGCGGGCAAAAGCCTAGAGCTAATACCAGGAACGAGCTTCCCATCCAGTTTGCTGACAGTGGGGATCGCGTGAGCCAGAAGGTGGATGACGCAGAACGCTACACTTGCGGCCCCGGGCCATCTGGTACTTGTTGTGGCGCTGTAGATCGTGAAATCGCGCTGCAAAAGCCAACGTAGGCCGGTGGTGCGTGTATCCCCTTGGGCGATAGTTTTAGTGGCCACCAGTCCGAGGGTTCCCCGACCTCTAAGGATGGAGGCCGACCTTCTAAAGAAGTACGCAGACAGGTCAGCGTTGCCGTTGGCCCCCTCGTACTGATTCAATAGCCAGTCGCGGTATTGCTCGCCTAATGCAGCCGAGATGCCAATTCCGCCGAGGAATGGTGGATTGCCCACAATGCAATCGAACCCTCCATTGTCCCGCTGGAACGCCTCGGTGAATTCAATCTCCCAGTGGAACGACGTGAGCGGTGGAGAAGCGTGTCGGCGATTTTCCAGCCAACTGCGAAAACCCTCGGCATCGCCGCTCATTACGGCGTTCGCGAACTCCAGGCGCTTCGCGTCCCGCTCCTTTAGGTTATCCGCTTGGAACCAGGCCGCCAACACCAAATCGCCGAGCAGGCGAACCTTGCTCAGCTCGGCTTGGGCCTCGTCCCAAAGGTCTCGCAGCTCCTGATCCGTGACGGCCTCGCCCGCCTCCTGAATCCGCTGCCGAAGCGCCGTAACCTTGGCCAAGTGCTCGCGCGCCTTCATTGCCTCTAGGCCTGCCTGAAAGCGCGGAGCGTCGGCCTCCCAGTGGAACGCTTCGATTTGCCGCCGGGAGAGCCCCACCAACGAGTCGCCGTGACGGAGCGCATGGTCCACGAACGTAAGGGCGTGGTCCCTGGCCAGCGTCGCTAGCCAGAGCGACATCTTGGCGAGGTCTACGGCCACCGGATTGCGGTCCACGCCGTACAGGCAGCGCTGGACGACAAGCCGCCGGGCAAAGACGACTTCGTCCTCGTCGAGCGGGATTGCGGGCCGTGCATCGTGCGCTCGCCATGCCTCGACGAGGGCATCAGCCAAGTATCGGCATGCCTCGACGAGGAACGCGCCCGACCCCATCGCCGGATCGCAGACCTTGAGATCGAGGATTGCCTCCGGTCGCGGCGGCCTGCCGTCATCCTCGCGCAGGCGAGCCAAGACCGGATCGAGGGTCGTACGAACGATTGGCTCGGTTAGCTCCCGCGGAGTGTAGTGAGAGCCTGAACGGCGGCGCTCCTCGCTCGGCTGCAGCACCATCGCGCCTCGAGGCACGAGGTCCGGCGTGGCCGCTTGGTCGATCACGGGCACCAGGGCTGCATGCAGATCCTCGAGCGTGGCCGCCGCCTCGACTGCCTTCTTAACGGTGTCGGTGAGCTTGCGGTCGGCGTGGGTCTGTATCCACTTCGCGCGGTTCGCACCGGCTTCGGCGAGCAGCGCCTCGAGGTTCAGCACCGTCGGAGCGCCCTGCTTCTTTTGCGCTTTGACGGCCACCGAAGGACCTTTGGCGGTCTCCAGGCGGAAGCCCATCATCGTCTCGTAGACCGAGCCGATCTGCTCGACATCTAAAGCGCGGTATGAAATGCGCTCGCCGTCGAGCACAAGCAGCTTCTCGAGGGCGCGGTAGATCGTGCCGTCGGGCACGAGAGGTGGCTCGATCCCATCGTGGACGTGGCGCGCGTTGCCAGTCGTGCGCCCTTCGAGGAAGGGAAAGCGATCAGGATCGAACAGTACTCCGTGGCGCGGCGGCAGGTGCATGCCCGTTGCATCGGCTCCGTCGTGGACCATGCGGAAGAGCGCCACGAGTTGCGCCCAGGCACCGAAGCGCTGATCCATCGTATCGGGGTACAGCGCGGCGTCCTCGCGTAGACGCTCATGAAGGCCGGCGAGGGAGTAATAGCGCAGAAAAGTCTCCTGCTCCGGAAGCATGTCTCGCTCCTCGGCGTAGAGCAGGAACACAAGACGCAGGATCACGGTGAGTAGCGCGCGATACACCTCGTCGGGGTGCTCGGCGAGGACCTGCCGCAGCAGCTCTCCCTTCGATGCATCATGTGCCATCTGAAAACCGCGTAGCAGTTCGTAGAGCGCGTGCAGCACCTGCTCGGCGAGTTTTTCCGAGACCTCGTTCTGGAACTTGCGGCTGTCTGCAAGCAGCGCGGCGAGCCGCTGGTGGCGTGGCCGCGTAAGCAGGCTCTGCTCCGAGAGAAGGAGCCGCAGCGCACTTACGATTGGCCGCCCCGCGGTCTGAACCATGTCGGCCATGCGGAAGTCGAGCCAGCCCGAGGACTCGCCGCGCGGCGCCGATACGAGGCGGAGCGCACGGCCGTTTACGAGCAACCCGGCAGGCACACCCGTATGGCGCAGCAGGCGCTCCATGCTGGAGTGCGGCGAGAGGTAGAGTCGTCCGCCGCCACGACTCTCCTCGTCGAACCCCTCACCGGGGACCACGCGCACGAGGAGCTGCCAGGATGACGCTCCATTCGGGGGCTCGAGCTCTCGCACGGCGTAGTCGGGCCGCAGTGTCCCCCCCGCATCAGGGAGCGGCAGCTCGAGTTCCGAAGGAATCGGGCATTCGGGCGTTCCGGCGTAGCCCTTCGGCGAGAAGCGCCAGCCAAGCACCGTGCTGGCGAAGGCACGGAAATCGGTGATGTGCGCATCGGCATGCAGGTCGCTGCCGTAACGTGGCGATGGTTCGCGCACACGATTGGCGATGCCTTCGGCGTCGCCGGCGCATGCGAGCAGGCGCCGCTGCCCTTCGGCGTCGCGCTGGTCGAGGATGGCTCCTGCGCGCACCAGAGCAGGAGCCGAGACTACGAGGCCTGTGGGTCGGACGAAGCCGAGCCACTCGAGGTGAGAAAGGATCTGTGGGTCGAGCTTCGCCACGGCTCAGTTGCTCTCCGGCCAGAGGTAGACGAGGCCTACCGGCTCGATGCGCCGCGCCTTCACCTCGTAGAAGCTGCGAAGGCGGGCGGGCTCGTCAGCGAGGTCGCGGTCGAACTGCGCGAGGCGGCCCCTCCACGATCGCACGTCAGCTTCGAGCTGGCGCTTCTCTTCCTCGTCAAAGCCGAGGGTCAGCTGACGAAAGTCCTGCTTCTCGTACTTTTCCAGCTGCTCGCGGACTCGCTCTCGTTGACGCTCGAGCGTCTCGCGCAGCTCACGCGCTTCCCGTTCGCCGCGTTCCCCTAGCTTCTGCACTGCCGCGTCCGCCCATTCGGCGGCGCGCGGCTCGAGACTCGGCAGCAGGTCCGCGATATCGCGTGCAGCCGTTGCCAGTAGTTTCCGCTGAACGACTTCACTAGGAGCGCGGCCACCCGTCTCACTCAGCGAGCGCTCCAGCATTTCAAGCGTCTTCGCTTCAGCCTCGCGCGCGTACGCCTCGAGCGCTCCCTTGCGCTGGCCAGGCTCGATCCAGCGGGCCGTGACCGGGACGAGTTCCTCGTGCAGCCGCTCCGCGCCGCGGCCATACAGCGAGAGTCGTCCGAGCAGGATCACGCGCGGAATCGCGTCCCGAGTCTGCGCGAGACAGGCGCGCGATAGATCCAGGTGGACGAAGCCTTGGGCTCTGAAGCGCGCGAGCAGGCGCTGGGCAACGCGCTGCTCCAGATGGAGGTGCACGGTATCCTCGGTGAGGATTCCCGCGTCCTCGAAAACGACGGGCCGAATCGGCGCCTCTCGACGCCATTCGGCGAGCTTCTGATTGCTCGCGCGTGGTGTACGTAGGGTATCCAGCGTGGCTGCCCAGCTCGGATCGGCGCCGGCGCGTCGGTCGAGCGACGGAAAGGCATACGCAGGACGCCCGTACACATCTGTCGTCTCAGCGAGCGGCGGGGCGCCGAGAAGCTCGAGCGAGCACGAGAGTGCGTCGCGGAATGACGCCGGGTCGAAGCCGGTCGCGGAGCGCGATTTGTCGAGTAGGTTACGGCAGCGCTCGATCTGGGCCTCAAGTTCGGCTCGACGTTCACTGTTTGCCTCGAGTTCCTCCTCGACAACGCGCTTACGCGCAGCGTCGAGGTCGGCGGCTTCGATCTCGTTAGCGAGGCGCTCCGCGTCCCGGTGGCGGATGCCCTGACCGAGCCGGCGCTCGATGTCGTCGTCGATCACCTTCGAGAGACTGCCCAGCTCTCTCTTAATCGTTTCGGTCTTGCGGATGAGCACTTCGAGAACCCGGTCCTCGGTGCGCTGAGGCAACACGAAGTAGTGGCAGCGCACTTCGGGCGCTGGCTGGAGTTTTCGGTCGATGCGGCCGTTGCGCTGCTCGATGCGCCCTGGGTTCCAGGGAAGATCGAAGTGGAAGAGGTCCGCGCAGTGCGCCTGGAAGTTGAGTCCCTCGCGCGCGGCGTCCGTCGCGAGCAGGATGCGCAATGGGTCTTTGCTTGGGTCAGTGTTGAAGCGGCGCTGAATCTCCTTGCGGCGCGTACTGCTGGTCAGGCCATCTATCACCTCTATGCGCTCCTCCGCGCGTTCAGTGCCCTCGATCGCCTGCTCGAGGATCTGCTTGAGGTGGCGCTTGGTGCCCTCACGATTCTCCGTGAATATGAGGACCCGGCGGTGCAGCCATGCCGGGGGCTTGCCTTGCGGGCGCTGCCCAAACGGCGGCAGGCCGGGACACAGATGCTCGCGTATCCAGTCGAGGAGGTACCGCGTCTTAGCGTCTGGCAGATGCCGATTCCGCTCGGCGATTTCCTGCATCCGGTCGAGCAGCACTTTCTCGCGATGCCACAGAGCCTCTGACGTGGAATCGCGCGCCGACCCGGACTCGGCCGCGCTGGTGATCGCCTCGATTTCCGTCGTCTCCTCGGCCTCGACTTCTTCTAATGACCACGAGGCGCGCTCGTCATCCGCGTCTGGCGCATGTGTGAAGAGCGCCGCCGATTCAGCACCGGCCTCGGTCGCCGCGGCCGGTCCGCCCTTCTCCCAATGCCGCTCGACCGTCGCGCGGTGGACCTTCAGGCTGCGCGCGAAGGCTTCAATGGAGGAGAGAAGCCGCTGCTGGAGTCCGACCACGAGCAGACCCGCTGTCGCCTGCGCGCGCTTCGACGTCTTGGCAAAGCGCTCTTCACGTGCACTGCGGTACTCGTCGAGGAGGCGGGAGAGGGCAAGCTCCGGGGCGTCGGCGGCGAGGCCGTCGATCGGAATGCGGACGATGTGCCGCCGCGGGAAGCCGCCTTGAACGGCGCGGATGTCTTCCTTGAGGCGCCGCACCATGATTTCCTCGAGGGCCTTCGGCCGTAGTTTCACCCCGCGCGTGAATCGATAGGGATCTAGGATCTCCATCAGCGTCGAGAAGCTGTTCGAGTGTCCGTTGTGGGGCGTTGCGGACAGGAACAAACGGTGCTCGAAGCGGCCGGCCAGGTCGTGGATCGCGCGGGTAAATTTGGTCTCGATGCCATAGCGACCGCCGCTGGCCGGCGCCGCATGATGCGCTTCGTCCAGGATGAGCAGACTCCCTGGCAGCAGCGTGCCCAGCCACTCGCGCAACGGATCGGCGTACGCAGGGTCGATCAGCAGGTTGTGCGAGACCAGGAACCGGCTGTGCGTGCGCCAGGGGTTTATGCCGAACCCGCGCTCCCGCCGCATCCGCGCGACATACGCGCGATCCAAGATTTCGAACACGAGACCGAAGCGCTCTTCGAGCTCGGCTTTCCACTGCTCAAGCACCGACGCCGGAGTGGCGACGACTATCGTCTTCGCCTTGCGCCGCAGCAGTAATTCCCGCGCGATGAGACCCGCCTCGATCGTCTTGCCGAGGCCTGTATCGTCGGCGATAAATAACGCGACGCGCGGCAACCGCAGCGCTTTCCGCAATGGCTCCATCTGATAAGCGTCGATCTTGATTCCCGCACGGAACGGCGACTGGAAGAGGTTGGGGTCGGTCGCCGTAACGCAGTTCCAGCGGAGCGTGTGCAGGAAAGCCGCGAACCGACGAGGCGGGTCGAATCCCTTCGTGGCTAGGTCCTTCCAGCCTTCTTCCTCCACGATGCGACGATCAAGCTCGTACTCCCAGAACACGTCGAGGGCCCGGCCCTGGGCGTCGTCGTCCGCGCAAGCAAGTCGAACGAGCGAAGATTGGCCCGGCGCGCTCGGCTCCACAACCTCCTCCACAAGCCATCGGCGGGAGCGCAAATGAACCAGCTCCCCGATGCGCGGTGGACGGCTAGGCAATGGACCTCTTGCGGGTACCGCGCTCATAGTCGGTAGCCGAATTGGCGCTCCATCTCATCCTTCCCCATAGTTAGAATTTCCGCCCTTAACCTCAAAGCTGAGGCCGGATGCTGTTCAGGTATTCGTGCTTCGTCAGCCCGAAATGATGCAGCAAGGACCTGAAGACGCCAACGCTAACAGGATCTCGCCGCGGAAGCGGAAAGCCGCGTCCATCTGTCCCTTGCCAGAATTCATGGCTACCCTTACCGCGTGCTGGAATGTGTTGATAACCGAAATGTCGTAGTACACGCTGAGCTTCAGCGCGCGATGGCGCTGAAAAAAACGCATCGGCCAATAGGCTCCTTCCGACCACCCACGTTGGGATGTATCGGTCCAACAGCTCGAAAGGGAGCGGTCCCTGGAGGCTACCCTCCAATGGAAGCGGCCGTCCCTTTACCTCTCCAGCCGGATTTCCAGTCGCGATTTGCCGTGCCAAGGTCCTCCACGTAAGCAAATCGCGGCCTTGTCTCCAGGCGGCGTAACCCTTAGGCGAAAAGTCGAGCCAACTCGCGACGATCTCCAGTACCTGCTGAAAACCTTGGTCGTCCTTAAGTAGACCGTGTACACCGCCGAAGTGCTCTCCTTGGCCTCTCAACCACTCGAAGGCAACGTAGTTAGCAAGAGCCTCCTCGAGGCACGCGTCACTGAGTTGAAAGGTCTTGTAAACCCCCTCGTGGTAGTTGCGGTAGCGGCCCCGAAGCACCTGAAGCTCGACATAAGTCGAGCATGCCTCTGCGCGGGCATGAAAGAGTTCATGACGCAGAACTAGCCCGAGCGAGACATGTACTCCCAGATGCAGCGGCCTGTAACTAAGGTGGCCCAAGTCTGAGGCGAATCCGCATGCCAGATCCAAAAGCCGATCAGCATGCAGGTATATCCCCCAGCTCGAGTCGTCGTAGCTGTGGAACGACTGATACCAGCCCACCGCCTCGAAGCCATCGGCCTTGACCACGCTTTTAGCGCGTCTGCCTCGTTCTTCCAGCTCATCGCGCGGCAACTCGATTTGCAGGTCTTCGAGTTGATTTCGCAGGGAGTCATGATCAAGAGCGCCGGTTTCCGGTGCAGTTGGCTGCAATGTGCCGGAACGATCCGGCGGCGTAACGCCAGCCAATCGTGGCCGGGCGAAAGCGCGCGGCACGGCGCGCTCTGCTGCAGCCTTGAGCTCTGACACAGTAGGTAAAGGACCGCGAGGTGTCCACGTGACAAGAGCGACCGACTTGTCCTGATCGCTCCGGAGGCGAAAGAGGTTATAGTTGCCGTCGCCGGCGGGTTGTATGGCGCTTGCTTCGAGCGCCTTTCTCAACGCCGTCTCGGGCGCTCGCTTCCTGGATTCCACCCATAAAGCGGGCGGAAAGCAGCCCTTGAGTTCTCGAGCGACAGGCGTGTTCGGAGCACGCTTGCCGTAGATAGGCTGCGTTTTCCCCATGATCTCCCGGACCGATTGCGGCGACGATTCGATCTGCCGCTTTTCAGCCGCGCGCTCCTCTTCCCATGATTTGTAGCGCTCCTCATACGCCTGCCAGATCTCGGCAGCCTTCTTGAGGGCACTAAGACAATCAGAACCCAATATCCCCCTGCGTTGCTGCTCGCTGATAAGCAAGCACAACTTCTGCGAGTCCGGCAGCTCGTAGGCGCCATGCAGGAATATGTACGAAGCATTGCCCGGAATGCCGCCTAAGAGGCCCGAGGCGAGAGCGCGATAGATGGCAGCATCGAGCTCCCCTCCCAAGGCCGTAATCATCTTTGCATGCTCTTTGAGAGCGGGCGCCGTATGCCGGAGGCCCTGCGGCATGACCTGGATGTGTTGGTGAGTCGCGAGGAATTGAACTACGTGCAAGGCATCGAAAGAGACTCGGCAGGCCACCATGCCGCCAAGGTCTGCCTCGCTGAACGCAGGCGTTATCCAGGACCGCTTTTCCATTCCCTTCCCCGCCTATCTAGTTCTTCCGGATCCGACCGTAGGCGTGCCCTACGGTTACGACCGTGCCGTCCTGCGCCACCACAGCATAGGAATCGAACAACTCGTGGAAGCGGCGCAGCAGGATGTCCCCTTTTTCGCGCCGGATACGCTTTCGGCTCTCTTTGTCGAAGAACCTGATGCGTGCTCCATGGTGGTCATGGACGGTAGCCCCGTACTGTAGCAACAGCTCGACGATGAGCGGGGGAACGCCGCGCTGCTGCATACGGACTCGAGCGTGATCGGAATACATGGCGACCCGTCTATTCGTAGGGGCGCGGGCTGACTCGCCGACCGAAAGGCCTGCGAACGTGCCGCTGCGCCATGCTTTCGATGCCGGCGTTCGGGAAACCCATGCCGATGTCGACTTCGAGATCAAATCCACAGAAGTGGACAACCCGCCCCTCGAGGACCAGCGCGGCGCCAACACAGGTCTCGTCCTCCAGGCGCACGTCCTCGCCGAGCCCGAGAGCCGCAAACCGCGCCTGACGTACGGTGGCGAGTCGAGCCAAGAACCGCTCGGCGTCATTGGCGGTGGGCACCGCATAGACAGGCGTGAAGTAGTCGATGGCGTCGAGCGCGAAGCCGGAAGCGATCTTTTCCAGATATGTTGCGCAAGTGCTGTCGGCATCGAACAGCTCGGCACCAACGAAACGGCCGTTGATAGCGAAGAGAGCGCCGACCTGCCCTGGCCGCCACTGCGCGGCCCTCGCGTACTCGCGGAGGTCACGCTCGCGGCGTTCATAGATGCCAGACATTGCGCCGGTGGTTGAGCGCGAACCGAGCCGGTCGGCCTTTCCGGCGAGGTCGGCCCAGATCTCCATTTGCTCGGCAGCCGCGACGCCTTGGCAGGCCAGGTTGCGGCTCACCTGAACCGCCTTTTTGGCGCGAAGCCCTGCGTACAACGTCTGGCCGGCATCGCGGAATTGAGCAGAGTCGTACCGCCAGCGTCCTTGCTCTACGCAAGAGACGGGAATCGCGATCTCGCTATGCGCGGGCGCAAGGATCGTGAGGTTGATTATCCGGTTCTGCTTGCAGCCGATGAGCTGCTCCCCATCGACGAGAAGGAGAGGCTGGTCGACCTTGTTGATCAGCGAGAGCTTTGGAACGCTTCCGCCCTCCGAGACCTCCTTCACCAGCGCAATGCCAGTCCGGATAGCCTCGGTCAGGACCATGTACCTTGCCGCCCCCGTCGGCTGGCGTGAGAGGAGCGGAAAAACGGTGAAATTGCGGGCCTTGGACGGCTCGCCGAGCACTACTTGACTTAACGCTTCTTTGATTTCGTTCATGGCCTCACCCAGTTCGTTGGCAACTGACGCTTCCGTCGCTTCCGGGTAAGACGAGTCGGGCCTTGGCGTTTATTACAACCCGACCTACTTATTGTTCTGCCCCCTATCAGCAAGGTATGCGTCCAGGGACGCGCGGGCGCTCACCAAGGGACCGCGTCGTACTGGCGCAAGGCGGGTACGGAGGTCTTGAAGCACATCGAGACCGAGCCGGTCGAGCAGTGTGTTGTCCAGGGTCGGAAAGTCCTGCTGATAAAAGAATATCGGCCGCGTCTTGTCCCGCGCTGCCGCCTTTAATTGCTCCTCGGGACTGAGAGTCCTGAACTGCGCCAACACTTCTTCCCTGTTTTTTTCGTTCGCAGCGCGGTGGACCTTACGCTCCTCAGTTTCCCTGCTCCGCTTTTCCTTCAATGCTGCGTCTTCCGCGGTCCTAATGCGTGCGCGCCTTGCTCGGGGTGATTCCTCCCTGATGTCCAAGCGTATTTCCCAAGGCTCCGATTCACCAATCCTTATCGTAAGCCGCTCGCACGCCGGCGCCACCTCGAGCGAAATATTGCCGTGCGCGTCGGTTCTTCCGCTATGGAGCACCGATCCTGTCTCATCGAGCTCCTGAAGTTCGACATCGCTGGCCGGACGGGCGTGAATCATGTCGACAGCGCTAAGGTCGAGGTGGAGCCGACCCTGACTAAGCCTGGAAGAAGCTCTCAAAAGGACATCTCCGGCACGTATGTTTCCAGGATCGACCGATAGTCGCGCAAGGGAACGCTTCGCGGCCGCGGGCACGGACAACGCGGCAAACAGAGATTTCGCGTCACGTGCAGGCGCCGACTCCGAAGCTGAACCTAAGGGGCGAAGATCGGCGTAAAAGGCAAGGTCTTTCGATGGCGATTCGTATGCAGGTCCACTTGATTCAGCCACTGTCCCCATGCGCAATAGGTCCCTCAATGTTTCGCCCTGTTGTTCCAAATCGCCCTTGCGCGGGCGGAATGCCGCCGTTACCGAATCGAACGCCTTCTGCAGAACAAGCGCACCGAGGCTGCGCTTCGGCAGCATACGTGGACCTGTCTTCGCGATGCGTTCGAGCAAGACCTTCGAGGGTGACAGTTGCTCGTGCACATGAAGGAACTTTGCGAAGCATTGATCGCATCGTTGCAGATGTTCGTGCGCAGCGAAGAAGGCATTGGGGTCCGCATCAGCACCTTCGTAAGCAGATGCGTGGTAGCGGTCAATGGCGCTATCGGGAAGGTGCGGCCGTTGCGCCACCCCTCCTTTTTGCATCAACTGGCTTAGGATCAACGAATCGGCGAGCTGCAGTTTGCATTGAGAGCACTCCGCAACGTGAACCATCAGAGAAAAGTGCGCCCTCCGTCCACGCCGGATCGACGCGAGCTCGGCCGGGCTGATGTGTTCGGCGCGAAAGCCCATGTTCTAGGACCTAAACGTAGGTAGACGGGTCATGGGCGGGCTTTATTACAGGGGGTTTCACAGATACTCCATTAAGGCCGGATAAGCCTGGCGGATGACCACCGCCAGTCGTTGGCGTGCCCGCAGGACCCGCACGCCGACGTTATTTACCGTGATGTCCAGGCGCCCTGCCGCCTCGGCATAGGTCAATCCGTCAAGGTCCACAAGTCGGAGTATGTCTTGGTCGGCGGGGGCCAGGCGACTCATCGCCTCGCTCATCATTCGCCGCTGCTCGGCCAGCAACGCTGCGGCGTCCGGTCCCGGATTGGGGTCGGGGACAAAAACCTCCTCGTCCTCACCTTCGCCATCGATGGTGACGTGGTCCTCGGGCCGGCGGGCGCGCAGGGCGTCGATTGCGGCATGCCTGGTCATTCGCCTCAGGTAGGCGGCCAAGCTGCCACCCTGCCAGGCTCGAAGCGCACGCTGGTTGTTCTCTAGGAGGCGTTGAAAGACGACCTGGGCCAGGTCGTCGGCATCCTCCCTGGAAAGCTGCCTGAACCGCCTGAGCGCGGCGTAAATGACGGTGCCGTAACGGTGGACAAATTCGTTGAACGCCGCCTCGTCTCCATCGAGGATCCGCTCAACGAGTTCCCCTTCCCCCATGCGCCAAAGCTTCGCCTAATCCCGGTTTCCGGGCAAGACAACCCGCGAGCAATAGATCACCTCACATGCTCGTCTTCGGGAAAGGCGGGCGTAGAAAAGAACCATATGATCCTCAAGCGGTTGCCGAGAAAATCCACCGGGTGTACGCGGGCGCGCTGCAGAAAGGACATAGACCTCCGGCGGCTCCCACCGAATAGCTCTGCCTCGGATCAGGCGCTCAGTTGCCGAGATGTGGGGCAGACCAACGAACTCCTTGAGGATGAGAGCCAGCGGCGCGCCTTCCCGGGAGGGACACGGTTCCGCATCGTCACCTACCGCGCCGTGGCAGAACGGCGGCCCGTCCCAGTCTAATCGCCACGCAATGCGTCAGGCGACTTTTCGACCCCCTATGGGCCGCTCCGTGCGCACGAGGGAACCTATCGTTGGGGCTCGATGGGACCCACAAGCCTCACAGGGGTAGGCCCCCATCCGGCATACCACCGTTCGCCTTACATACCCACAAGCAGCTCATTGAACTTTCTTCCGTTCAGGAGTGTCTCTGGAGCACAAGTCAGACCAATGAAATGGAGGGGCAATGGAAATCATCATCGAGACATTCCGCGCCCGAGGGGAACCTTCGAGCAGCGAGATCCGCGCACGGCCGGCCCCAGGTCAGGGGCTATCCAGAGACCTGCGAGTCGAGTGCTCGAAAAACATGCGCCAAAGCCATCCTGTCGGGACCTTTTTTAAGGTGTGGGCGCAGCTAACCGACAGACAAGGGACACGCTTTCTTTACTCCAACTGGCGAGATCCCTACAAGGTCCTAACAGCAGCGGAAGCCAAGGCGTTCATAAGGCGTCAATACGCGACCAGGAGGAAATACCCGAAGGACATGCGCGCTGAAGCGCCACGAGCGTGACCGCAAATGGCGAAGCTTCGTCATACTGCTCCTCCGGTAGATCTAACGCACATCCAAGCCCCGTACTTGGGACGCCGAGAGAAGGATGTCGTCACCAAGCGCTTGGATAAGTGGGAAGCCGACAAGCTCCGCGAGTTGTACCGGGACCTGTTGCGGCGCCGAAGCAACCAATCATAGGCGTGGCCGACAACGGACCCAGTTGTACGAACGCAACACCGAGTAACTCTGTTGTTACCAACACCATCCCAGCGACCGCATACAGGCGAGCATCCCCGATGGCTGTATTGTTGGGTATCGGACCTGATATCAGCGTTCCGCCTGCTTTTTCGCTGGTTTCTCGGATCGAGGAAGAAGTCGGGCAGCCGCGTGCAAAAGCAGGTGAGTTGCTAGACGCACCGATGCCGGATGCGTGGTTGGGAACGAATAACCGGTCTGATTGAGACCCGCCGAACTTGAGTCGCGCAAACGCTCCGCAAATTGACGGGTCTTATGCGCTCTCCTCGATGGGGGAGCGGGAGCGCCGGCGAGCCGATCTGTACCTGCCACATATGGGGCCGCTCACCGCGTTCGTGGAAGCGATCAGGGTGGAAAGCGGCTTCGGTACCAAAGTACCACTCTTCGATCCGCGCGACGGCGGCACTGACGCGCAGGCCCTGTTCTTGTTGGAGGCTCCAGGACCGAAGGCAGTGAAAAGTGGCTTCATATCCCGCGACAACCCTGACCCGTCCGCACAGAACTTTCGTGCTCTTCTAGCGGACGCTGGAATCCCACGCGAGGCAACGGTGCTGTGGAACATCGTGCCCTGGTACATCGGTACAGGAGTGAAAATTCGGGCCGCGACGAGTCGAGACATCGAAGCTGGCATCACTTACCTACCGCGTCTGCTGGCGCTGTTACCCGCGATGCGCGCGGTCGTGCTCGTTGGCCGCAAGGCGCAGAAGGCGCACGATGCCGTTTCCCGCCTTACCGGAGCACGCTTGTTCCGCACGCTGCACCCGAGCAATCAGGTCGTGAGCTGCTGGCCGGAGAGGCTGAAGGAACTCCAGGCAGACCTATTGGCTTTGAGTAGCTATCTCGCTTCGCTGCCTGCGTTGCCCTCGGCGGTGGTCCGAGCGTAGCGCACGCATAGCTATCTTAAGTGCCTCTACCCTTCGGTTGGAGGATCAATGGCGCAGCAATTCACACGAACTGCCCTTTACGAACTGGTTTGGTCTCAGCCATTGCGTACGCTAGCAAAAAGCATTGGCGTTTCCGATGTGGCAATCGCTAAGAGGTGCCGGGAGGCGAATATTCCACTACCGGGCATCGGCTACTGGGCGAAGAAAGAGGCCGGCAAGAAGGTGTTGCAGGTGAATTTGCCGCCGCGCGCACTAGGTCAATCTGACACAGTTAAGTTCGGCAGACGGCACTATTACGAGCGCGGTCCAGCGGACGCAGAGCTGATTGACATGGTGCTACCCCCGCCGCCGTCGTTCGAGGAAAGCATGGAGGAGGTAAGGGCTCGAGCTCAGGCAATCGCGGTCAAGGTGCGGGCTTCGTCACTTGGCCGGCTGCATCCAGCAGCCGCAAAGCTCCTCGAGCAGGATGAAGTTAGGCGAAAGAAGTATGCAGAGTACAAGTCATCCTGGTACGCGCCGATCTTTGACCAGCCACACGAGAAGCGTCGGCTCCGGGTTCTGAACAGCATTCTCAACGCGCTCGCTTCAATAGGATGTACGTGTTCGGCGAACGCTAAGGATGGCTACGAGCTTCACGTGGTCGTCGGCGACCAACGGCTGAGCTCGTCGCTGGCGCCCAAAGGATTCGACCGCCAAAGGCATTCCCCGGGGAACCTTGCACCAAACAACGGCAAGCTAATACTGCAGATCCAGTGGTACTGGCCGGCGGAGACAACGACATCGTGGTCGGACGTAGACAGGCCCTTGGAGAAACGCCTTCCCGAGATAGTTACGGGCCTGTTGGTGGCTGCGGAGTGGGGTTACAGGGAAGGCCTAATGCGAGCGCACAGCTACCTGGTGGAGCGCAAGGCTGAGGCTATTGAGAAGCGGAATCGGCAGATTGAGGAGGCCGCGCGCCAGGAACGCGAGCGGATAGAACGTGAAGCTAAGAAGCGGTTTGAAGCTCTGCTGTCGGACGTAAGGGCGTGGCGTACTGCCACAGAGATCCGGGCGTATGTTGAAGTCAGGATGGCTAGCACGCCGCGGGACCAGGGGCTAAACGAGTGGGCTGCTTGGGCGCTAGCGGAGGCTCAACGGATAGATCCGCTGCAGCGGGCCTGAGTTCTCTCAGTTTCCGCTTGAGGTACGGCCTGCAGCTAAGAGAGGTGTTGCGCTACTGCTTTTCAGTTGGTCCGCTTACGGCCAGTAGCGGGCGTTGCGCCGACGTACCGTTGAGCGATCGGCGCTGTCGCTTAGTCGTCACTGGCGATCTGCAAGACCGTCCGTGTGCGGGACTGGCCAGGAGCCTCTCGCTTCCTCGTGACCTTGCGGCTCTCAAGCTGCCCGCAGCGCGATCGCCAGCTGCGGCTGTCGCCGCCGCTTGGGACTCCCGGCAAGCAGCTCGCGGCGGACTTCCATCAGCAGCTTTCCAAGCATGTTCTTGCCGACGCCGTTGACCTCGCCCCAAAGGCGGTTCACGGGACTATCTGTAGTTGCGGACTCCACTAGGCGGGCGTCGCCTGTGGCAAGGAGGATTTCTCGAAGATCGGAGTGTTGGGAAAACTTGGCTACTAGCACGCCTCGCATCCGCGCAAATTTTCTGGTTGACCAACCAGGAGTTACGTCCCAGTAATAAAGGCCGTGCGCCGCCATAGCAAGGAGTGAAGGCGAGGGTGCGGCCATGAGCCAATCGCGCACCGCATCCTTCCGTGCCTTTCCGGCTTGGTATGCGTGCTCCGCTGTGGGGTATGCAACCGATTCGAAAAGGATCTCTCGGCGGTAGAGGTTGCTGAACACTCCGTAGGGCTTTTCGCTTGCACGGTAGAAGCGGATTTCGTCCATGGCGACCGGGGCTCCATATTGCATTGCAGTTAGTATATACTGCGTTGCACATAATGCAACCACAAGTCACTAAACGGCGCGGGCGCCCCAAGGCAGAGACCAAGGGGGCGAAGGAGGCTATTGCAGCGATCGAGCGCAGGATGGAAGAGAAGAAGCTCTCGCGCGCAGGGCTAGCGCTGGTCCTGCAGATGAATCCGTCGAGCGTGACACGAGCCCTTAGTCAAGGGGACTCACCAGGGTGGACGCCGTCGCTTAAGCGCATTTATGGCGTTGCAATAAAGGGGAAAGGCGCGGTCGCAAAGGCGCCGCGGGGCCGAGAAGAGGCAACCCTGCAACGCCTACTGGAGACGCCGCCTGCGGCTGCAGGCGCCGTGAGGGCGATCCTGAACGATGTCCAGAGGCTGGTAGAGGCGCTCTCCGTCCCGCAGCGAGCAGTGAAACAGAAGCGCCGCTAACGACCCGAGCCTCGTCGCACAGGGCGACAGTCCGGACGGCCGCAGAGTCCCTCTTCTGGCAGAGGCAGCGGCGCGGGTTGATGGGGCAGCGCGCTATGGGCTTGCAGCGAAAACTCGTGCTCGTACATGCCTCCGCGGGCACCCACGAACCCGCAAGCCCAAGAGGCGAGAGTTTGACCGGCTCGCAACGCGTTGGCTATCTGGTCATCGGTGACCAATCGAGTGCTCTGATCTTCCTCAACAAGCGCGGAAAGAAAACCAGCGGTACACCAGTCACCGGCGCCACACGTGTCCACCAACCGCGCGGCTGGAACTGCGTCCATCTGTCGCCAAGAAGAACTCGCATGGTGGCCTCGAAAGCGCAGTCCCTTCTCGCCTGCCGTCTGTACCTCGATAAAGGATAGGCGGCTTCGCAAGGTGTGCTCGAAATCTCCCGGCGAAAAACGATCGACCGAATACTTAAGAACGTCGACCATGGGCAGTGCCTCTGACCAGTATTGTGAGTCCGATGGAGTCGACGGCTCGTACATGACCAGGACGTCTAAGCCTCGAGCCAACTGCATCAGCTTCAAGGTGCTGGACGATAAGCGATCGACGAAGAGGACGTCAGGCGTCACGGCACCGAAGCTCTCCTTAGGTAGCCCTTCGTGTCGCTCGCGAAAAAGAAGCTCACCGCAAGCCGGGCACTCGGCAGGGAAGGAGTGGGTCAGGCGATTTCCGTTCGCGCCTACCACCTGTTGCAGAAAAATGGGAGTTCTAGCCTGCTCAATCGCAAGAAGGTACTCACAATTCACCCCAATGCGCTCCAAATCGGCCAACACGCGAGCCCCTGCGACGTCGCGGCCAACAAATCCAATGGCGCTCGAATTCCAGCCCAGGTAGCACAGGATCGCCAGCACGTTCCCGCAGGTGCCACCGGCATAGACCGCGGCCTCTATGCGTGCGAGGTCACCGGTGACGACATCGAGCGCAATGAGGCCGGCGCCGACTACGGTGGGCTTCTTCTTGGTGGAAGTTTCCCCTGGGTTGGCGGACTCTTGCTTCGCGACCATTATCTGTAGGGATCCCCAGTGAGCCACAGATGCATGGGATAGGCACCCTTACTATAGCTGGCTGCTAGGCTTTCCGCGTTCGCGATGTATCGAAGCGTCTCCAGATAAACAACCGGGAAGTCGCGCTCCATCGCAGCCATAAGAGCCCCGATCGCGGCACACTTGCTACCGATAGGTGAGAGGACAATAAGCGAGCCACCATGCGCTGCATAGACCCTATCGCGGGCGTCCGCAAGGCGAAGGAGCGTTCGATATAGGTCGAGCGGCTCTTCCTCCGCTGTATAGATATAGTTGCGGGGATCGACCTCCCACGTGCTCGCCAGCTCAGTCATGAACTCCTCAATAAGGACATCTCCGCGGCGTGGACCCTTCGACGGAAAGGGCAGGACGGGACATGTCTCGGGGCCCTCGAGGAAGTCGAAGATCCGTCGCAGCGCCTCTTTCTTACCTGTGACCAGTTGAGGCACCCAGAGCTTCGCGGCATCGGCCGAATCGGAAAGTGAGGCCCTACCGCCGAAGCCGGGCACATAGATGGCGTGATCGGCGTGCTCGGAGACGATTCGCTCGTCGAGGACCGGATCGGACATCACGAAAAGGTGGATGTTCCAGGGTGTATCGGCGTTATCAGCGCTGTGGACTAGTGAGCGAACCAGCGGAAAGCTCATCCCGATCGAAAGCGCGCTCATGTCAACGGCGATATCTGTGAAATCGCTCAGGTTCTTGAACACTTCGGCGACGAGTTTGCGCCCGCCCACGACCGCTCCGTCTTCGGGATCGAAGACGTCGATCGTGAGCACGATGCTGTCTGGAAAGTTGTCTTTCAACACATCTTCATTGTCTTCTGCGCTCTGTTTGAGCGTTTCGGCTGGGTTTGCACGCTCTTCTCTAATAAAGATCGCGCGCCTCGGCACACCTGTAGCAGCCAGCCGTTGTGCCACGACGCTCGAGCGTGGGTCGAAGCCGGCGGCCGCAATTAGCAGCACCTTTCGGGCAGCGCCGAAGTAGGCCTGCATGAACTGAGCCGTAATGTCTTCCGGATGGAAGATGCACCGTTCCCAGCGCGCCTTCATGTCTTCGACGGCTCGATGGCAGACAGCAGATCGGAAAGGCGACGTTCGAGGAAGCCGCCACGGCCCAATGTGAGCCCCCGCGCCAGCGAATAGGTTCCTGTGAGTTCGATAAGCGTCCAGACCTTCTTCTTCGTCCCGTAGTCGCGAATGATCCCGAAGATGTTGTAGGCCGTCCCGTACTGGAGAATTCGGGCGAGGTCCCGGTTCGAATTCGGAATCTGATCGAACTCGTCCTGTGGGATCCCCCAGGCATTGGCGCCATGGCCCAAGGAGGCGTTCGGCTCCATGCTCTTTTCCAGGCATTGGGCAGCGACATGGTCAGCAAGCTTCAGCACTCGCGTGCGCTCAGGAAAGTCCTCTTCTTTGAGGATGCGATTTGCCCGCTCTTTTAGGAGCTTGCCTTGGATCGACGCCGACACGCGTGTCGTCCCGTCGCGGATTAACTGCGCTTCCAATTGCGTGACGAGTGGACTTGCCAGATGCAAGAAGCGCTCGGCGTTTTCGGAAGCCGCGTCGCAAAGGGCCTCGAACCCGTAGAACATCGGTCGGTCGTGCTGGTGGTACAGCTGAAGGCGTGCGCCGAGTTCGACATCCCGGCTCGCGCTGAGCGGGTTGTTGGGCTCTGGATCGCGCTCCTCGCCGAACAGGGCGCCCTGGGGTACGCGCCTCAGATAGCGTTCTAGCAGGATTCGCTCCATGGCGGCCCGCAGGTCGGGCGTATCGACGCGCTTGATCCTAGCGCTTTCACTAGCGAAGTATTGGTCCACGGCCCCGCTGATTTCGCGCCGGCGTTCTTGGCCGATCTGCAGCCGCTGTGTCGTTGCAATGGAATCTGTCAGAGCGCGCAGCTTGCCGCTAGGAAGCTGGGGCGGATCGGTTTCCAGGAGCTGTTCGAGATTGGTAAAATGCCTTCGCGCGAACACGGGCATCTGGGCCAAATATCGACGAGCCATGTCCGAGGCGATGCGCCGGAAGTCTAGACGTGCACGCTTACGGTCGGTATCGGTGTGGCCTTGCATCCAGATCACGGCCGTTTCGCGCCGGATATCAAGCCCCGGGGAATCGCTCATGACGCCATTGTCAGGTCTGAGGACTTCGTGCGGCCGCAAGGCGTCGAGCCGCATAAGGATCCAGCGGCCGATGCGTAGCTCACGACGCGCAAGCCAGCGCACCAGTGCCTCCAGCTGCCGCGGATGCAGGATATTGGCGTCATCGCAGATGAGCAGGGGCCTTAACCGGATCTTGTCCTCCACACCCGGGATTTCAAAGGCCTCAATTACATCGAAGGGGTTGTAGGCGGCCGTCGCTGCCTGCGGCAAGCGATCGGCGGGCGGCGGGGAGAGGCTTGCCGTCACGGCATAGGTTTCGCGCTCGACTCCCTTTGCGACCTCCCGCACCTTTTCAAGCTCTGTCCCGCCGATGGCCTCCAGTGCAGCCGCGGCATCCACACGTGGAACCAGCGTTATCCGGTGGAGTGCGAATCCCGCCTGCTCGAATCCACGGAGCCAAGCCAGTACAGTGCGTGATTGGATGAGTGAAAAGAGCAGTTTGTTCTTCACATCGTCGCTGTACGGCAAGTCCCAACACCCGCGGTACCCCGACTCCATCGGTATTCGGCAACCGGCGACCGCTGGTTTTGAACCATCGACCAAAGCGCCACATTTCGTAAGAGCATCGGTGAGCGAAGCGTGCTGATCCAGCGATTCCGTCTTGACGAGTGTCGTGAGCGTAGGAAACGTAAAAAGCCGAGCAAGGGTGGTCTTGCCGCTTCCTGGAGCGCCAATAAGCAGTACGAGACGCTCCAACAGGCTCTTGGTCTTGGCGTAACTCTCGAGGAACGTGAGAAGCGGCTCCGGCGTCACGTACGGAAGGAACGCCAAGTCGTCGCGGATGTATTCGGAGGCGCGCTTTTCGAACGGATTCATCACACGAGGTTAGCTGTGCCGCTGCCGTCGACGAAAGAGCGGTCGCATTTCGGGATGCAGAACACCCTCCACGAGTTTGGCCTCGGCCTCCGCCCAGAGGATAGCAAGCGAGTTATTGGGCGTGTTGTGATCGAGCACGAGCGGAAGGGCGCAGCCCGCATAGCCCAACCCCAAGTGCTTCACACCCCCCTTGTCGGTGTGGGGAGTCTGGATTGAGGCATTGTAATAACGCTGAGTAAGCGCCACGATAGCCGCATCGGCCGGGCGATTAGGATCGATCCCATCGCTCGCCGGGATGATCGCGCCGAAGCTTATCTCGGGAGACTCGAGTTTCAATTTCGATCGCGCTTTCTCGATCGTACTCGGAGCTGAAAAGCTTGCGTTCTCCGTTGCGAGGTAGTGGTGCACACAAAGCTTCCAGTCGGCGCCGACAACGTCCACTCCGTCTTCCTTGGCCGCTGCGAGTGAAACGAGAAATCGGCAGAGCTTGCCGGTCCAACGATCCTTGTCTGCATCCCAACGCAGGAACGAACTGCCGGAACCCATGAAGTCGTCGACGAGATAGATCACATCAAAAGTTGCCGTAGGGCCGGCTACCTTTTGAAGGTCGGAGAGCAGATCTGCCCACTTGTAGGAATCAACCTGCGTCTGGACCACGAACTGCTCGTTCGTGAGGATGCCCACGGTCGAATGTCGCAAGATGTCGATTCGTGCGCCATCGCTAAGCCCCATGATAAGGGTTCGGCGGCGGAGGGCGTCGAGCTTCTCGCGCAACTCCGGAACGGCTTGAACCTTGTAGTGAGGCACGCCTTCCCGTGCCGCGACTAATCCGATCAAATAGCGCTCCATGCGCGTCGGGAAGAAGAGCTCCACGAGTCGCATCATTTCTGCAGGGCCCACGTAGATGAGCCTCTCGCGCAGCAGCGCATACGCTGTTTCCCGATGGACCGGATCAAACTGCTGCAACCACGCCGCGAGGCTTTCGAGAAAACGCATCCCTGCCAGAAAGTCCCGATATCCGTCGTACTTGACGCTCGCCATCATCCGAAGCCATGCGAACTCGTGGGAAGCCCGCTCGGCTTCCCACGACATGACTTGGCTCAAGATTCGGAGTGCGCGCGTATATTCCACGGCTTAGCCGAGCGGCAACTGGACCCGTCCCTCGCGCACGGCCTTCAGATACCACACCGTGCCGGCGGCGCCGACAAGACCCGCGGGCAGCAGATTCCAGCAGGTGCGGAGGTCGGGCGAGACGTCATCAACGCTCAAGGAACTCGGCAGTGCAAGCAGTTCGGAATCGTTGCCAGGCCAACGTCCCCGGTCGCCGATCTTGATGCAATCGCCAGCGGCGCGCTCCTGGAGATTCGAGACGACGGCTACTTTCGTCACATCGAGCGGCAGGATGTCAAGCGAATGGCTCGAATGCACTGCCTTGACGTCGTGATGCCCCGCACGTGCCAAGATCTCAGCCACCCTGAACCACAAGTCCCGCTCGCGCAAGTCCACATGGCGAGCTTCTACCGTGATTTGAGTCGGCCGCAGCTCCCGTCTCCAGTGCCCGACTTCTGGGTCGGCCTTCAATGTGGCCTCGACCCGCTCGAGCGCTGGCCGCAATGGCCCCTCGCTCATGCCGTCGGGGGATTCTGCAAGCGTTCGTATCACCCCAGCGTTGTAATAGCCAATTAGCACTCTAGATCGAAGTGCTTCGGGGATGCAGCCGACTAGGGACTTGTGCACAGATTTCCCACGGCCGGTTGCGATTCCCACGTCGATTCCTTCTTCGAGGAGGCGCACGAGCTCCTTAGCCACTGCTTCCGATACCGGGCCGAAGCGATCACGAGTATTGACTAACGTGCCATCAAAATCGAGAACGATCGAACGAACATTCAGGCGGCCGAGTTCGGCGAGGAAACCTTCCAAAGCGCTCTCGTAGGAGGTCAGCCGACCTTCCCGTTTCAAGCGGCTCCGCGATCGGCTGGACTTGATTTCCACAGCACGGCGACGCCGTTCTCGCCCGACAGTGAGTCCTTTAGGTCCTAGCCCATAGAGGTGCGATCCCCAGTCAGGGACGCCGGGACGGCCGGGATTGCGGCCAATCACTTCCGCAGCCGCGGACGCTAGCTCCATCGAGGCGATGACGCCGTCCATGACGGCGGCACATGGCTCCGTATCAAAGCCCCAATGATGTACAGCCACGTCGGCCGGCAGGAGCGCCATGGTGGTCTCAGCCAACTCGCGGCTTTCGTTTGTGGATAGCACTAGCACAACGGATCGTGCGGCGCGCTTGGCAAGCCAGACATGGCGGCCATGCGCAAAATTGCGAAGGTCACTCACCTGGACATTACCCAGCGCCGATTCTGAAAATCGCGATTCGATGTCGATGGCAACCGGCTTCTGTGCAGCATCGTGGATCACGATCAATGTCTTCGAATCGAGCGAGGCGGCGAAGCTCAAGTCCATGCGCCCAGTGGCCTGGGCGGCTTCCATTGGTTCGCCGAAGAGGCGTCCGAGTAACACCATGAAGGCGACCAAGGAATTGGTGGCGAGGAAGCCATCCTTGCCACTAGGCACCGAGAACTCCATCAATGTCGCACTCGCATGATCGCGGGCTCGGGACGCAAGAGGGGAATCTCGCTGCGCGCACATCACGAACACGTGGGTCGCATGCCGATCGAGGGCTGCCTCCCAAGCAGCGAGAATATCCGGATTGGAGCCTCCGGCGCTGAGAAGCCAGACATCCGAGTCTTTGAGCGTTTCTAGTGCCAGGAATTCCAATGGCGTGCGGACGGCAGCCGGGCGTCCATGGCGACGCTGGTATAGCTCCGTCGCGAAATGCGCGGCCGCAAGTGATCCTCCCGAGGCAACGACGATTGCGGGGGCGGAGCTGGAGCGCTTCGTTGCCTCAATCCAGCGGGCGATATCCAGCGAGGCAGCCCAAGCTCGCGTCGCGCTCAAGTGCGCGAGCTCATCCCGGTAGTCACGCCCCATGCGAGAGGACTCTACATGCGGGCGGAAGGCCAAGTCCAACGGAGTCCCCTGCCACGGAGCGAGTCTGGGCAAGGGTGCTCATCGTCCGAAAGGCGAAAACGAAGACATTGCAGCTCATTGGCAGATATTAGACTGGAGGGCGCTCACCAGATGAGCCAGCAGGCTCATCGGCAGAGCATTCGCGACACTGACAAAGAGCAAAGTTGGCATTCTAGAGCAGCGACTCCTAAGTCCGCTTTGGGTCGAAAGCGGACAGTAGCCTGTCGTGCAACAGTGGCGCGCCTGGCATGCCTCCGGAGGAAGCTTGCGGATCAGACTCAGAAAGTCGAACGGGTGTACGGCTTCGCAAGGTATGCGGTAGCCCCGGGCAGCTTTCGCTCGTCGAGCGCGATATAACTCATATCCTTTCCAGCTCGCGAATCGCGACAATCAACCGCTCGCGCGCGGCGGTCAGGTCCTTCATGCGGCGCTCACGAGCGCGCCGGCGGCGCGGCGCTCGTAGGCGTTCAGCACGCCATCCAGTGCCATCGCCTCTTCGAAATAGTCGGCGTCGGTGGCGCTCATGCACGGGCCCTGTGAGGGGGCGTTACGAGGGTAGAGGCCAGCAAATCCGGGCATCTAGCGCAGCGCATCGGTGCCGCCTAGCGGCCTGGTTTCGCACTGTGTTTCATACTAGGCTCTCCGGATCGACCTCGACCTCGTCCTCGGCCGGGGGCGGCAGCAGGCGCTGGCGCAGCTCGGCGTCGAGGGCGGGCTCGACCAGCGCGCCGCGGAGCTGCGCGAGCAGACGTGCAGCGGCGAGTGGGTCGGCCTGGGCGGCAGGGGCTCCTTAGGGTCGCCGTCGGCATGGTTAGATTCCTGGGAGGTGTATCGCCCCGGCTTATCGGCGATCTTGAGCATCTATGGTTTTCGCACGAGCTCTTGGTATGCGCTAAGGAGCACGGCGTTGACCTTGCGATCTATTGCGTCAAGTTCATCCCGAAGGCGCGAGAAAGTCCGCCAGTGCATGCCAGCGGGTTTCGAGCGGTCCGCACCCAAGCGCGCCGCCAGCTTGCGCCTACGCCGCATCCAGGCGAGCGCATCCGGTTCGCATTCGACGGCGTACGCGAGATCCAAGCACGTTCGGCAGGCGAAGTGCCAGTCATCCGCCGGCCGATACAGATGTACACAACGGCGGCCGCAGTCAGGGCACAGGAAGTACTGGCGCTCCCCGCCGAAGTGGCAGGGGACCTGCTCGAGAGCGACAACGTCATCCCCAATATCCACCGTCAGTGAGTTCGACCACGTCGGCTGCACGCCAGCGCGCTCGCAGGATTCGATCTTCCGCCGCCAACCCGGGCGGCCTGCCCCACAACGTTGACCGCCCCGGCTCATCGATAACGGAATCCCAAATGGTTAGCAGAGTTGCATGGCTCGCGCGGAGATGAAGTTCCGACCGCCGGGTCCAGGACATTACAGCCGGCTGGAGGATGGAAGGTTATGGAGGATTCTCCTAAGATCATTTACACAGCCCCCAAAAACGCCCTATACAGAACTATCCTAGGAAAACCCTCCACGATCCTCCATCCTCCAGCCGTTGGTGGTGGGGCGCAGCGCATCAGACGAGCCTCTGTCTCAGCGGGTACAGGTTGCCTTTTTGCGCCTCTTTGACCCGGTACCCACGCCGCTGCAGCGCTTGTGAGAACGCCTTCTGCGTGTCCGGCGACTCATCCTCTTCGCGCTCGCGACACCACGCCCGGAACGCGTCGAACAGCACCCCCGCAGGCGTGCCTTGCCGCTCCTCGCAGCGCTCGTAGTCTTCGAGCCACTGCCCGAGCAAGTCCTGCTCGCGGAAGTAATCACGCGTGCGAGCCACGATCTCGGGCGGCGGCTGCAGCCCTTCCTTCGCGTACAGGACCGCACCCTCCACGCTCCAGACGAGGATGCCTTCCTCCTCGGCCTTCAGCTTCTCCGCCAGTTCCTTATCGCCGTCGGGGAGCGCGGGGTTGTACTCGGTGGTGGCGGGCCGGTTCCACTGGCGGTCGAACGGCATCAGGTGCAGGCGCCCGCGAATGGCGTCATCTAAGTGCTCGATCCGGGGCTGGGAGTTCGTTGGCAGCAGCAGCTTGTGCGTGATATCGAAGGTGATGTTGTTCTCGCGCATCAACCGGCCCGTCAGCTTGTTGTCCCCGGTGTGGCGCTTCACAATCTCCGGGTCCAGACGCTGGCCGGGCTTTGACTCGCTCGAAATTGCCAATCTCGCGCCGGCCAACGAGGCCGTCGTGGGCGTCGGGCGCTCGGCATCGACGTCGAAGCGCGTCACCATCAGCGCAGCGGGCGGTATGTTGACGACGTAGTCACCACCAATCGACTGGAACCGGTCGATTGCAGCATTCTTGCCATTGGACCCGTAGCCGATGGCGAAGAACATAAGGTGCTCGCGCGTCACGCCGGTGAGGCAGTACCCAAACATGCGCTGCACGTACACGGCTAGCTGCGGGCGCTTCCTGTATCGGCCGACGCTCGCCGGGTCGAGTTTGCCATTGCGGTCGTACTCTACTGGGGTCGGGGAGCCCGTCACCTCGTCGATGAACAGCACCCAGCGCGGACACTTCGCCGTTGGTCTGTAGGCCACCGAGCAGCGCTTCGTCACGAAGTCATCGCGCCCCTCGGGCCGCAACGTGCCGGTGCGCAAGTCCACCACGCCGTTCTGGACGCCGAGCAGCCAAGGATCGCGGTCCAGTTCCGTGGCCGAGATGGCGATGCCCTTGGCCTTGCTCAGAAAGTCGAGCATCGCCGACACTGCCTTGCGGCTGCGGCAGTTGTGCGCCCACGCCATCAGCTCTTTGGCGCTCTTCTTGATTTTCTTGTTGGTGCCCTCGTCGTTGGCGTTCTGCGCGCTGATCTTCCGCGCTTTGTCCTTGTAGTACCGCGACACGCGCAGCGCCTGCCGATGAGCGTGTGCGCTCCCGACGTCGACGAGCCACTTCTCACCATTCCAGAAAATCCACTCCTTGCGTTCGAGCACGTAACGGAGGTTTCCTTTGGTGATCGAGCGCAGCAGGTTGGCGTTGCCGGCGTCGGTCCAGTCTGTAGTTGTGTCGTCGAAGTCGGTGTCCGGCACAGGCTCTGGCTTGGGCGCCGGCATCGGCATCTCGATGCCGAGCTTCCTGACGCGCTCGACCAGCGCCGCGGTTTCCTTTTCGGCGAGCCCGGCGGCGGCGATCTTCTCCCGCGCCGCTTGTGGTCCGCTGACCAGCGCCTCGTCCGCGATCTCGGCTTCGATCTCCGCGTCGAGGTCCGCGAACTCGTCCAGCACCGACTTCCGCGCGAGCTCGTAGCGCAGGCCGCCGTGGGCGTGCGAGTAGATGTATGGGCGCCCGCCCTGCAGGTTCGCGTACGCGATGCGCCCGTCGCCGCGGTACCCGGGCTCGATGGGGTCAGCGAAGTGCTTGCCGTGCCATGTGCCAGGATCGTCGAGGACTTCCCCGACCGTGACCACCACGCCGTCTTTCGACACAAGCTGGAACTCGGCGGTCAGCTCCTGCCCCTCGGTCGCCGCGCGCGCGATCTCTCTTGCACGCTCGGGGGCGACGCCGCGCTTCGCCAGCCGGGCAACATGCTGCTCCACCCAGGCCTGGCTCACGCGCTCAGCTTCCTCGCCGCGAAGCGCGCGGGCGGTGCGGCGTAGGTCTTCGACGTCTTTGTGCTCTTGCGGCGTGAGGTCCGCAATCCGGCGCGTGTCGAACAGCACATTGGGATCGCCCCAGATGCGCGGCTCGGGGCGGCGCTGCTCCAGCGGCGGGACGCACATCGCGCCCGCGGCGAAGTCCAAGCGCTCGGGCTGCCCGACGCTCGCGTCGATGATGTTGCGATCCAGCAGTCGGCCGCTGCCGGACACGATGAAGCATCCGAACCCGGCGAGCCACAAGCGCTCGTAGATCACCGCCAGCACGCGCGGGATGTCGCGGCCGTCGACCACCGGGATGTAGATGCGCTGGCCGCGCAGCGGGATCACCACCTCATCCTCGTCGGCGTTCACGATGTAACTGGAGGAACTGGCGGTCCACATCATGGGTGCGTGCGCGAGCTCGGGCTCCGCCTTGAGCAGCACGGCGCGCAGCGTCTCGGGGGTGTAGATACCTTCGACGTGCTCGGCATCGTGGTCCAGCATCAGGATGGCGGGCCCGGCGGGCCACGAGAAGTTCTCGTTCGTGCGGGCCAGCGACCCGGGGTACGCGGCCTGCTCGTCCTTGGTGACCAGCGACACCGACTTTTTGGTCGTGATGCCGTACGCGAGTGCCTGCTTGTGCGTCAGGCTCGCCAGGAGCTCCGTGAGCCCTTCGAGCCCGTCGACCTTGATGCGATCCGCGCGGCCGCGCTTAAGGAAGGCCCGCGTCGACTTGGTGAGCTTGCCGTCCTTCAGCCAGAACTTTTTAGCGAGCAAGCCACTATCGTTCGTGATGCGCGTGACGGTGAAGGGCTGCGACTCGTCCACGGGCTCGGCCGGCTTGCGCTCGGTCGGCTTGGGCCCTGTGGCTAGTCCTGCGGGCGTCTGGGCGACGGGCGACGACGGGCCGACCGGCAGCGAGGCCGCCAGCGCGCGCATCTCAGGCGTCTCGACAACGGGGTAGGTGGCCCTCCCCCAGACAAAGCTTCCCGTGACGTGCGCCGCACCGTTGCCGGTGGACTTCTTAGGGGCAGGTGGTACAGGAGCGGTGAGCTTCTTGAGCTTTTCCTGCCGCCGCCGGTTGATGCCGTCGAAGCTCATGACAGCGCTCTCCTGGTTACGCTAAATCTTCAACTGCGTTCAGCGGCTTCTCCTGCGCGGCCTTCCACCGCACGTGTTCCGCCTCGATCCTCATGCTTTCCATGCTCGCGTCTTTCAGGGACTCGTAGATCGCGATGCCGGGCTGGATGACGGTGCCGTCGGGCGCGCACACGCCCCAGCACTCGTCGCCCGCGGCCATACCGTCACCCTCGATGGCGCGCGTCTTGATGTACGGCGCATCGTGGCCTCGCTCGAAACAAAGGGTGATGTGCCACGCGATGATCGCAGCGCCAATGAAGAGCTCGCCGTCGTCGTGTCTTCCGTACACGGTGCTCCAACCCGGCTGCGTCGGGATGACGCTGTGCTGCTCTCTGTCTTCGGTAATTTTCATAATGCTCTCCTATGGTTAAGCCTAAGTCTTCAGCTGAACGCGGCTTCTCCGCCGCGTATCTAGCGGTCTGGTAGTGCTTTGCGTATTCGATTTGTTCAACGATCTGCTCGCACATCGCGGCGACGGCCTCTGCCTTGGACGCCCACCACTCGTCCTCACCTGGGTACGACGAGTACTCTCCCGCGCGGCGATCGCCCAGCGCGTATGCCACCGCAATGGCGACGGTGTTGAACTTCTTCTCTCCTCGGGAGCGACTTCGTGGAATCCGATCATCGCGGGCTCGGAATCCAGGTGAGGGCAGCCAGAACAGCCTCTCCCTCGTTTGGGGCAACGACGAAGTGCCCGTTAACCGTGTCGAGCCGCTGCTCCTCACCCGCCGCTGCGGCGCGAACGAGGGCGTCTATTACATCGGCGTGCCGGAACTCCTCGGCCACCAGTTCCTCGACCTTCACGCTGCGCCGCCGCTCCATCAGACGGGCGATGGCGTGTGGCGTGATGTGGAGCAGGACCGCCCCACCCAAGGCGTCGCTGCGCGTGTTCTTCCGCAGCACCGCGATGCCCGCGCTTCCGGGCTCATCCAAGGGTGCCGCTACGAAGTACGTAAGCGTGCGGCCGTCGACGCGCCAGCCCAACAGCAGCTGGCCCCAGCGCGCGCGCAGGAGCATCATCAGCTGACGCAGCCTGGCCTTGGAACTCCGGCTCGGATGGATGTTAGGCACCGCGGCTCCTTCCTCCAGCTGATCGCTAACCATCTTCAGGCGGCCGATAGCGATCTTCCGCGCGGTGCGCTCGTCCAGGCGGTCCTCCACCCGGCCGCTGCTCATGACGTGGCCTCCTGCAGGCGCTCGTGGGCTTGCAGAACGCCAAGCTCGCGACCCAGTTCTTCGAGGTCGACGTGCTTCGCGGCGATGCCATAGATGCGCCAGTCGAGGATGTAGTAGTCGCCGACGTCTAGGCGCAGGCGCTCGCCGCGCGTGACCTTGAGCACCTCGTCGTTGTGCACGAGCTTGCGGTTGATGCGGCTGATCAAAGCTGATTTGGTGATGTTCGTCATGGTTGATCTCCCGTTGGCTGCTGCTCCGGCTCGGCCCACGGCTCGCCGCGCGCGAGGGAGGCGCGATAGGCAATGATTTGCGCGCCGGTCAGGAGCCTCACCTTGCCGACCTTCTGCGGCCGAGGGAACCGGCCCTCTCGGATCATCTTGTCGACCGTCGACTCGCCGTGGTGCAGGAAGTTGAGCGCTTCCTTCAGGGTGAAGTTCTCGTCCGGCGTGAGCGGCGGGAGCGGGCGGCGCACCTTCTGGCCGCGCTTCCGCGCATTGCGCGTGCCCTTCGGCCTGCCGCGCCCGCGTGGTGCTGTGGTGGTGGTAATCACTGTTCGTTCCTCGTATGAAAAGCTAAGCGAGGCGCGATTAAGACACGCAATTTGGTGCAGCAAATCGGACGCTACTTTTTTCACCAGATGCGAGCTACGCACTGGCGACTTCAAGTCGTTCAACGTGCTGAAGATTTACTGCAGAAAAATAATTCAAAGAAAAGGGCCACTCGATGGTGGCCCTCGGTGCTGCGGCAGGAAAGCGGGGGTGTCCTACACTTCGAGGTTGTCGACCACCCTGTTGGCCTTGAGCACGCGCGGTGACTTCTTCGCGTAATTGTATTGGCGCAGGAGCGCCTCATACCTAGTGCGCCTGTAGAGCGGCGTCGCGCGGACCACCGCGACCGCCGTGCGCTCGTTGCAGTGCTTGCGCTCGATCACGACGCGCACGTCCAGCCAGAGCCACATCAACTCCACGTGGGTCCAGCGCTTACGCCGACCGAGGGGCTTCTTCGGTCGGCGCTGCTTGAGCAGCAGCGCCGTGTTGGCTTCCAGCAGCGCCGTGATCCGCGCCGTGTTGGCTTCCAGCAGCGCCGTGACGGCTTCGATGGCCTTGATCGCCGCAGCTTCCCTCGCGGTTCTCACGCTGCCACCGTGAGAGGGATCACGTTCTTCGGC
Organism: uncultured bacterium; assembly: GCA_965233125.1. Taxonomy (GTDB): domain Bacteria; phylum Pseudomonadota; class Gammaproteobacteria; order Burkholderiales; family SG8-39; genus SCGC-AG-212-J23. The sequence goes on from CBDDRQ010000030.1 coordinate 67,787, forward strand.
GCGGCGAACGCCAGCCGCTCAAGGTGATCGCGCGCGTGCTCGGCAACGAGGTGGCCGTAGCTGGCCTGAATCATCTGCAGGCTCGTCCCGGCCACCTTGCTGACCGTCATCAGGTCGCATCCGCCGACGATAAGGCTGGTGATGAGCGAATGGCGCAGCGTGTAGAGGCAAGCCGCCGTCGGCAGCCCAGCCGCCTTGACCGCGCGTCTGATCGGCCGCCCCCACCCGTTGGCGTCCCACTGCGTGCCGTCGGCGCGCGAGAACAACCAGTCGTCCGGCTGCTTGCCTGCCGCCTGCTGCTGGAAGAATGCCAGCATCGAACTGCCGAGCGGGATGATGCGCGGCTCGGTCTTCGCCTGCGGAATCTCCAGCACGCGCTCGCGCACGTTCAGCATGTTCACCCGCAGCGCCGCCATCTCGCCGGGGCGCATCGGCAGCATCGCTAGCGCGGCGACCATGGGCCGGACATCTTCGCTGCAGGCATCGACGAGTTGCTGGCGCTCGTCCCGGTCGAGGGTCAGCGTGCGGCGCTTGCCGGCGCTGTGCCGATTCTCCAGTTGCTTGAGCGCCCTGAGCCACGGCCGGGTCGTGACCTTGCGATCCTCGTGCGCCAAGTTCAGCGCGGCGCGCGGCGCGACCAGCGACCTATTGAAGCTGCTCGTGTGCTCCACGCCGCCGGCACGTTCGAGCAGCCTCGCACGCCACGCCATGCACTGCGACTCGGTCAGCTTGGGAAGCAGGACGCCGGCAATCTGGTCTTCGTAGATCGCGCGGCGGATGTGGGCCTCGGCGTAGCCTGCAGCCTTGGCGCCCTCTTCGGTGCGCTTGCGCTCGACGTAGGCTTCGCCGGCCTGCCGCACGGTGATCGCCTCGGTGGAGCCACCAGCGGCGTGGTGCGCGAAGAAGGGCGCGGCCTTCGCGACGGCGGCGTCGTAGCGCTCGCCTTCAGGCTTGTCGGCGAAGTCGCCCAGCGAGCACTGCGCGTACTTCCTCTCGCTGTCGAGCCACGTTCGGGCCAACCAGCTGCCGGGCCGGCCTCTGGTCATGAACCGATAGCCGATGAAGGAGCCGCTCTTGACCATCTTCCAGTGAGGCTGGCGGCGGGGGGCTAGCTCTGCGCGACGGTCGGCGCGCTCGATGGAGGTTATGCTTCGTTGCTTGCGCTTCGGGGTGTTTTGAAGGGGTGCTGCGGCGACTGCGGCGTTGCTGGTCATTCTCGGCCTCCGAGGCCGCCGACCGTTTAGCTGGTTGTGGTACCGCCACTCGCCGCAAGTTGGTCGGCATAAATCGCGAGTGCAAAGCGAGTATGCAGATATGTCATGCGAGAAGCAATAGCTACCGCTTAACTTGATTTATGCTGTTCTTAGTTGGATCAACACACTTAGATGAATTCTCTTAAACCAACTTATATTCTTAACGTCCCCATTTAGGGCATGGCCGAGCTCGTCGCCGCTTTCGGCTCGTCGCACAGCCCGGCGCTGAACAGCCCGGCCGAGGACATGGCCGGGCACGCGCGGCGCGACGAGCTCTACGCGCACCACCTCGACCGCGAGGGCCGGCGGGTCAGCTACCAGGAGTTGCTGCGCACCGCGCCGCCGGGCCTGGAAAGCCGGATTGCTCCGGATGAGCTGCAAACGCGCGTCGCCGCTTGCGAGGCGGCGGTGCGGCGGCTGCGCGAGTCGATCGCCGCGGCGCGCCTGGACGCGCTCATCGTGGTCGGCGACGACCAGCACGAGCAGTACTTCGAGGAGAACATGCCGGCCTTCCTCGTCTACTGCGGCGCGCGCATCGCCAACGGCCCCCTCGATCTCCCCGAAGGCGCGCCGGCGTACTGGCGCCGCGCGCGCGCGCAGTACCACGAGCCCGAGGGCACGCGCGAGTACCCCGTGGCGGCGGAGCTGGGGAGGCACCTCACGGATTTTCTCCTCGACCATCATTTCGATATCTCCCATGGCACGAGCCTGCCGAAAGCGAGGGGCGAGGGCCACGCCTTCGGCTTCGTGCACCGGCGCCTGCTCGCCGAGCCGCCGCTGCCCATCCTGCCGCTCGTGGTCAACACCTACTACCCGCCCAACCAGCCGCGGCCGGGCCGGTGCTTTGCCCTCGGGCAGGCTGTCCGGGCCGCCGTACAGACCTTTGCTTCCCCACAACGCATCGGAATTTTGGCTTCGGGGGGCCTGAGCCACTTCACCGTAGACGAGGATCTCGACCGGCGCGTGCTCGAGGCGTGCCGCAGCGCGGACGCAGCGGCCTTCGCCGCGCTGCCGCTCGCCAGGCTCGAGTCCGGCAGCTCGGAGATCCGCAACTGGATCGTTGCCGCCGGCGCGGCCGAGAAGCTGGCCACCGCGTGGCAGGAATACGTGCCGCTCTACCGCACCGCGGCAGGCACCGGCTGCGGCATGGCGTTCGCCGCCTGGGGCTGACCCCGTGCTAACCTTCGCGCGCACCCATCCAGGAGGAGGGCTCATGCTGAAATCCATCGCTAGAATCTCTGCCGCGGCCGCCGCCGCCGTGGCGCTCGGCGCCTCGGCGCAGCAGGTTTCGCTCGGCACCTCGGCCGCGGGCTCGATCTACCACCAGACCGGCTCGGTGATCGCGAAGCTCCTGAACGAGAAGGGCGGCGTGCAGACCACGATACAGCCCTTCGCCAGCCCCAACGTCTTCATCCCGGCGATCAACGCCGGCGAGATGCAGCTGGGCATGGCCAACATCGCCGAGGTGAGCTACGCGCTCGAGGGCACCGAGCACTTCCAGGGGCGTGCGCACAAGGACCTGCGCGTGGTGGCGATTGCCTTCCCGCTGCGCTCGACGGTGTTCGTGCGCAAGGACTCGCCCATCCGGAGCTTCGCGGACCTCAAGGGCCGCCCGGCCCTGGACGGCTTTACCAGCCAGCGCATCATCCTGCCGCTGCTCGACGCGATGTACGCCACCGCCGGGATGACGCGCAAGGACGTGAAGCCGGTGCAGGTGCCCACCGTCGTCGTGGGCGCCGACCTCTTCGCCTCCGGCAAGGTCGACATGTTCTTCTTCGCCATCGGCGCGCCCAAGCCCCGCGAGGTGGACGCCGCGGTGGGGGGCATCCGCATGCTCTCGCTGCCGAACACGCCCGAGGCGCTGGCGGCCGTGCGCAAGCACTATCCTCACGGCTACCTGCGCCTGGAGCAGCCCAACCCCGGCAACGTGGGCGTGCTCGAGCCGGGCTACTCGCTCGCCTACGACGCGCTGGTCTTCGCGGGCGCGAAGACGCCGGACAACGTCGCCTACCAGGTCGCGAAGGTGATGCACGGGAACGCGAAGGAGATGGGCGAGGGCGCGCCGCCGCTGCGCCTGTTCGACCCGAAGCAGATGGCGAAGGACGCCGCGCCGCTCGCTTACCACCCCGGGGCGGTGAAGTTCTACAAAGAAGCGGGGATCTGGCAGGGCAAGTGACGCGCTGGATCACCGGGGGGCTCGCGGTCGCGATCACCCTGGGCGCGGTGCTGTGGTCGATGGGGATCTACCAGATCCTCGCCCTCGAGCTGTACGCGGAGCAGTTCTCCGCCGCGATGCTCGCCGTCGGGCTCGCGCTCGCGTTCCTGCACCTGCCGGCGCGGCGGCACGCGCCGAAGCCTTTCATCCCCTGGTACGACTGGGCGCTCGCCCTGGCCGGCGCCGCCGCGGCGATGTACATCGCGGTGCGCTTCCCGCACCTCGTCGACATCATCCTGCTGCGCCCGACCGACGCGGTCGTCGCCGGCAGCGTGCTGGTCGTGCTGCTTCTGGAGGCGCTGCGCCGCGGCACCGGGCTCACGCTGCCGATCATCGTCGCCGCCTTCATCGTCTACGCGCTCTTCGCCGACCTGGTGCCGGGGCGGCTCGAGGGCCGCGCCACCGACTGGGGCAAGCTCGTCGCCTACCTCACCATCGACCTGAACGGCATGCTCGGGCTGCCGCTGCGCATCGGCACCACCATCGTGGTGACCTTCATCCTGTTCGGCGGCCTGCTCGGCGCCACCGGCGGCTCGCGCTTCTTCACCGAGCTCGCGCTCGCCGCGATGGGGCGCTTCCGCGGCGGCTCGGCGAAGATCGCGGTGCTCGCCTCGGCGCTGTTCGGCTCGATCTCGGGCAGCGCCGTGGCCAACGTCGTCGCCACCGGCGTGGTCACCATCCCGATGATCAAGAAAAGCGGCTACGCGCCGCACCAGGCGGGCGCCATCGAGGCGGTGGCCTCCACCGGCGGCCAGCTGATGCCGCCGGTGATGGGCGCCGCGGCGTTCATCATGGCCGAGTTCCTGCAGGTGCCCTACAGCGCGGTGGTGCTGGCGGCGCTGGTGCCGGCGGCTCTCTACTACATCGCGCTCTTCATCCAGGCCGACCTCGAGGCGGCGCGGCTGGGCATCTCGCGCGTGCCCGCCGCGGAGATCCCGCGCTGGCGCGACGTGCTGCCGGGGCTGCATTTCTTCCTGCCCTTCGTGGTGCTGATCGTGGCGCTGTTCCACTTCAACGAGCAGCCCGAGACCGCGGTGCTGGGCTCGGCGGCGGTGCTGATCGTCTCCTCGCTCGCCTTCGGCTACCGCGGGCAGCGGCCGCGCCTCGCGCCCATGCTCGATGCGGTGCGCAGCACCGGCATCGCGGTGATCGAGATCATCCTCATCACCGCCGCCGCCGGCTTCGTGATCGGCGTGCTGTCGATCTCGGGGCTGGGCTTCAACCTGACGCTCGCGCTGGTGCAGATCGGCGGCGGCAACCTCGTGCTGCTGCTGCTGCTCTCGGCGGCGGTGTGCATCCTGCTCGGCATGGGCCTGCCCACCGTGGGCGTGTACGTGCTGCTCGCGGCGCTGGTGGCGCCGGCCATGGTGAAGGTGGGCATCGAGCCGGTGGCGGCGCACCTCTACGTCATGTACTTCGGCATGATGTCGATGATCACCCCGCCGGTGGCGGTCGCCGCCTTCGCCGCGGCAAGCATCGCCGGCGCCGACGCGATGCGCACCGGCTGGGCCGCGTGCCGCTTCGGCTGGTCGGCCTTCATCGTGCCGTTCCTGTTCGTGCTCTCGCCGACGCTGCTGCTCATCGGGCCGGCGGACGCGGTCGCGCTCGCGATCGTCACCGCGGTGCTGGGCATCTGGCTCGTCTCGATCGCCATGGTCGGCTACTTCCTGCGCCAGCTCCCGACGGGGCTTCGCTTCGGCTTCGGCGCGGCGGGGCTGCTCTCGCTCATCCCGGCCGGCGCCTTCCCGGGCGCCGCGATCACCGACGCCGTGGGCGCCGCGCTCGGCGCGGCGCTCATCGTGCGGGAGTTCTGGCTTCAGCGCGCCGCGGCGCGCATGCCCTCGAGCGCGTAGAGGCGCCCGCGGAGCGAGGCTAGGCTGCTTGTCTCGTGACCTCGAGAACGTACAGCCGCGTGCGGAACTCCTCGAGCTCCGCGAGGATGCGGCGGCGCACCCAGTTGCCGCTGCCCACGCCCGAGAACAGCGTCCCGGCGTGCGCTTCCACCGCGGCGAGCCGCGCGCGGCATTCGCCGTCGTCGGCGGCCTTGCCGGCGATGTGGCAGAGCTTGCGCAGCGTGGCGAGCGAGCTCTCGCTGGCGCGTCCGCCCGGATGGCGGATGACCAGCTCGCGCATGGCGTAGTAGCAGTCGAGGGCGGCGTCCATGCCCCGATGGTGGACCTGCCGCGCGACCGGAGCGTGACGCGGCCGCAGTCCTTCCGGACTACTTCAGCTCAGGACGACCCTGATCCCGTTCTTCTCGAGCAGCGCGACCAGGGCGTCGGTGTGCTCGCGCTCGCGCGTCTCCACCAGGAACTCGACCTCCGGGGAGCGCACCGAGGCGGTGCCGAAGATGCGCTGGTGCATGATCTCGACGATGTTGCCGCCGGCCTCGGCGATGAGCGCGGCCACCTTGGCGAGGCTGCCCGAGACGTCGGGCAGGGTGACGCGCAGGCGCGCGAGGCGCCCGTCGCGCACGAGGCCGCGCATCAGCACCGAGGCGAGGACGCGGCTGTCGATGTTGCCCCCCGAGACCGGCAGGCCGACGCGCCTGCCGGCGAATCGCCCCGGGTGCTCGAGCAGCGCCGCGAGCCCGGCGGCGCCGGCGCCCTCGGCCACGGTCTTCTCGATCTCGATCAGCGCCACCACCGCGCGCTCGATGGTCTCCTCCTCGACCACGAACACCTCCTCGACCAGCCGCCGCACCACGTCGAAGGCGATGTCGCCGACGTCCTTCACGGCGATGCCCTCGGCGATGGTGTCGCCGCCGACCTTGACCGGCAGCCCGGCGAGCCGCTGGTGCATCGAAGGGTAGCTGCGGGACTCGACGCCGTAGACCGTGATCAGCGGCTTCAGCGCCTTTGCGGCGATGGCGATGCCCGAGACCAGGCCCCCGCCGCCCACCGGCACCACCAGCGCGTCGAGCTCCGGCACCGCTTCGAGCATCTCCAGGGCGACCGTGCCCTGGCCGGCGACGACGAGCGGGTCCTCGTAGGGATGGACGAAGACGAGCCCTTCGCGCGCGGCGATCTCGCTCGCGTGGCGGCCGGCCTCGGCGAGCGACTCGCCCTCGAGCACGACCTGCGCGCCGTGCACCTCGGTGTTGCGGATCTTGGAGTTGGGCGAGCCCCTGGGCATGACGATCACCGCGCGGATCCCCAGGCGCGCGGCGTGGTAGGCGACCGCCTGCGCGTGGTTGCCGGCGCTCATCGCGATCACGCCGCGCCGGCGCTCGGATTCCGGGAGCGCGAGCAGCCGGTTCAGCGCGCCGCGCTCCTTGAACGAGGCGGTGAACTGCAGGTTCTCGAGCTTGAGGAACACTTCCGCGCCGGTGAGGCGCGAGAGCGTGCGGCTGTGCACGCACGGCGTGTGCTCGATCGCGCCTTTCAGGCGGGCCGCCGCCTGACGAATCTCCTCGAGCCCGGGCGCGTCCATGCCTGCGCTAGCCGCCGCCGAGGGCCTTCTGCACCGACTTCAGGAGCCGGTCGACGAGCACCGGCTTGAGGATGTAGTCGGCGGCGCCGAGCGCCGTCGCGCGCGCCGCGCCGTCCTCGACGGAGGTGAGGAAGATCACCGGCATGCGCGGCAGCGCCGCGTCGGCGCGCAGGGCCTCCACCAGCTGGAAGCCGTCCATGTTGGGCATGTCGACGTCGCAGACGATGAGGTCGGGGGGCGAGCGCAGCACGGCGTAGCCCGCGCCGACGCCGTCCTCGGTGACCGCGACCTCGTAGCCCGCATGCTCCAGGTGCAGGCGCAGCAGCTCGCGCATGCTCTCGTCGTCCTCGACCACGAGGATCCTCGAAGCCATGGCGCATTATAGGTTTATCATTCTTCGGCCATGGAACTCGACCTCCGCGAGCAGGCGCGTTCGCCGGCCGCCGGCGAAGCCCTGCTCGAGGCCTTCACCGAGCATTCGCCCGCGGTCATGTTCGTCAAGGACCGCGAAGGGCGCTATCGCTTCGTCAACCCGCAGTTCCTGCAGCGCTTCGCCCTGCGCCGCGAGCAGGTCATCGGCCGCACCGACGCCGAGCTCTTTCCGCAGCCGCACGCGCTCGCCCTCGCCGCCAACGACGCGCACGTGCTGGCGAGCGGGCAGCCGCTGCAGTTCGAGGCGACCTTCCCCTCGATGGGCGCGGAAAGCATCGCCATGGTGGTCAAGTTTCCGGCGCTCGAGGGCGTCGGCGGCATGATCTTCGACATCACCGAGAGGAAGCGCGCGGAGCAGGCGCTGCGCGAGAGCCGCACGCTGCTCGAGGAGGCGCAGAAGGTGGCGGGCCTGGGCTGCTGGGAGTGGGACCCGGCGAGCGGGCGGCTGCACTGGTCCGATGAGCTCTACCGCATCTACGGCGCCGATCCGGCGAGCTTCCGCCCTTCCTTCGAAGGCTACCTCGGGCGCGTGCATCCCGATGACCGCGCCCGCGTGAGCGAGACGGTGGCCGCGGCGCTGGTCGACGGCCGCGGCTTCCGGCTGGAGGAGCGCATCGTGCGCTTCGACGGCGCGCAGCGCGTGCTGCGCAGCCAGGGCGAGGTGGTGAAGTCCGAGGCCGGCCGGGCGCTCAAGATGCTGGGCGCCTGCTTCGACGTCACCGAGCAGAAGGCCGCGGAAGAGCGCCTGCGCGCGGCGGCCGAGACGCTCTCGCGGCTCTCGCGGCGCCTGGTCGAGGCCGAGGAGGCCGAGCGCCGGCGCATCGCGCGCGAGCTGCACGACCGCGTCGGGCAGAACCTCTCTGCGCTCAACATCAACCTCGACATCGTGCTGGGCATGCTGGGCGAGCAGGCGCCGCGCGAGGTGCGCGTGCGCCTGCGCGACTCGCTCGCGCTGGTCGACGGCACCCTGCAGACCATCGAGAACGTGATGGCCGACCTGCGCCCGCCGCTGCTCGACGAGTACGGGTTGGGCGCGGCGCTCGGCTGGCACGCGGAGGAGTTCGTGCGCCGCACGCACCTGCGCGTGGACTACGAGGACCGCGCCAGGGAGCGCACGCGCAGCCTCGCGCCGGAAGCGGCGGTAACCCTCTTTCGCATCGCCCAGGAGGCGCTCAGCAACGTCGCCAAGCACGCGCGGGCGACCCAGGCGAAGATCTTCCTCGACGTGAGCGAGAACCGGTTCATCCTGACGATCACGGATGACGGCCGCGGCTTCGACCCGGCGGCGCCGACCACGCGGCTGGGCTTGCGCTCGATGCGCGAGCGCATCGACGCCGCGGGCGGGGCGCTGAGCGTCCTCAGTGCGCCCGGCAAGGGGGCGTCGGTGAGGGTGGAGGTGCCGCTGTGATTCGCATCCTCATCGCCGACGACCACGGCGTCGTGGCCGAGGGCCTCAAGCACCTGATCGAGGCGCAGGCCGACATGCAGGTGGTGGCGATCGCCGCCGACGGCCGCGAGGCGGTGCGCGTCGCGCGCGAGGCGCAGCCCGACGTGGTGCTGATGGATCTCTCCATGCCGGAGCTGAACGGCGCGGACGCGACGCGCGCCATCCTCGAGCGCGACGCGAAGTGCCGCGTCATCGTGCTCTCCATGTACTCCGACCGCGAGTACGTGCGCCGCGCCTTGAAGGCGGGTGCTGCGGGCTATGTGGTCAAACGCTCGGCCGCCAAGGAAGTGGTGGAGGCGATCCGCGCCGTGTTCGGCGGCGGCCGCTACCTCAGCCCGCGCGTCGCCGACGTGGTGATCGACGACTACGCCGACGACAAGGCGGGCGACCTGCTCTCGCGCCTCTCGGCGCGCGAGCGCGAGGTGCTGCAGCTCCTGGCCGAGGGCCGCACCGGCGCCGAGATCGCGCAGCGCCTGTCGCTCTCGCAGAAGACCGTGGAGACCTACCGCGCGCGCCTGGTCGAGAAGCTCGGCATCCGCGACGTCGCCGGCCTGGTGCGCTTCGCCATCCAGCGCGGGCTGGTGTCCCTCGACGAGGGCGGCGGCAAGGGCTGAGCGTAGCGATACCGCTACAGCGCTTGCCGGGCGCCCCGACAGACCGGGTGCGCCGGCTGCGGTAGGGTGGCGCCATGAACCAAGAAGAACTGATCTCGAAGCTCGACCAGATCGAGGAGCAGGCGCGGCTCACGCTGGAGGAGTTCCCGAAGAACCTGACCCGGGAGCGCCAGCGCATGATCATCGCGCTCGCGAAGTACATCCGCTCGGAGCTTGCCGACCGGACCCAGCCGCTGGACGTTCCCGCCCCGGGCCTGCACTCGACGCGCGGGCACTGAAGGCGCGCCGGCCGCGCCGGCGGCGCGGCCGGGCATGTCGGGCAAATTCCGACATACGCGCGCGCCCGCCCGTTCCTAGAATCGGGCCCATGGGACCCAAGGGAGTAGCCCCCGGGCAGACCGAGGAAATCTACCGCTCGGTCCTCGACAGCCTGACCGAGATGGTGTGCCGCTTTCGCCTGGACGGCACCATTCTTTTCGTCAATGCCGCTTACGCGGCCGCGCGGGGCACCACGCCACAAGCGCTCTCGGGACGAAGCTTCTGGGAATTCGTGCCGGAAGCCGACCGGGCCGCGGTACGCGCCATGCTCGAGCGCCTGACGCCCGCGGCGTCCGAGATCCGCATCGAGAACCGCTTCGAGACTACGGCCGGCGAGCGCTGGACGCTGTGGACCAACCGCGCGCTCGCCTTCGACGCCGCCGGGCGGGTGCTGGAGGCGCAGTCGAGCGGCATCGACATCACCGAGCGCAAGCAGATGGAGGCGGCGCTGCGCGAGGCCGACCGCGCGAAGGACGAGTTCCTCGCCACGCTCTCGCACGAGCTGCGCAACCCGCTCGCGCCGCTGCGCAACTCGCTGCACCTGCTGCGCCAGGCGGGCGCCGGCGGGCGCCTCGAGCCGATCCACGAGATGATGGAGCGCCAGGTGAACCACCTGGTGCGGCTGGTCGACGACCTGATGGAGACCTCGCGCATCGCGCGCGGCAGCTTCGAGCTGCGCCGCGAGCCGATCGAGCTGCAGGCGGTGCTGCGCAACGCCCTCGAGACCAGCGAGCCGCTCATCGCCGCCGCGCAGCACCGCCTGAGCGTCTCGCTGCCCGGGGCGCCGATCGTGCTCGAGGCGGACCCGGTGCGCCTCGCGCAGGTGTTCGCCAACCTCCTCAACAACGCGGCGCGCTATACGCCGCCCGGCGGCGCCGTCTCGGTCGCGGCGCGGCGCGAGGGGGGCGAGGCTGTGGTCGAGGTGTCCGACACCGGCGAGGGCATCGACCCCGCCGAGCTGCCGCGCCTGTTCGAGATGTTCAGCCAGGGCGAGCGCACCTCCCGGCGCAGCCAGGGGGGGCTGGGCATCGGCCTCGCTCTCGTGCGGCGGCTGCTCGAGATGCACGGCGGCAACGTGCGCGCGGAGAGCGCCGGGCGCGACCGCGGCAGCCGCTTCACGGTGCGCCTGCCGCTCGGGCCCGCCGCGCACGCCCTGCCCGAGCGCGCGAGCGCCCGGCCGGAGCAGGCCGCGCCGCCACGGCGCGTGCTGGTGGTCGACGACAACCGCGACGCCGCGAACAGCCTGGGCATGCTGCTCAAGTTCCTCGGCGCCGACGTCGCGGTGGCGCACGACGGCCCCGGCGCGCTCGAGGCCTTCGAGTCCTACCGGCCGGCCATCGTGCTGCTCGACATCGGCATGCCGGGAATGAACGGCTACGACGTGGCGCGTGCGATCCGCGGCCGGCCCGCGGGGCGCGGCGTGCCGCTCATCGCCCTGACCGGCTGGGGGCAGGAGGAGGACCGCCGGCGCGCGCGCGAGGCGGGCTTCGACCACCACCTCATCAAGCCCGCCGACATCGGCGCCCTGCAGTCGCTGCTGTCGGGGCTCGCCCTACGCGCTCTGTCCTGACTTCCCGGCTTCGGCGCAACCGGGGGGCGGCTAGCATGCCTGCTCATGCGGGCATCGCTGCTCCTGGTCGAGGAACACCACGAGGTCCGCTCGGCGCTGCGCGACTGGCTCCTCACCTCCTTCCCGCCCTTGAAGCTGAGCGAGGCCCGCGGCATGGAAGAAGCCCTGCAGGCGGCCGGGCGGGCGACGCTCGATTTCGCGCTCGTCAACCTGGAGCTGCCCGGGCCCAACGGCATCGAGGTGGCGCGCGCGCTGCGCCGGGCCTGCCCCGCCTGCCGCATCGTGGTGATGTCGCTTAACGACTCGGAAGTCCTGCGCATCGCGGCGCTCGAGGCCGGCGCCATCGCCTTCGTCTCCAAGCGCGAGCTGACCGCGAGCCTGCCGCCGCTCCTTTCAGTTCGAGGCGCCTGATCTTTCCGCGTCGAGCAGCAGGATCTCCACGGCGGCGAGGAACAGCGGGTAGGGCGGCTCGGTCCGTCCCTGCAGCCAGGGCCTGAGCTCGGCGCCGGGCACGCCGAGGTGGCGAGCCAGCGCGTCGAAGCCGCCGAGGATGACGCAGGCGCGGTGCAGCGTTCTCACGTAGACGGACTTGCGGGCGCGCCCGCGCGCCAGGTCGCATTCCGGCACGCGCACCAGCCGGATCGTGCGGCTTTCGGTCATTCGCTCCCTCCCGGGGCGAACTATATCAATCGCGGTCCTGGGGCGACCAGGCCGAGGAGGAGCGGGGGGCCGGCGGCTCGCCGGCGTCCGCGTCGTCGCCCTCGGGCGTGAGCTCGTCGATGAGGAACTCGACCACCCGCAGGAAGACGTCCCGCGGCAGCTCGTGCTTGCCGCTCAGCCATCTGTCGATGTCGCCGGCCTTCAGGGCGAGGCGCTCGGCCAGCGCGCGGCGGCCGCCGGCGAGCTCCACCGCCTTCTGCAACGCCCGGATCTGTACGCTCGCAGCCATGGGGGAATCATTGCCCAAGTCCGCGAGACGCACAATCGCGCGCGTCACCACAAATTTTTCCGGGCGCTTCTGACAGGCAGGTCCCGACAGGGACGGCCGGCGCGGTCTTCAGCTTGCTGTGCCGTTGCGCTCTTCGGCGTTGAGCAGGAGGACTTCGATCGCGGCGAGGAACGCGCTCTCGGGCGGCTCGTCGATGCCCTCGATCCAGCTGCGCACCGCGGCTTCCGAGGCCCGGAGCTGCGCCGCGAGCTGCGCCACGCCGCCGAGGACGAGGCAGGCGCGGTGCAGGGTGCGCGCGTGGACCGTGCGCCGCGCGGGGGCGGCGATCGGGCAGTCGGCGGCACGCGAGGCTCCGGTGCGCATTGGGCATCATGCGTCCGCCCCGCGCGCGCGCTCAAGTCGCGCCGGGCCGGTAAATTTTGTAGCTCGAATTCGCCACGCGCGGAAACAACGCGTTGGCGCCGGCGGCATGGCGATTGCATGCCGCCCCCGGGATTCAGCGCGGCTGCAGCAGCTTCAGGAGCGCCTTCGTGTCGAAGGGCTTGCCGAGGTGGTGATCGAAGCCGCAGAGCTGCGCGAGGATCTTGTCGGAGGGTTGCTGGTAGCAGGTCACCGCGATGAGGAGCGGCCCGGGCCTGCCGTCGCGCGCATGGCGCTCGCGCACGCGCCGCGCCACCTCGTAGCCGGTGACATGCGGCATGCCGATGTCGAGCAGCACCGCGTCGGGCGCGAAGTTGCGCTCGGCCTCCACGGCCTCGGCGCCCCCGAGCGCCTCGCGCACCTCGTGGCCCTCGAGCTTGAGCAGCGTGGCGAGCGTCTCGACGGTATCGGCATCGTCGTCCGCGATGAGGATTCGCAGCGCACGCCCGGCGCGCGCCTGGGGCGCCTGCGCGCCGCCGCGCCGGGGGGCGTCCCTGCTGTCTTCTCCGGGCGACAGTCGCAGCATCGCCCGATCATACGTCGGCGATGGCTGCGCGCGTTGCGCGTCGTCCAGTCACGACGCGCGTGATTGCGCTGTAGCGGAATGCACCACAGCAGCGTCGATGCCTGTCTACAGGCCTTGCTTGGTAGGCTTGCGCGCGCGAGTGACCAGAAGAGGTGAAGCGTGAACTTTCCGCTCAAGGGATCCGAAGTCTCCGCCGTCGGCCATGCCGAAGAACTGACGCTCATCCACGGCGCGCTCGTCGCGCTGCGCCGCGGCGACGCCAAGGCGAAGCTGCCCCTCGCCGGCACGCCGGCGTTCGGCAGGGTGGCCGAGGTGTTCAACGAGCTGGTCGAGCAGAACGTGGCCATGGCGGAGGAGTTCGCGCGGCTCGCGCAGAAGGTCGGCAAGGAGGGCAAGCTCAGGAAGCGCGCGTCGCTGCCGGGCGTGCGCGGCTTCTGGGCGCAGAAGGTCGACAGCATCAACGCGCTCATCGACGACCTCGTGCACCCGACCAACGAGGCGGCGCGCGTGATCGGCGCCGTGGCGCAGGGCGATCTCTCCAAGTCGATGGCGCTGGAGGTCGACGGCCGCCCGCTCGAGGGCGAGTTCCTGCGCAACGCCCGCATCATCAACCGCATGGTGGACCAGCTCGGCGATTTCTCCGCCGAGGTGACGCGGGTCGCGCGCGAGGTCGGCACCGAGGGCAAGCTCGGCGGCCAGGCGAAGGTGAAGGGCGTCGCCGGCGTATGGAAGGACCTCACCGACAACGTCAACTCGATGGCGGGCAACCTCACCTCGCAGGTGCGCAACATCGCCGACGTGACCACGGCGGTGGCGAAAGGCGACCTGTCGAAGAAGATCGACGTCGACGTGAAGGGCGAGTTCCTGACCCTGAAGAGCACCATCAACACCATGGTGGACCAGCTGCGCTCGTTCGCCGCGGAGGTGACGCGCGTAGCGCGCGAGGTGGGAACCGAAGGCAAGCTCGGCGGACAGGCCGAGGTGCGAGGCGTGTCGGGCACGTGGAAAGACCTGACCGACAACGTGAACTCGATGGCCGGCAACCTGACCTCCCAGGTACGGAACATCGCGGACGTGACGAAGGCGGTGGCGGCGGGCGACCTTTCCAAGAAGATCACGGTGGACGTGAAGGGCGAAATTCTGGAGCTGAAGAACACCATCAACACGATGGTGGACCAGCTCTCGTCGTTCGCCGCGGAAGTGACGCGGGTGGCGCGCGAGGTGGGAACCGAAGGAAAGCTCGGCGGACAGGCGGATGTGCAGGGCGTGGCCGGTACCTGGAAGGACCTGACCGACAACGTGAACTCGATGGCCGGCAACCTGACCTCCCAGGTGCGGAACATCGCCGACGTGACCAAGGCGGTGGCGGCGGGCGACCTCTCGAAGAAGATCACGGTGGACGTGAAGGGCGAGATCCTCGAGCTG